>NZ_JBNCKP010000005.1:119925-364343 GCF_049841575.1 Micromonospora sp. DT201 | reverse complement strand
AAGGATCTCCGATCCCCGTCCTCAGGTCAGCACCCCCAACTCACACGGGGTGTCTCACACCATCCTGACCAAGAGGGGTGACCGTCGGTCACCTCCGTCAGGACGGATGCGGGTGTGAGCGGTATACCTCAGAGTCACGCTGTCTTACGCCCCGGTGTGCCCCAAATCCATCCCACTGCGCAGAGCCAGTCAACTTTGCCAGTCACTACGGACGCACGCATATAGGTACTGATCGTGCCATCGCCCGGCACGCCACTGGGCGCTACGGACCCGACCCTCCTGTGAGAACCCGGCTTTCTCCAGCGCTCGTTGCTCGGCGATGTTTTCGACGTCGGTAACCGCCTGCAAACGCTCGGCGTGGGTGTGGTTGAAAAGGTAATCGCGCAGCAACGCCTGGGCTTGTGTGCCAATGCCACGCCCACGAGCGTCCTTGCGTAGAAGGATGCCGATTTCCCAGCACCAACTTTGTCCCGCCGGTCCCCATGAGGCCTTGGACCACTCCACGCTGCCGACCGCTTCCCCGTCCTGGTCGACGATCAACCTGCCGCCCTCGGCGGAGAACAATCCGTTGGCGTCAAACTCCGCCTGCAACCGGGGTGAGGAGTAGCCGAACCAGACGGCGTCTCCAGCGTCGGGTCCGCTGAGGTGCTGCCGGGCGAAGAGGACGTCTGCGCTGGTGTAAGGGCGAATCGTAATCATGAGTTCTGCACATCCGACGTCAAGATCCACTGAAGCGCTCGATCCTAATGCCGCAACCACACCGCCTACCAACCCGAGCACCCGGCGGCCGCACGGATCTCAGCGGTCGACCACACCTCCGAGCGGGAACGGACGATCCTGCGCACCACCGTGGACTACTGGTGGGCAGCCTTCCACGACGCTGATCGGAACCGGTCCGGTCGGGGACGTTCTCGGCGCAGCCCAATCTTCGCCGCCTGCAGACCGACACCTGCGAGCGATGCGCGGCACCCGTCGTCCGCAGTCACTACGCGCCTCGCATCCAGCTCCAGACCTGAGGCTCGATGCTCGTCGGCCCACTAACTGATCCCACCGGTTCGACCGGGGCTGGTAGCGTGCGCCGAACATGAAGATCATGGGGGAACATCAATGAACCGAACTCGACTCGTCCTGACTGGCTTGGCCGTTGCGGCGGCGATCGCGATGTCCGGCTGCGATCCGCAGCCCGAATCTGAGGGCACCGCAACCTCGCCGTCCCCGGCGGCCTCGAGCGCGGCCCCGACCGGCGGTGCGGCCACCACTGCGACCAGCACCGCGGCCAACGACGCGGTCACAGTGAAGGCCTGCGCCGACATCAAGAAGGACATCAAGGACAACGCGGCTAAGGTCACCAAGGCCGAGAAGATCGGCCCGCCGGCCGGGCACTTCGCGGTCAGTGCCCAGTGGGCCGCCGGATCGGTCGCGATCCTGGCGCACTCGATGGGTGCCAACGAGGCAGTCTCCGCCGCCTCCGAGAAAATCCAGAACGAGATGATGGGCCTGAGCGACGCGTACAACGAGTCCGCCGACGCCAAGCCCAGCAAGAAGGCCCTGGAAGCCGCCATCAAGGAGCTGGACACCGTCTGCTCGGCCGCCTGACCGGTTCGACCACGCAATCGGCGGTGACCGTCACCCGGACGGTCACCGCCGATTCGCATGTCCGTGCGGCCTGCGGCACCTGGGTCGGCGGCCTCTGAGGGCGACTGCACTTCTGCGTGGGTTGGAGTGATGAGCGGACCGTCGAGTGGCAGGGGCGTCAGGTTCTGGCTGGGAAGCCCGGCGGCGCTGCACGGATCAAACAGCGCTACTTCCAGCCCAAGCAGGGTGACTAGGGCAGCGGCCCACGCTCTGCTTGGGAATCGCGTTGATCTACACGGGGCGTAGCGACATCCTGGGGAAACGCGGCGTGTCTGCCTCGCTGATCGGGCGTCCCGCGCTGGCCCATGCTGACCGCTGCATCGGGCACGCTACGGGCACGCTCATCTGACGTCGAGGAGGGTCGTCATGGCGTTGGTCAAGAAGGGCTCTCGGCTCATCACGGTTGACGGGGTCACCTACAGGTGGCGAGTGCGCGGCAAACCAACCTATGCCCAAGGGCTGTGTGAGCGACCGCTCGCTGTCGCTGTAGAACAGGTCGATTGCAAGGGCAGGGTGATGCTGGTCAGCATGCCTCAGGACCATCCAAGTAACTGGCTTGGCGGGTCGACGGTGCCCGTTCTCCCGTCGGCTGTCGCTGCGATTGTCCGCAAGGCATTGGCCGAGGGATGGCAAGCTACCCCGTCAGGCACGGCCTTCCTTATGACTGCGCCCTGGGCTGATAACACGACGCTTCGGTGACCGGGCCACGTTCGCGGTGGAGATCGGCGAGGTCGAGCCGCACCAACTCCGCGTCGTCGACCTGTGGGCGGCCGGCAAGAGGCTGACCACCGAGGACAACTACGCCTTCCTTCCGTTCTTCATCCGAGTTATGCGGTCGAGCGCGGCGCAGGTGCGCCGACGCGGAGCACTCCGCGGTGAAAAACAGGACGCCGCACCGACTCTGACCTGCGGCAACGTGGGGCCGCAGGCAGGGGTGGGTGCAGTTGAGCGCCGTTCGATGCTGTTGGACGCACTCCAAGGCCGTTCAGGACACCCCGCTGCTCCCAACCTGCTCCCCCTAAACCCGGCTCGCACCGGGCCGCCGACCGCCGACCGCTCGTGAGCTACCGGCCCAGTGCCTTCTTGCGGCGGATGCCGCCCTGCCATGCTCGGTCCCTCGCTTGGCCCGACGCCTTGATTCCGCGCCCTAGCGTGGCGGGATAGCAGCACCCCGCATGGCGCCGCCGTCGGAGATGAGCAGCCAACTGACGTTCCTGCTCGCGGTGGCGGCGGGAGTGACCATCGGCAACCTGTACTGGGCGCAGCCGCTGCTCAGCTTCATCGCAGGTGATCTACGCGGCCGAGAAACTCGCGGAGGAGCAGGCAGAGGTTCGAGATGGCCCGCTTGTGGTCGTCTTCGCTGACAAAGCGGTCTTCGGTGGCACCCTCACCGAAGGTCTCCGCTATCACCAGAGACCAGAAGGCAAGGTTGCTGCCACGGTGGCGGGCGGACATCCATGCCTGGAACGCCGCCAGCTCGCCCCGACCACGCGCAAGGTCAAAGCCCGTCAGTGCCGAAAACGCTCGTTCGTACCTTGGCCGCCCGACGTACATGCCTAGCCGGTGATCCACATGCCAAAGGAACTCATCCCAGCTCACCGAAGCATTGTCTCCGGCCAGGATCGCTTCGATGTGAGGGATCGATCGACCGTCGATGAGCTGCGCGAGTCGTAGGGCTCAACTGCACGAACCGTCCGCCAGTGTCCAGGGACGTCCAGCCGTACTCGCACCCCGTCGTCACCCATCTAGTCACCCAGGCCAATACAGCTCTAGGGACGGCCCGTCGGATCCGGCCTGAAGCCGCCGGGGTGTAACCCCGAGCAGCGGTGCGACTCACCGTACCAACTCCCTGTACAGGCCGCATCCAATCGAATCGACAGGATCCACGAGGGGTCTTCCGGCGTTGACTCGGAGCCAGGAAAGCGCAACGCTGTGGAAGCGCTCCCATCGTCGAGCTTCTATCGGAGAGGAATGCTCGTGCGTCCCACCACAGCTCTACTTCCGGTCGTGCTCGCCACGGCCCTCGGTGGTCTGGCCCTGCCGGAGCCCGCCCTGGCCGCGGCCGGCCCAGCGCTGGCCGTGGACACCACCGCCGCCCGGCACCAGATCAGCCCGTACATCTACGGCATGAACTTCGCCGATGAGGCCCTCGCCCGCGACCTGCGGCTGCCGGTGCACCGCTACGGCGGCAACGCCACCACCCGCTACAACTTCCGTGCCGACACCACCAACCGCGCGGCGGACTGGTATTTCGAGAACATCCCCAACGACAACCCGAATCCGGCCGACCTCCCGGAGGGCTCGGAGACCGACCGGTTCGTGCAGCAGAACAAGGCCACCGGCGCCGCCACGGTCATGACAATGCCGACGCTCGGCTGGATCGCCAAGGACCGGTCGCGGGCGTGTGGCTTCAGCGTCGCCAAGTACGGCCCGCAGCAGTCCACCGACACCTGGGCACCGGACTGTGGCAACGGCATAAAGCCGGACGGGTCACCGGTCACCGGCAACGATCCGGAGGACACCAGCGTCGCCGTCGGTCCGGAGTACGCCACCGACTTCGTCAACCACCTCAAGGGGCAGTTTGGCGCTGCCGCCGACGGCGGGGTCCAGTTCTACAACCTGGACAACGAGCCGGACCTGTGGCATTCCACCCACCGCGACGTCCGCCCGACCGGGCTGGGCTACGACGAGCTACGCGACCGCACCTACGAGTACGCTGCCGCGATCAAGGCTGCCGACCCCGGCGCGAAGACGCTCGGTCCCGTCGGCTGGGGTCTGAACTCGATCTTCTATTCGGGCCTGGACCAGGACACCTGCTCGCGTACCGGCTGCTGGTCGAACCCGCCGGACAAGGCCGCGCACGGCGGGCAGGACCTCGGCCCGTGGTACCTGGACCGGATGCGCGAGTACGAGCAGCAGCACCGCACACGCATCCTCGACTACTTCGACGTCCACCTCTACCCGCAGCAGTCCGGCGTTTTGGGCGAGGCGGCCGGCGACGCCAACACCCAGGCGCTGCGACTGCGCTCGACCCGCCAGCTCTGGGATCCGACCTACGTGGACGAGAGCTGGATCAACAGTCCGGTCCGGTTCATCCCGCGCCTGCGCGAGTTGGTCGACCAGCACTACCCGGGCACGAAGATCGCGATGACCGAGTACAACTGGGGCGGCCAGTCATCGCTCAACGGCGCGCTCGCCCAGGCTGACGTTCTCGGCATCTTCGGCCGCGAAGGGCTCGACCTGGCCACCCTCTGGACCGCACCCACGGCCGACCAGCCGGTGGCCAACGCCTTCCGCGTCTACCGCAACTACGACGGCAAGGGCGGCGCGTTCGGCGAAACCTCCGTCCAGGCGACCAGCGCCGACCAGGGCAAGCTGGCGGTGTACGCCGCCGAGCGGAGCGCCGACAAGGCGCTCACCCTGGTCGTAGTCAACAAGACCGGCGACGACCTGACCAGCCCGGTCGTCCTCACCGGCGCCTCCGCCAGCACCGCTCAGGTCTACCGTTACAGCGGGGCGAACCTCGCCGGCGTCGTCCGGGAGGCTGACCAGCCGGTGACCGCCGGCGGCTTCACGGCCACCTTCCCGGCCAACTCGATCACCCACCTGGTGCTGCCGCGCGGCACCACGCCCGGCGACACCCAGGCGCCGACCGCCCCGGGCAAGCCGACCGCCGGCACGATCACCGGCGACAGCGTCGCGCTGGCCTGGACGCCGTCTACCGACAACACCGCCGTCACCGGCTACGACGTGCACCGGGTCGACGCCGCTGGCACCGTGAAGGTGGGCAACGCCACCGGCACCACGTACACCGTGACCGGGCTGACGCCGGACACCCCGTACACCTTCGTGGTAACCGCTCGTGACGCGGCGGGCAACGTCTCGGCGGCCTCGCCCGGCCTGACCGTGCGGACCGCGCCCACCGCCCCGACCGTCGGCTGCACGGTCGGCTACACGGCGAACAGTTGGCCGGGCGGCTTCACCGCGACCGTGACGATCAAGAACACCGGCACCACCGCGATCGACGGCTGGAAGCTCGCCTTCGCCTTCCCCACCACCGGCCAGAAGGTCGGCCAGGGCTGGTCGGCCACCTGGAAACAGAGCGGAACGAGCGTCACCGCGGACAGCATGAGTTGGAACGGCAAACTCGCCCCCGGCGCGTCCACCAGCACTGGCTTCAACGGCACGTGGAGCGGCACCAATCCGGCGCCAACCGCCTTCAACCTCAACGGTCAACGCTGCGGGTGACCTGAGAGATCCCTACTCCCGCCCGCCTCGCCCTTGCTGGCCCCGACGTGAAAATGGGGCCAGCAAGGCGTCGGTCATGTCGCAGGTGAGGGCATGCGCCGGGGTCAGCCCTTGATTCGGTACGCGCGGATGATGGTCTGGCGCACTGTATTGCCGCTCTGGTCAACCGCGTACGCGCGTAGGGCGGCGTAACCAGCGCCGGCCGGATGGTGCACGTCGGCGAGCCAGCCAGCACCGGATTTTTGGACCGATGCGAGTTGCCAGGTCTGGCCGTCGTCGAACGACACCTCGACGGTCAGCGACCGTACCTGTGCTGGCGTCGCACCGGCCTGCCGCTGCACGGTGACCGGGATGCGAAGGCCTCTGCCGGCCGGCGCCGCATTGTCGCCGTCGAGCGCGGGTGCGAAGCGCACCGCCATGACCGGCAGTCGGGCCAGCTTTTCCGACTTTTCGGAGCGGAACGTCCACTCGGCCTGCACGCGGGTGGAGAGTTCAGCGTCTCGGGTAGCGGTGACGCTGTATCGATAATTTGCCGCCGCCGCAGGCACCTCGTAGTCGTAATCGTCGATCAATGGCACGGGCTGCCCGTCGCGGAGCAGTCGTTGGGTGTAGGAGGTGGTGCCGGCGACGCCGGCGTGCCGGATATCCCGGTCGGAGAAGAGCGGAACGGCGGCGAAGATCCGATTTTCCTGTCGGGTGACCCAGTAGCCGTCGGAAAAGACCGTAATGGAGGACGGGGGTGTCGGGAAGCCGGGGCCCAGCGGGCCCGCCTGCCACGATTCGGTCTGCCGACCGGCCGGATAGGCGGTGGGTGCCGACATCTGTTGGACCTCCCCCATCCTGACGTCGGCCGACCATCGGGTGTCGTCCGCTCGGGAGTAGTACTCGGTGCGCGTGGCCGGCAATGGAACAGTGCCGCCGAAGGACAGTGATTCGGTGTAGTCCGGACGCGACGCGAAGACCGTCTTCTCACCGATCGTGCCGGACTCGCTTGCGGGATATGTCGCTTCCACCTGCGCCAGGTCCGCGGTCCGCACCTCTTGGCGGATCCCGGACGGTACCTGTCCGGACGGGAACCAGGCCAGGTGGTAGCGGTGCGACCCGGACCCGAACTGCCCGTCGGGACCTGGCTCGGTGAAGACCGTCTGCATGCGTCCCCGCATCTCGTTCCCGGCGAGCGCGGGACCGAACTGTGCGGCGAATAGCGGTGTCATGCCGCCGAACGAGAACACTGACGCAGCGCTCAGACTGCCGTCCGGTAGGTGCCGGTAGTACCCGACAACCGATCCGGTTGGCGTTGCCGCTGGCCGGGGCACGGTCACCGTGCTGGACCTGGCGAGCCGGGCGTCCAGCACGATTGTGGTGTCCGCCGTCAGTTCGAGCTGCGGCTGGGTGAGCAGGGACGCGAGGCGATCATCGCCGTGCTCCTCGGAGATAACGCTGGTGAGGTGGTAGTTGCCGGCCCTCAGCCGGATGCTGACTGTCCCGTCCGGCTCGTAGGGCGCGACGGTGCCGGGAGCGGAGAGACCATCCAGAAAGGTGTTGTAGCTGTCGGTCAAGCTGCCCGTACGGTCCAGGTGCGTGAGCTTCAGGTCATAGCTCTCCGGTTCCCGGTCGATGGTCACCGGGACCCGCACCACGCCAGCGGGGCCGCTGGCCTCCACCCGCCCCTCGTACACCCCTTCCGAGCCCGAGATGGCGGTTCTGGCGGTGATGGTCGCCGACGCCGAACCACCGGCCGCGACCGTGAGCTGCGCTGGTTCGATGCGGAACATGCCTTCCGGCGCGTGGGCGCCGTCAGGCCCGGTCACGGAGACCGTCAGCGACAGCGTTGCCGCCGTGGCGCCGTCATTGCGGAAGGCGACGGTACGGCTGGCTGCCAGGTCGTCCTGGTGTGGCCACTTCGCGATGCCGAGATCCACCGCTGGTGGGTCGGCCCGCAATGTCGAGCCCGACGCCGCCGCCACATCGACGCGTCCCGCACCCTGCTCGGTCAGCCGGGACGTCGCATCGGGCTTGGCCGTGCCCATCAGAGTCGCCTTCAGATCCGCCGCCCGAAAGGTCGGGTGCTGTTGGGCGAGCAACGCGGCGGAACCGGCGACATGTGGCGTCGCCATCGAGGTTCCCGACATTCGGGTGTACGACTCGTCAACCGGGTCGTCCGCCTCAGAATTGCGCGCCCGGGCGGCGACGATGTCCACGCCCGGTGCGGTGATCTCCGGCTTGATCGCACCACCGGCCAGCCGCGGGCCACGGCTGGAGCTTTCGGCGAGTTTGTCGGCACCATCCACCGCGCCCACGGCCAACGCGGAGTCGGCGCTGGCCGGAGAACTGACGCTTCGGGCTTGGGGCCCGCTGTTGCCGGCGGCCACGACGAAGAGCGTGCCAGTACGCGCGGTCAGCGTCTCCACCGCCTCCTTCAGCGGGTCCAACTCGGTGGTGTCGGCGCCGCCGAGGCTGAGGTTCACTACCACCGCACCATTGGCGGCGGCCCATTCCATTCCGGCGAGAATCGCGGAGTCGGGGCACCCACCATCGGTGCAGACCTTGCCGACCAGCAACGTCGCGTCAGGCGCCACGCCCCGGTACCGGCCGCCGGAGGCGGCACCCGAACCGGCGATGATCGAAGCGACATGGGTGCCGTGGCCCACATGATCATCGGCGTCCGGGTCGTCGGTGAAGTTGCGTACCTGCGCCAGTCGGCCGGTGAAGTCCGGGTGCGTGGCGTCGATGCCCGTGTCGAGCACCGCGACGGTGACGCCCCGGCCGGTTCGGCCCGCCTGCCACACCGCTGGTGCACCGATCTGCTGGACACTGCGGTCCAAGCTGATCTGACGCTGCCCGTCCAACCACACCCGTTCCACGGCAGCGCTCGCGGTTTTGCCGGCAACCTGCGCGTCAAGCGACCTCCAGAATTCCCCGGCCCGCTTCTTGGGGACCCGGACCGCCTGAGCCCTGATCCCCGGCAGGTCACGTGCCACCGCGTAGCCGGAAGCGAGCTGCCTTGCCGCGGTCTGGTCCGTCGCGCGTACCAGCAGCGGCAGGTCCGCCTGCGCGGCGTCGTCGTACCTCGATGCCAGCAACTCGGTGATGTCGAACAGCCGGCGGTCAACGCGACGCGCACCGATCATGGACAGCGCATCGGCCGGAATGACGTAATCGTGGCCACCAACCCGGTGCTGTGCGAAAACCATCCGCTCACGGCCGGGACCAGGCTGTACCTCGTATGTGCCGGACCGAACTCGAACCCGGTCGCCCGACACCAGAGTCACCGTACGCAGCGGATCCGCCGCGTCGACTCTGGTGCTCCCGGGGACCGCCGTACCGTTGGACTCGGCGGCCCCCGCCTGCCCCACACCCGCGACGGCCAGCGCCGCACTGAGCGCCGCCGCCCATATTCCTCGCACTCGTTTCCCCATCGTCACCCAGCGCCCTCCGTGAGGTATCCGTCCGCTGGTAAGTCGAGGACGGACGAACGACACGCTGCCTGGATTGATCCGACGTGAACTTGATCACGTGGAGGAGGCGATGCGCGACCTCGCCCCCGTCGGCTAGAGGTATGCGTCGGCGCCGGGGTAGCCCTTGGCCGCGGGTGGCCGCCCGGGGCGTAACAAGATCAGGTGCATCATCGATGCCGACGTGCCCACCGCTGGCGTCATCTTCCGCGACCCGGACACCGTCCAGATGCTCAGCAATGTGGACGGCACCAGGCACATCGCGCGCGCCTGGTCGAACTGGAGTAACCGCTGGCCCGGCGGCCGGACGCGAAAAACCGGCATTCCGGAAAAACCACCGCATTGAGTGCGTAACGTGCCGGACATGGTCTCTCGCACATGGCGTAACCTGTTGCTCACAGCGCTCGGGATGGGCATGCTCGCCGGTGCCGGTCAACTCGGCATCGCGTTCAGCTTCGGCATCGTCCAGCTCACCGGCGCCTCCACCGGCGCCGCCGTCAACCAGTGGTCTGCCCAGCTCGTCTGGGTGGGCTGGTTCGCGGCACACGCCGCCGTAGCCGGCACCGTCGTCGCCGCACGCCTGGCCCGCCGGTACGAGGTGCTGGGGAGCACGGGCAGATTGGTGGCCATCGCCGCCGCCGCCGCGCTGGGCGCCACCGTCGTGGCGCCGCTCTGCGTCCGGCCGGCCCAGGCCGCCGAGCGCTTCTCTGTGGACCCGATCTGGGCCGTCGGCATCTCCGCGACCCTCGGCGCGCTGGTTGGCGCGGGTGCCGCGATCGCCGTACTGGTGAAGCCGCCGCTGGGTTGGAACATGGCGGCAGTCGGCGGCGCGGTTTGGCTGCTGGCGCTCGTCTCGGTCATCCCGTCGCTCGCAACCGCCGGGCCGTTGCCCGCCGTACGGCTCGGTGTGCTGGAGCCGGCCGGGCTCAACGCCGACGCGGCGCACCGGCTGGCGATCCTCATTCTGCCGGCGGTGGCCCTGCTCATCGGCGCGGCGACCGGCGGGCTGGCCCGCTGGCGCGGGCATCCTCCGCTGGTCAACGGCATGACCGGCGCGGCCGGCGCGGCGCTGGTCGCGTTCACCTATCTGACCGCCGGTCCCGGCGACGCCGTCGACCGATACCAGATCACGCCGTACTACGGGGCGCTGCTTGCCGTCGCCGCCGGTGTGCTCGGTTCGGCCGCCGCCGCGTTGTTCCGCTGGCCGCTCCTGCCGCGCACCGCCGAAGCGCGGGTCGCCGAGCCGACCGACATCCTCCGTCCGCTGTCCGCCAGCCCCGCCGTGCGGCAGGCCATGAGGCCGGCCGTTGATGGCACGACCGGCGAACCAGAGCCCACCGACCTCGCCACACCGGCCGACCTCGACGACACCCCGGAGACATCGGAACCGGCCCCCGCAACGGCGGCCCACCTTCCCGCGGGACCCGGCGGGGGCGGCTCCGGGACAGCGGAGGCAGAGGCCCACAACACCGGACCCGAAGGGATGCCGCCCGACGGGGCCCTCGTCGCCCCGGGGACCCTCCGGATGCACCAGCCGCCGAAGACCGACCGGACGCGGGTTCAGGCGACCTGGCCAGTCGTTCCGGCGCGGCGGGTGCCGCCCTCAGCCGAGCCCGCTCCGGGCGCCGAGGCGACCCAGTCAGACGGCACGCAAGAGAGGCCCGAACCGGCGCTCCCACCTCGGCACCGGCCGCCCCTGCCCAACCTGGACCGGGCCGCGAACTGGGACGCCCTCGCGACCGCCCAGCGCGCCGGGCCCCCGCCCACGACCGGTGCCGCGCAGACCCGCCCCGCCGGGACCGACCCGGTCCCCGCGCCGGCCGACCCGGCATCCGTCGTCGAGGCGGGACGGGCCGGCGGGCGGCTGGGCCTGTTCCGGCGCAACAAGTCCCGGGCCGACGGGGACGGCACGGGCACCCCGGCGGACCGCGAGCCGCTGCCGAGACAGGACGCCGAGTTCGTCGACTGGGTGACCCGGCTGGGCAATCCGGTGGCGGACGACGAGCCGGATCAGGAGAGCGGGCACCGGTCACTCCGCTCCACCGCCAGCCACCACAGCGACCGTTAGGAGTTCTTAGAGCGCGGTGCGGTGCACGGCATCGATGTCGAGGTCGTGGTAAAGGACCCGGATGCGAAGGGGTTCGCCCCGAACGTGCGCTGGCCGGTGGAGCGCACGTTCGGGTGGTTGATGCTTAACCGGCGTCTGGCCCGGGACTACGAGGCCTCGGCCGAGCACTCCGAGTCGTTGATCCACCGGGCGATGATCGGCGTGCTGAGCCGCAGGCTGACCGGTGAGGCCACGCCGTCCTGGCGGAACTAGATTCTGTCTCGCGGATCTTGGGTCCGCTTCGTTGAGCGGGCATGACTCCCGAGATCTCAGCGACGCCGAGTTGGCTGTGCCGGAGCTGTTGCTGCCCGGCGCAACCTGCTGGACCGGCGCCTGCGGGTGGTTGCACCGGCTCGGCGAGGCCAGCTGGCCCGCCCATCACGGCTCCTCGCCCACGACGTCCTCGCCCGACACCGCGTCGACGAGGTACACCTGCTCGCCGGCCCGCGGGTCGCGGGCGTGCAGCACGTGGAAGAGCGGGGAGGTCGGGCCGCCGAAATCCACCACGGTGGCCCCGGCGCCCAGTACCGCGCGCTCCCACCGTGGCGGCGCAGTGAAGTCGATGCGGGTGACCACGCCGGGCGTCACCCACACCGGTATGCCCCGCAGCAGGCCAGACAGCTGCAAATGGAAGTGACCGCACAGGATCGCCTGGACGTCGGTGCCCTGTACCGCATCGGCCAGATCGCCGGCGTTACGCAGGCCCACGGAGTCCATGATCGGGGAGGTGGGCACGGCGATCGGCGGGTGGTGCAGCACGAGCACCGTGCCCGCCGCAGCGGGTTCGGCCAGCACCTCACGCAGCCAGGCCAGCTGGGCCGCGTCGAGATGCCCGTGCACCTGGCCGGGCACGAGACTGTCCAGTGTGATCACACGCAGCCCAGCAACGCTGCTGACGGCGGCACGTTCGCCGGACGCGCCCGCCACGGTCGCGCTGGACCGCCGACCGCCGACTGATCGAGAGTTGCCGGCCCAGTGCCTTGATTGGCATCAGCGCTGGCTCCCGCAGCCGCATCGGTCACGGGGAGCACGCCCACGATCGCCGCGCCTTGTCAGCGGCATGAGCGGATGCCCCGGGCGGCACGGCTGGAACAATGCGGCTCCACGAACGTATCGTCTGAGTCGGTGGGCGGCCCGCCGCTGAAAAGAGCAAAATTGCTTGGTAGAGGGCGTTCTCGACGTGGTGCAGGACGAGGACGGCCTGTGCGATCGCGGTCGCTAGTCGGGGGGGCGGCACCACAGCATGGCGAGGCTCCCGGTTGGGGCTTCTAATCTTGGTCGGCTGCTGTCGCACCGGGAGTCTCGCCCTATGTCGATATTGGGTTCCGACACCTGTCGCGACCTGGACCGTCACGATGAACAGCTCACTGATGTACGGCGAAAGCTCCGCGGTTCTCGGCGAGCCAAGCGCTGAACGGGCGCGCGGGCACACCCGTCAGACGCAGAACGTCGTCACTCGGTGCCACGTGCCCCGCTCCCTCGAAGACCTCGAGGAACGACCTGCGTACGGCCTCCGGCATCTCGTCCAGGAAGCCGATTCCGGCCTCCTCCTCGCCGAGTTCCTGGACGACGTACGAGCGGCCGAAAACCTTGTTCACCTCGGCGACCTGCTCACGCAGCGATCCAGCCTCCGGGCCGGTGATCGAGTACGCCCCGAGCGTCGGCTCGGCGGCGCTCAGCAGCGCCACCGCTGACGCCGCGATGTCGGCGGGATCGACGAATGGCGACCGCATGTCCGGGTACGGCAGGCGTACGACGTCGTCGCGTGCCGCCGCCACCCACGGCACGATGTTGTAGTCGAAGCCTCCCGCCCGCAGGAAGGCGGACGGTACCCCTGCCTTCGTCAGGGCCTGTTCCCCCGCCCGGTGGTGTGCGGCGACGAAGTTGGCCGCTCCCGATCGCAGCGGCGTGTCCACGGTGAACGAGGACAGCATGACCACCAACTGCAGGCCGGCCTCGGCCGCGGCCTCCGCGAAGACCGCCCCGCTGTCGTCGGCCAGGATCAGAAAGGCCCGGTCGACACCTTCCAACGCGCGGCTCACGTCGTCGCGGTCGATCAAGTTGCCGGCGACCGCGGTGACACCAGCGGGCATAGCGGCCGACGGGTCGCGGACGAGGGCGACGACCTCGTGGCCCTGGAGCTTACGGACGATGTGACCGCCCACGGTACCGGTCGCGCCGGTGACAAGGATCTTCATGGGCTTAAGCCTGAGCCCGCCCGGTCATCGGCGGAAGAGACTCCGTGAGACAGGTATCGCCGATCCCTGTCTAGCCCGGCGGCCATCGGGCAGGCTGGTCAAATGGACCAGAAGGAGCTGGCCGGTTTCCTCCGGACGCGCCGCGAGCAACTTCAACCCACCGACGTCGGCCTGCAATTGGGCGCCCGCCGGCGCACACCAGGGTTACGCCGCCACGAGGTCGCCGACCTCGCCGGCATGTCCCCGGACTACTACATCCGCCTCGAACAAGCACGCGGGCCCCAGCCCTCGCCGCAGATGCTCACCGCCCTGTCCCGTGCGCTGCGCCTCACCACAGACGAGCGCGACCACCTGTACCGCCTGGCCGGGCACCACGCACCGCCGAACCTCGGCGTCGACGAACACGTCAGCCCCGGCCTGCTGCGCCTGCTGGACGCCCTCACCGCCATACCGGCCCAGATAGGCTCCGACCTCGGGATCACGCTCGCCCAGAACCGCCTGGCAGTCGCCCTGGTCGGCGATCAGGTCTCGGCGTTCACAGGCATAGCACGCAGCCACATCTACCGCTTCTTCACCGACCCCACCGCCCGCGCCCAATACCCCGCCGAGGATCAGGAAGAGCAGGCCCGCATCTTGGTCGCCGACCTACGGGCCGCCATCGCCCTGCGCCCGGGCGACCCCGAAGCCGCCAAAATAATCCGCGCCCTGCAAACCACCAGCGACGAGTTCACCACGCTCTGGCAGCGACACGACGTCGCCGTACGCCGCTCGGACCGCAAACGCATCGTCCACCCCTCGGTTGGCATCATCGAACTGGACTGCGAGGTGCTCGGCACCCCCCGCCAGGACCAGCGGCTGGTCATCCTCACCCCGAGGCCCGGCTCGGAGGCCGTCAGTCAGCTCCAACTGCTCAGCGTCATAGGCACCCAGGACCTGGCTCCGACGGCCCGCCACCACAGGCACGGTCAAGCCGACTCGTAACGAGGGCCAGCGCGCAGTCGAAGCTGAACAGTCCGCGGTATTGCCCTGCTCTCGTAATCGTGGACTCTTGCTGGTGACGAAGCGTGCAGCGCCGTTCAAGCGGCGACGCTCCCGACCGAAAATTTCATCCCCGGCTAAGGATGCGCTGGCCACTGCGTCGCGAGTGGGATCGGTGTCTCAGTCAATGGGACCAGCTACCGGTCCGGCGCAGCAGGACTGCGCGACCGGACATCGATGTACAGCAGACCTGCCACTGTGACGACCCGCGACCCGCGACCGGGGGCCACGAGCAATGCTGGGAGCAGCGCGCCCTGACCACTGCGCTGTTCTCTGGGAGGTCACGCCGACCCGCTCGCCCCCATCACCGCAGGTCATAGGGTTCGGTGCGGTTAGGCGCTGTTCATGCGGTTCAGTGCATCCGTCTGCTCCCCACCCTGCTCCCCTAATATCGGCACGACACCGCCAGCAGCCGTCAACGAGCAGGATCAACTTGATCAGCGCCTGAGGCCCTTGGGCCGGGCCGGCCTCGTGCTTCGAGGTGCCATCGCGACGCCGCGCAGGCTGAGGTGAGCGCGTGGCCTCGTCTCGGGCGGCGTCCTGGGTCGGCAGCGCAGCTTGGAGGACCTCTCCTTGACCTCACCGGCCACGCCCCTATCGGTGGATGCGCGGGACGCGAACCGTTTGTCCGGCACGGCAATGGGTACCCGCCGGTCCAGCCGACAGGACGATTGGCAGAGGTAGGGCGTGACCATGGCTGGAGACGAGCAGTACGAGCGGGGTCTTGAGGCGCTGCAACAGGCCGACGGCGGCGCCGCGCAGAAACTCCTGGAAGCCCTCGCCGACGTCTCACCCGAGCTCAGCCGTCGCTCCGTCGCCTGGTCCTACGGGGATCTCTACCTCCGGCCCCAGCTCGCGCGCCGGGACCGGGAGCTGCTCACCCTCGGCATTCTGACCGGCCTCGGTGATGCCGGGGCCCAGCTAGAAGTACACGTCAACGGGGCACTCAACGCGGGCCTGACGCCGTCGGAGATAGTCGAGGCGCTGCTGCAGGCGGTGGTCTACTGCGGCGTGCCGCGGGCCGTCAACGCCACGCTCGTCGCCAAGAAGGTCTTCGCAGAGCGCAACCTGCTCCCTGTCCCGGCAAGCCCCACCCCGGCCGACTGACCTCGCCGTCGTCGCTCACGCGTTGCCGACACAGCTGATAGCGCCGAGCATCGCGGGGCCCGGACGGCAGCGGTATCAGGCAATTGGACATCAGCCGGCTCTACCGCCTCTGCCGGGCCAGCGCTGACGCCTTCGGAGCCGCCGAAGAGGTCACCGTTCAGGAAGCCCTGCTCATAGGTTCGCCAGTGGGATCTGAGTCTCAGCTCGCGGGATCCGCACCGACGCCACCGCGACGACAGCCACAGCCGCGCATCGATACGGGCTGGCCCCGTGATTTGGCTCCGACAGGCCCAAGTTCAACAGCCGGCACCAGCCAGTCGGGAGGCTGGAGACTTGACCTCTTCGGTATCCACTGGGAGGTCACACCGCACCGCTTGAGCGCATCACCGCAGGTCAGAGCCCTCGTCTATGGACGGCGTCGGTGAGCACTTCGGACGCGGTGACCACTTCGCCATCCTGCACCCAATCTGCTCCCACTTGCAAGGCCAGGCCAACCAACGACTCCTTACCTCCTTGACCTGCGCATACTGCCCTGTCAGGCGACATAGAGCACTGACGATCGCGGTCTAGAACCGCAGAGCACTCCGCGGGAAACAGGACGCCGCACCCGCCCTGAACTGGGTAAACGTGGAACCGCAGGTAGGGGTGGGTGCAGTTGAGCACCGTTGGACGTCGTTGGGCGCAGTTCAAGGCCGTTCAGGGCAACCTGTTGCTCCCAACCTGCTCCCCCGATCCACGGTTCGCGCCGGCCGGTCGAAGCCGCGATGGTCTCGGCCTGCGGGACCCTGATGGTGCTCTGCACAGGCGAATGGCCTTTGCTGCGTATCGGCCGGACAGCGGTCTCGGACAGCGGCAGATCGGGCTACCGGTACACCGCTTCCCTGCGGCTGTGACCGAAAGACGGTGGGAGAGTCCTCGATCGGGCTAGACGTGGCCGGTCCAGGGATTTCCTACGCCCGCGCGTTCCACGCTGCGCCCACGTGGCAGGTCAAGAACATCGATCAGGCTGGGGTCCTCGTCGACGGCATGGTGCAAGTGCCCGACCTTACCGTTGCTGCCGCTCGCGTCGGAGGCTCCGATCAACTGCCAGACTCCGTCGTCCGCGTCGTGACTGACGAACAGAACAGGCTCATGCCGTTCGAACACCTCAGGGGTCTGGATACAGACGGTGCCCAGCAGCCAGTGCCGCATCCACCAGGCTCGCCGGTCGTGCTGCATGACATGGTCCGTGACCCACCAGACGAACGGCAGGTCCTCGTGGGCACGCGACTGCTCCGCGGTCAGGTCCGGGCCGCCCTGCGGGACCCGCTCGAACGGCTCGTCGACGAGGGAGAACGCGTGACCACCCTCCTTCGCGAAGATGACGGCGTGGAAGGTGCCGCCCCCAGGATTGCCGGCACCAATCCCGACGGACAGACGGGCGACGTGCGGGTCCGAGGCGGTGGTCCAGCCGAACGCGTACGAGGCCAGCTCACCGTGCGGCCCCACGAACTCGCCGAACGCCCGCCGGTCCATGCCTCTGGCGTCGGCCGTCGGGGTCTCGACGAGCACACCTTCCAGCACCTGGATCTGCATTTCCACGCCGGCAATTTAGCTGATCGAGAGCATCATGCCGCAGGCACAGGCCACCACCACCTAGGGTGCCGTCTCAGCGACGACCGCCGGCACCGAACGACTCAATCCCGGCCAACGGTCGGTGATGATGAGGCACCGGTCAGGGGCGGTCGTGCAGGAACCATGCGTCGCCCTGGGTAAGCGCGATCGCGAGTTGCCACTGCTCGCACTGCAAGCTGCCACCGACGGCCATGTGCTGCCCGGCGAGCTCCCACGCCTGCGAGCCCGGGTGCGGCCGGCGTTGGGCAGTGAACTGCAGCATGGTGCCCCAGGCGGCGATGAGGGAGGCGCCCCACCGCTGCTCCCACTGCCACATGGCCGCTGCCAACGCCGGAATACCGTTGTCGCGGGTCGCTCCGAAGTAGGGCACCCAGCCGGGGGCCAGCCACTGCGACGTCGTGGGCAGCAGCACCAGCTGCACCTCGGGCCAGGTGTGCCATCTGCTCGTGCCGACAAGGTATTCGGACCCGCGGAAGGCTTGAGAGGCGAGATCCGGGTCGGCGAGGAGGGTGTCATAGGTCCACCTCTGCAGCGCCGTCGAGGTGGTCGGTAGGGTCAGCTGCCCGAGTGCCGCAGCGACCATGTCGCCACCCAGGAACGCTCGAACATAGCCCTCAACCTCAGCCTGGCCCTGGACGGCATCGCTGCCGTATCGCTGATACACCAGCCAGGGGTCCAGCGTCCGAGCTGCCAGGTCCAGATCAGCGATCTCACCAGTGTCCGGTTCGTGGTCGAGGTCGCCCGGCAACGTGAAGACGGGCCATCGGCCGGTAGCTGGCATGGCCGTATGAGCCGCCCGCCAAGCCTCGAGGAGCCGAGCAGGATCGACATCCTCCACCAGGAAGGTGTGGCCGAGTCCCTCCCGGACGGGATGGCCCCGCAGGGCGGTCCCTCGCAGGGCAGATGCGACGTCACTCGCGTTGTCCATCCGTGCAGCCATACACGCACGGTAATTCCAGCCACCGACCCGCCCCACCTGACCCTACGGGGCGCTCGACCTCCGCAAGGGCATCACGCCGCTGGCAGACACCGTCGCAATAACGCAAATCCTCGGTCAGGTCCGACTGCACGTCGACCGTCGCATCCCCACCGACGTGCCGGACGACAAACACAGTTCGGCGCAGCCACGTCTCGTCATACCCGGCAAGACTCTCTGGCAGCTCGCCCACGAGGCGTACTTCATCACCAGGCCCAACTCGGGCATCTTCCCCAGTCTCACCGCGCTGGACGGCCGAGATCATATGCATCAAAGCCTCCAGCGGGTTGATGTCCGCGCCGTAGTGAACCATGTGACCAGCCTGGCCGAAGATCCACTCAGCCTCGGCTCTGCTCAACACGGCGAACGCCTCGGCCGCACCAGCCGACAAGGCCGAACTATCCCGGTCCCTAGCGGGGTGCTCTACCACTGACCTACACGGATCTTCACGCGCGCCGACGACTGGTGTCAGCGTGGCGCGGCGGCGTACTCAGCTATTAGGTACGAGCGGTAGGTGATCACCGCGGGGATCGTTACGTTCAGCTTCCCCGCCGCGGTGGTCAGCACCTCCTCGTATCCCAACAGCGCACCGGAACGTGGATCGACGATCACGGTGTATTGGGCGGGCAGGCCGTGAGCGTCGGTGGTGATGGAGAAGGCTTCCCCGGTGCGTCCGGCGCGGTCGGTGACGGTGCCGGTGACCGTGATGCCCGGGAGGTCAGCCAGAAGTGTGAGCACCGCTGCGCGCTGGGCCGGGTTCAACAGCCGTACCCCGGCGAGTTGAGCGGCGTCCTCCAAGTACTGCACCGGAGCCTGAGGCGCGGACCCACCTGCCCTCAGCCAACCGCGCAGTGCGGCGGCGTCCGTCGGGACCGCACCGCGGAAGCCGCTGTAGAACTCCCCGGCGGCGTAGTCGTGCACCTCCTCGGACGACTCGGCCCGACCGCCCCACTTCTTCCACTGCCTACGGTCAGCGTCTGAACGGAAGATCGGCGGCAGATCCTTTTGGACCATGCGGCCCGCGTTGTCGTCGGTCCGCCAGGACCGCCACTGCTGTGGCACCACAGCGGATACGGTCCTGCCGCCGGAGATGGAGGAGTTCAGAAACCAGTTCGTGGACTCCAGGTGCTCCACCGTCCCGGCAGCCCGCGGCGGCATCGGCTGCTGCGCCGCCACGGCGGCCAGCCGCCGAAGCCGGGTACCAGCCGGTTCCGCAGTCGCCGGCGGCCCATAGGTCAGCATCACCGGGGTCGCCGCATAGGCCGGCTCCGGCTGGCGGTACAGCTCAACCGCCACCCCACCACCGGCCACCGCCACGACCACCGCACCGGCCGCGGCCAGCACGAGCCGACGTCGCGGCACTGTTCGCCTGACGGTGCCTGCTCTGCGGTCTTCGGCGAGGATACGAGCCAGATCCTGCCCGCGACGGCTGTCATCGCACGGCGGGGCGGTCAGGGCCGGGTCCAAGCCGCCCAACACCTGACGCACCTCATCCACGGCATTCATGTCATCCACCCCAATTCGACATCGACGGCGCTACGCTCGACGCCCGCCCCGCCCCGTCCCCGGCAACGGTGAGCTGCCTTCGTAACCGACGACGGGCCCGCATCAGCCGCATCGCGAACGTCGCCCGCGACTGACCCAGTACGGCCGCCGCCTCGGTCGGCGCCAACCGCTCCCAGGCCACCAGCCGCAGAATCTCCTGGTCACCGGCGGACAACCGGTCGAACGCCACCGCGACGTCACGCTGGCTGACAACACCGTCCGCGTGATCCACCTGCACCGCCTGATCAGGCTCCGCCGCCACCCGCACCGTCAGCTCCTGCCACCGCCGACGGCCTCTGGCCTCGTTGGCCAACACCAGACGCGCCACCCCGTACAACCACGGCAACGCCGATCCGACCGGCACATCGTCCAGACGCCGCCACGCGACGAGGAAGACATCGGCGACAACATCACCGACGTCAGACGCACCCACCCGCCGAGCGACGTACCGCCACACGTCACCGTGATGACACTCGTACAACTCGGTGAACTGCTCCTTCGCAGCGTCCATCACACCCCCTACGTGCTTATGTCCGGCACCAGCCACAACGTCACGCGTCGAAGCGGAGGAACGACCCGACCTGGCACCGCCCGCCTCAACCAGGCGGGCCCCGGTCCTACCTCTTCGGGCCCGCCGAAGAGGTCACCGTTCAGGAAGCCCTGCTCAGAGGTTCGCCAGTGGGATCTGGGTCTCAGCTCGCGGGATCCGCACCGACGCCACCGCGACGACAGCCAGAGCCGTACATCGATGTGGGCTGGCCTCGTGATTGGCACCGGCAGGCCCCAGTTCAACAGCCGGCACCAGCCAGTCGGGAGGCTGGAGGCTTGACCTCTTCGGTATCCACTGGGAGGTCACGACGCGCCGATCGACCGCAACACCGCAGGTCAAAGCCCTCGTCTCTGTCCGGCGTCGGTGAGCACTTCGGGCGCGGTGACCACTTCGCCAACCTGCACCCAATCTGCTCCCAGCTGCAAGGCCAGGCCAACCAGCGGCTCCTTACCGCCTTGACCTGCGCACACTCCCCCGCCAGGCAACATAGAGCGCCATCGAGTGATCCGCAGATCCGCGGAGCACTGCGCTGTGAAATAGGACGCCGCACCCGATCTGACCTGGGAGAACGTGGAGGCGCAGGTCGGGGTGGGTGCAGTTGAGTGCCGTTCACACGCCGTTGGGCGCAGTTCAACGCCGTTCAGGGCACCCTGTTGCTCCCAAACTGCTCCCCGGTCCTGACGTCGCACCGGACCGCCCGCCGAGCCCAGTTGGTGTCGGCCGAGACGGTGGCTGGCGGTTCATCGTGGCCGGAGCCCTGCCTCGCTTAGCGTGGCAAACTCTGCCTGTGGCGGCTGGACAGCCTTACGCCGGGTGGGTGGATGGGCTCGGGCATGTACTCGACCTGATATTCGACGCCGAGTTCGGCTTGTAGCCGAGCGACAAGTTGCTCACCCTGCCGGACGAACACCTCGGCCTGACACTCAGACTCGAATTCGCCCACGTGCGGCCATTCTGCGAGCACAGCCAGGTGCTCCGCGGCCCAGCCCTCGATCTCGGCGACGAGTTCCGCTTCGATCGGTAGGTCCGCAGGCTTCACGTCGCTATCACCGACGCCCGCCGACACGGCGAGGGTGTCGGCGGTGCGGTCGGGCAGGACGTCGATCGGCCGGCGGGTATGCATGTCGAGCAGCACGGTGGCGTAGCGGTGACCACGACGGCGGGCGAAGTCGTCCACACCCAACGCCGTCGGCGTCACCGGTGACGGGTCAGGCATCCGCCGGATCGTCCGAGCCACGTCATCCGCGACACCGACACCGCCAACCGATGCGCCAACCGGCTACCCGGTCGACCGCCCAACGCAACCGCGACCGCTTCCAGATCACCCGCCGCCAGGACCGTCTGACGGGCATACCGGCGGGTCAACCCGGGCACCTGCTCGACGAACGTCCGCCGCCGACACCCGAACGTTGACGCAGGTGAACCGGCGGACCGTCAACGCGACCAGCACCTCATGGCCACCCAATCTGACGTCGGCCAAACGCCGCACATAGCAACCATGCAGAGTCGTCGACCAGAGGCCGCGGGCCCCGCACGCAGCCCGCACCGTCTTCGTCGCCGCGTCGATCCTGACCCCGACGCCGCGACCACCACCGCTTCCAACCGCAGGCCAACCAGATGCGGAAGCAACGCCACGATGATCTCCAGCCTGGCACCCAAGCCGAACCCTCAGCGAGCACGACTCACAAAATGAGTGCCAAAGCCGTACTGAAACCTGCTTTGCACGAGAAGAGATTTCGCCTCTTCTCTAGTCAGACCAGGGCCGGCTGTCAGGGTTTACACGCGCGGGTTCTCCTGCGGCTATCCGGCCAAGCAGCGTAGCCAACAGTCGGGTCGGGGCACTGCGGCCACCGCTCACAGGGATCCGTCGCCGCCGGCGCCGCCCAGTCCGTCGTCCGGTCCCACTGTGCCGCCCCTGGTGAGTTCGGCGAGGGTGCCGAGCCGTTTGATGAGCGGTCGGCTGTAGCGATGATCCGTTCGGTCCACCGGAAACCCTGCCCGCGGGTTGTCTTCCATCGTGCGAGGCATATTCACTGGCGCTTCCCTGTTCCATCTCTGCGGTCGATGCGGTGGTGAGCACGAGGAAGTTCGCGCTCGTGCTCACCACCTACAATCATGGCAGAGACGGGCATATCCTTGCATTTCTCTCTGGGTATTGGCAATGAGGGTGCATTTCTCGCTGGTGGAGACGCCTGGCTGGATTCAGATCCGGCCGGCGGCGCCGGCCCGTTGGGTCGGCGGTGCGATGCGGGTCTTATGGCCGGGCACGGTCGCCATGGTTCGTCTGGCGAGGCCCGGCTCGGTGCTGAGCGCATCGACGTTGTAGCCGAACCAGAACGGTCCACCCTGGTCGACGGCGAAGGTCAGCGCGACGTGCACGGACTCGCCTGGGGCCAGGGTGCCACCGGGCAGCGGGACGGTGAGGGTGCTGCCGAGGCCGCCGCCGAGCGCGCTGGCCGAAGGGTCGACGGACAGGTTCTGCACGGTGACGGTTGCGCCGCCGGGGATGGTGACGCTGCTGGTGGGGGTCGCCGGGGCGACGATCCTGAGGTGCGCGGGGTTGGCGGGTTGGACGGGCACGCCCGGTCGGGGTGCGCCGTTGGCCTCGCTCAGGCTGGTGATTCTCAGTTGGGTCGTGGTGATGGTGGCGGTGGCCGAGCGGTTGGTGATGGTGCGGCGCACCGTCAAGGTGCCGGGGTTGCCGCCGGTGCCCGGTACGTAGGTCTGGTTCGGGGTGGCGGTGGCCGCCACGGTGGGGGCGAGCAGCGTCGACTGGAGCACCGCGTTCTGTTGGTAGGGCGATCCGGTGTTCTGCGGTGACGGAGCGCCGAGGGCGGACGGAACCCCGCCAACCGGCGTTGCCGTGTTGGAGATCAGCTTGAAGTCGGCATTGTTGTTCTGGGTGTTGGCGGGTCGGCCGGCGGTGGTGAGTCTCTGCCAGGCGTACTGGTTGGTGGGGACGCCGGTCAGGGTCGGTAGTGGGGTACCGGAGTAGAAGCCGGCGCCGGTGGAGCCGACGGCGTCGGTGACCGTGGCGGCCGCGTCCGGTGCGCTGATCTTCAGGCCACCGCCGCCGAGGCTGCCGGTGTTCAGGTCCGGGCTGGCCACGGTGCTGAGCGAGTACCCGGTGGCGGCGACCAGGTAGGACCGTCCCGTGGGCAGGGTGGGAGCGTCCTGCGGCAGGGTCAGCGACGCACCGGTGGCGGACGCGATGGTGAAGCCGGCCAGCGGTATCGCGGCTCCGGTGTTGTAGAGCTGGACGTACTGGTCAGTGGCCCCGCCGGGACCAGAGAACCGGAACTGGTCGATGATCAGTTCCCCGAGGGTCGCGGAGACCTGCACGGCGACGGCGTTCGACGTGGCGGTGCCATGGGTGGCGTCACCGCCGTAGCGGGCGGTGACCGTGTTCGTGTTGAAGGCCGGCAGGGCGACGGTGAGTACGGCGACGTTGCCCGAGAGTGGCACGGTGCCCAGCGTGACGGTGTTCCCGGTGCTGGAGACGGCGGTGAAGGTCACCGTTCCGGTGGCCGGTGCCGGCCCTGCGGTGGCGGTGAAGGTGACCGGGGTGCCGAAGGTGGCGGTGGTCGTCGAGGAGGTCAGCGCCAGAGTGGCCGTCTGACGGATGACCAGGGTCGCCGGTCGGGTGTCGCTCTGCCCGAACGAATCGACGATCCGGACGGTGAACGAGAAGGTGCCGGCGGCGCTGGGGATGCCGGAGAGCAGACCGGTGCTGGTGTTGAGGGACAGGCCGGGCGGCAGCGCCCCTGCGCTGATCGACCAGGTGAAGGGTCCGGTGCCGCCGGTGACAGTGAGCTGTTCGCTGTAGACCACGTTGATTTCACCAGCCGGCGGCGGCGGGAACGTCAGGGTGGGCGGTGGCGCGATCACGATCGTGGCGGCCCGGCTCGCTGTGAGGTCGCTGGCGTCGGTGACCTGGACGGTGAACGAGTAGCTGCCGGCGGTGGTGGGAGTGCCCGACAGCAGTCCGGTGGAGGGGTTCAGCGTCACCCCGGGCGGTAGCGAGCCGGCGCTGATCGACCAGGCGAACGGTGCGGTGCCACCGGTGACGGTGAGCTGGTCGCTGTAGGCGGCGCCGACCTCACCGGGCGGCGGCGGTGGGAAGTTCAGGCTGGGCGAGGCGTTGATGGTGATCGGCGCGGATGCGGCGGAGGCGGGACCCGTGCCGGCGGCGTTGGTTGCGGCGACCCGGAATGTGTATGTCGTTCCGGCGGTCAGTCCGGTGATGGTGCGGGTGGTCGACCCGCTGGGGAAGGTCTGCGCCGGCTGGGGGACCCCACCGATGTAGGGGGTGACCACGTAGCTGCTGATCGCCGAACCGCCGTTGCTGGGGGCGTTCCAGCTCAGGGTGGCGGCGTTGCTTCCGGCGCTGACCGCCGTGATGGTCGGCGCAGCGGGAACGGTGTAGGGGATGACGGCATTCGAGGGCGCGCTGTTCGCGCCGGTGCCGAAGGCGTTCACCGCGGCGACGCGGAAGGTGTACGAGGCGCCGGCGGTCAACCCGGTCAGGGTGCGGGTGGTCGTGCTCGCGTCGAACGACTGGGTGGGCTGGGCTGTCCCGTTGCGGATCGGCGTGACCACGTAGCCGGTGATCGGGCTGCCGTTGTCGGCGGGCGCGGTCCAGGTCACGGTGGCGCTGGTGATGCCGGCCGTCGCGGTCGGTGCCGCCGGTGCTGCCGGCGCGGAGGCGTAGACGTAGCTGGTCGAGGCGGCGACGCCACGGGTGACGACGGTGACGTTGACCGTGCCGGCCGACGCGCGCGCGGGCATGGAAGAGATGGCCAGTGTGCCGTCACCGTTGACGGTGAAGCAGCCGGCGGCCGGCCCAGACTGGCAGGGCAGCAGGGTCACCGGGGTACCGGCCTGCTGTTCGGCGGTGGTGCCGATCTCGATCGCCGTCGCACCGGCGATGTTGGTGCCGCCGACGGTGACCGGGATGCCCCCGGCGACGGAGCTCAGCGCCGGCGTCACGGTAATTCCGCTGGGTGTCGGGGGTGGAGCGACCGGGCTGGTGGACGAGGAGTACCCCGGGTTGGCGTCGGTGGATGACGAGGTCGCGACCGTCGCGGTCTGGATCAGGGCGGGCGTCACTCCGGCTCCGGTGACGATGGCCACCACCGAGATCGGCGGCAGGGAACTGCCCGCGGCGAAGGGCCCGTTGTTGTTGAGGCAGGTGATGCTCTGTCCGACCGGGGTGCCGCAGACCCAGCCGCTGCCGAAGGCGCCGAGTGGAACCACACCGGTCGGCACCGTCTGCGTCACCGAGATCGGTGCGGTCTCGGCCACGCCGGGGTCGACTCCGGCGGTGATCGAATAGTTGACCGGGTCACCTGGCTGCGGCGCGGGTCCGGTGTAGCTGGTCTGCGTCACGTTCAGATCCGGCACCGCGGTGAAGGTGGTCGCCGCGGCATTGTCGATCTCGTGGAAGGCGAACACCGAACCGGTGGAGGCGACCCAGCCAAAAGCGAGCTGCCTCGGGATCCCGTTCGCATTTACCCACGTGGGCGACGGGTAGAAACTGGCCGCGACGGTTGGCAGGACCCCCGACAGGGTGACCGCCGCCCCACCTACCGGCGTGAACCGGACCCGGTACTCGCCGGCCGGCACGCTGATACCGGAGCCGGTGGTGAAGGCGGCGCCCGTCGGATTGATCACGACCTGGACCGGTACCTGCGAGGCAGCCCGGGTCGCCGCACCCAGCGCCAACGGCGGCGACGCGGTGGTCGTCGCGGTGCTGTTGATCGCGCAGTAGCCCACCCTGTCGCGGCCTGGTCCGCGTACCACCACCTGCCCGGGCACCCTTCCCGTCGTCGAGATGTAGGGCGGGTTGGTGCAACCGCTGCCCTGATAGCTGCTGCTGCTGAAGTTGCCGAAGACATCGAAGCCGATACCCATGTAGCCGTTGGACAGGCCCAGGGTGTTGCCGTTGAAGGCCGCGGAATAGCCCAGAGACCCTCCGCCACGCCCCATGACCGCCGGCGAGCGGGGGTTGGCGGGGTCCACTGCAGCCAGCACGAAGGCCAGCCCGTCGGCGTTGCCGCCGTACTGGTAAGTGTTGAAGGTGATGTCCAAGCCCTGCGACGTCGGCACACTGACCGCGCTGAACACACCGCCGATCTGGTTGGCCGTGGCCGAGGTGAGCCGCAACTTCCCGGCGCCCTGCGCATCGGTGGACGTCGGACAGCTCAACAGCGGGCCGATGGTCGAGTTTCCGGCCGCGGTGAGGCACGCGACGTTACTTCCGGGTACGAGCGACGTGTCGGGCAGCATGACCGCGCCGACGCCGTTCGCGGTGTTGTTGTGGAAGGGCTGATTGAACAGCGTGGACCCCACCGCCAGCGAGGTGCCCGGCGTCAGGACCAGCACACCGGCAGTCAGCAGGGCCACCGTGGCGGCGGCCGTCGACATTCGGAAACGACGTGAGAGCGACATGCCGCGCCACCTTTCCTCGAAAGCCGAAATGGGTCCACGGATTCCTTACGCCGCAGCTTTTTACAGCAGCTATTACGCCGCCTGCCACGTGCGGTAAGTGAAATACGATCACAATTCTTAAGCAATTTCGCGGGAGAAGTTCAGTCCTGTGCGGATCGTAGGCGTGGTGAACGGCAATCAGCGAGCGGCAATTCTTCGCCCGCGCTCCGAGTGTCGCGAAGTTGACGGTTCGCCCGTGCGGTTGGGGTCCCTGGCCGAGGCGGGGAGCCAGCGGTTGAGCGGAGCCGTGACGCCGAAGGTGCCGGCTGAAAGGATCTCGGAACTCGGTGAAGGCGTTGCCCGGCAAGGAGCTGATGGTCACCCTGCCAGGATGATCCACCGTTCGGCGCGCACCATGGTGCCCCTGAGTGCTGACGACCGCGTGACAGGGCGCTGACTGGTCTGGGCCAACGTATTACCTGGCGCGTAATGGACGGTGCGCCGGCCAGAATGCGAATCTCCACGGGTCACGTGAACGACGGCATGGTTTCCGTATCAGAGATGGAGTCGCAGTCATGAGTGACCTCGCCAATACCGTTGAGCGCTACCTCGACATCTGGAACGAGCCGGACGCCTCGCGGCGGGCCGAAAAGATCCGCGACGTCTGGGCCGAGAACGCGACCTACACCGACCCTCTGGCCAGTGTCAGCGGGCACGAGGCGATCAACACGTTGATCGGCGCCGCCCGGGAGCAGTTCACTGGCATGACCTTCGTCCTGGCCGGTGCGGTCGACGCCCACCACGACGTCGCCCGCTTCACCTGGAACCTCGCCCCGGCCGGTGCGGCTGAGCCCGTTGTCGTCGGCTTCGACGTGGTCAAGGCCGACGACAACGGACGGCTGTCCGCGGTGTACGGCTTCCTCGACAAGGTGCCCGCCGGCAGCTGACCGCGCAGGGGCCGCACTCGGCGGCCACTACGTCCAGCCCGCGGACCCGGGTCGCGGTGCCACACTCGGCGTCGACCGGGGTCCGCGGGCCAGCGCTGGAGTTCCGGCGCCGCTGCGCGCACCCGCGGGCACCGCTCGCCGCGCCGACCCCGTCCCGCTTGCACGCTGCGCTGCCACGGTGCGCGCAAAGTGCCGGGCCGGCGCCTTCGCACCCACCCGGCCCGGAGGAATGCGGATACACGCCCCCGACATCGGCCCTTCGGACAAGCCACTTCCCGGACCCGCCACCAACCACCCTAAACCCCTGGTGTCAGCGGGGCCTTGACATAAAGGGGTGCCATGAGCGTACGTTCCAACGAACGGCGTTCGTTGGCTCGATCATTGCGGTGAGCAGGCATTCGCAATCGCGGCGGTGTCCCAGTAGAACGGATGCACCTCGGTGATTTGCCCATTTTCCACGGTGATCGTCTGCAAGATCGGGAAGTCGAGTTCGTTCCCGGTGGACCGGGATCGCGCGTGGACCTGGGTCAGCACGACGAGTGGACTGGCACTGCTCAGGAAGCCCTGCTCCACCATGTCGAAGATCTCCCACGTCTGGCTCATTGCGAAGAAGAGCCGCTCCATGCCTTCATGGCCCCGCCAGATGCCTCCGTACGGCAAGGCATTCGCCTGGTGCAGCACGACGTCTTGAGAGAAGAACGGTGCGAGCGGCGCGAAGTCCGCGGTTCCTGGACCACCGGCGGCGAAGTACTCGGCTTCCGCCCTGTACATCCCCTTGAGCACGGACAGAGCGGTCGTTGTCGAAGACGTGATCATGACGATCACTCTGGCTCAGAACGTCCAGATGTGCTGGCGGGAATCGGTCGTCACGTTCGCCAGCGCGGCCAGTCGTGTGCCCGCCATCGGCATGAGCAGACACCGCCCCCGCCTCTGCAGAGAATGCCAACGCTGACTCCTTCGGGTCGGCCGAAGAGGTCACCGAGCGGAGGGCCCTGGTCAACGCATTGCTGGTGGAATTGATGCTCCAGGTGTTAGGACGGGTGTCGCCGCCTGAACGGCGACGCACAGTCGCAAGTATCGATCAACTCTTTCCAGCACTGATCCGTTCCGACGGCCGGCGCGAACCGGCGAGGCGGTCGGATCCATAGGGCCTGCAAAAAAGCCCTCGGCCCCGCCCAGCGCCGGTGAGAACTTCGGGCGCGGTGTGGAGGTCAACCAATCCGGCGCGGGGTTGCTGGTCGGGTGAAGCGCCTGGCATGATCCGGGCATGATCGAAAGAATCGAGTCCTCCGTCCGCCGGTGAGCGTGACTCCCGAGCCTGGACTGCTCGGACCCCACTTGTCGTTATTTGATCATGCGTTGCGGATGCATCGCGAGGATCCCGACGCGCCTCTTGTCCGTGGCGGTGAGCCGTATCCGGATGATGGACAGCACCGAGGTCGAAAGCCCCGTCCTCGCGAGCCGGAGGATCGGCGCCGCAGCGGTGCTGATGTCGCCGCCGTTTTGGACACGCATTTCGCCGATCGGTCCGCCGTTCCAGGCGATCTTGCCGGGGCGTTCCATGACCTCTATGTTCCGATCCATCCCAATGAACACATCACGGCTGCGGCCTGCAGGGTGGACGCCGAACGTGTTCGAGCGACCGGTCGATGGCTTGTCCAGCACGCGACCGATCGGTGCGCTGCGACTGTTGGTCTGGCGTTGCTGACCACCGTGTGGGATGAGGACGACATCGAGTTGATCCAAACGATCGGGTTGCTGTCGGGCCACTTCGGCCCACTGGTCGCCCGCGCGCTCGAACGGCGCTCGTGGTGCGGCGGCTCGGACGCATTGCTGTGGCTGGCCGAGCGGGTCACGGGCTGGGGACGGGTCTATGTCGTGGAGTCCCTGTGCACGATCAGCAGCACCGCAGCGCGTCCGTGGATGCTCCGACGCGCCTGTGATGGCGACTACCTCAACCGCTACTTCGCCGGAGAGGTCGCCACTGCGGCGCACCTACATGAGGCGATCACCGCGGCGAATCCGGACAGCGAGTTGGTCGATCACACCGGCCTGCTGCTGACCATCATGGCTGACAGCGGCGGCACGGGCATCACGCTCGAGCACTACCCGCCCGCCTCCGCCGTTCTAGAGGCCCACTGCGAACACGCCGGCCGCCTAGAGCCGTCGGTGGAGCGTTTCGTCATCGCCGCGCAACTGGCTGAGCATTTACATCAACCAGCGGCGGAACGAATAGCTTGGCCCGAGGGCGGCCGAGAGCGCGTTCTGAGCGGCTACCTCTCCCTGCTCGATCGCGACGACTGGTGCACGGTCGCTCGCGCTGGGCTGGCCGCTGGTGATCACCGTGTTACCTGGCTTGTCGAAGCGCTGGCACCAAGCCTTGGGCTTCGAGCATTCACCGTGAACGACGAGTAGCGTCCGGAGGGAAGGCCGGCGGGGAGCACGTTCGCGGTTTCCTGCCGGCCTGCCGCTGGCCGTCCCCTTGATGATCTTGTCTGCGCCGGCATCGACGGTCGGGCTGGTGTCGCGCGCGATCGCGGACGGATCTATGCCGGCTCGCGCACGCCGCCGGCGTTGCCACCGTCGCCCGGCATCGGTTCGGCCGGGGCTTCGGGCAGTTCGTCCGGCGCGCCAGGCAGAAGGACGCCCGCGTCGTCGGGCACCGGTTCACGCGGGTCGATGGGCGGATACTGTTCGGGGTCGAGATCCGGACCAGTCATCAGGCGAGTATCCGTCGTCTTCCGGACCGCCGCTCGTCGGGCCCGCGAGCCGGGCGGCCTTCCCCGGTCAGGGCGGCCAGCACGGTCCCGACGGCGAGATCAGGCTATTCCGGCTGAGTTGACGGCTGCTCGCCGCGGCGGGCTGACCGGACCGGGGCGATGCGGGGTCGGCCGACCCGAAACACCGCGAGCGGAAGGCCGGCGACCCGCTCGGCGAGCCGACCGGCGGTCGCGGGGCAGTCGATGAGCTGACTGAGCGGATGAACCGCCAGGCCGTGCCGGGCCAGAGCCAGCCACGTACGCAGCAGACGTCGGCCCGAGCTGATCTGGTCGTCGCCGTCGGCGGCGAGGAGGACCAGGACGCTGCCGTCGTAGCGCAACAGGCCGCGACCGCTGGCGGCCAGCAGCGCCGGCAGGCCCAGTCGGCGGGTGACCGGGTACGCGCGCAGCGCGGCGGACAGGACACGCGCTTCGGTCCGGGACAGGCTGAGCGCCCGGTCCGTGAGTCCGTCGAGGTGATAGCGAGGATGGCGTGGGCTCAGGCGCAGCCAGTCCCGCAACTCGACGGCGACGGCAGGTGTGCCGAACATCCACCTGTCGGCGACGACCAGGTCCGATACGAGATCCCGGGTCGGGACGTGTGCGATACCCGGCTCGAGATCGGCGAGGACGGCGTCGTCGACGTACCCGGGTGCATATGGACCACGGGCGACCCGGCGGGCCTCGATGTCGGCGATCGTGAACGGAGTCGCGTACCGATGTGCCGCGGGGACCAGTCGTGGACCGGGCGCCACGGTGACGGTGAGGCCGAGTTCGGCGGAGACGATGAGGCAGGTCTCGACGAACGCGCCGATGCCGAGGGTCAGGTCACGCCCGGTCGGGTCGGAGTCGGGCAGGCGGCAGGCGGGATCGACGTCGATGGTGATCTCGTCGGTGTGGTATTCCGGTCGCCACGGCTGCGTGTTGTGTGCGCTCGGTGCCCGGCGGCAGATCGCCTCGGTGGCCCGCAACTGCTCGACCCAACTCACACCGATGTTCCTCGCTCGTAGAAGGTGTACCCGTGCAGGGGCCGCCCGCCCGCGCGCCGGTACTGGGCGGCCGAGGCGACGTTCGTCCGCTCGACGAAGGTGCTGCGCAGCGTCCGGTAGCCGTTGCGGGCGAGGTTGCGATGCAACTCCCGGGACAGCAGCGTCAGGTACCCGTTGCCCTGCTCATCGGGAACGGTGCCCTTGATGATGAGGACCGCGTCCCGCCGGTACCGGCCGCGGGTGGCGAGAAGCCGGAGCTGATTGAGTACGCCGAGCCGGCCGCCGACGCTCATGAGGTATTCGGAGATGTCCGGCACGGTGACGACGAACGCGACGGGTCGGCCGGCCTTCTCCAGCCAGAGGAGCAGCCCCTCGTCGAGCAGGAACGCCAGGCCGTCGGTCTGCTCCGCCAGCTGTTCGGCGGAGATGTCGGTGTAGTAGCCCAACTGGGCGAAGCTTGCGTTGAGCATCTGGCGCAGGATCGGCAGTTGGCTGCGCAGGTGCCGCCGGGAGCCGTGCCGGATGACGAGCTGTTCGCTGCCGATCCGGGCATCGTCGAAGGCGAATCCACAGTCGGCGTCGACGGCCGGCGACGCACCCGTGGCCGTTCCGGCGAGGTCGACAAGCCAGGTGTCGGCCTCGAAGCGGCGGTGGAAGCCGTGCCGCTCGTACATGTCCGGGTAGTAGGCGGGGTTCCACGCCGAGTCCACGAAGCCACGCTCGGCGAAGCCGGAGGTGATCACCCCGCCGGTCTGGTTGGGCAGCAGGACCACCGGCCCGAACAGGTGTCGACCGTCGGCCCGGCCCTCGACGGCGTCCATGATGGCGGTGAAGACGTCGTCGTCATCGACGAACTCGGTGTGCCCGAACAGCTGCCGAGGGCCGACCTTGGCGTCGAAGGGCGCACTGCGGTGGATGCTGGTGCGTCCCACGACCTCGCCACGTCGGTCGCGGACCACAAACAGCTCGGCGGCACCGCGGTGGGCCGCGATGACCGATGACAGCAGGGGTACGTACCGGTCGCTCGGGTGGAGCCGGAGCGGAAAGTCGACGAATGCCCGCAGGTCGGCCCGCGACTGCACAGGATCCAGTCTCATGAGCGGTGCACCGGCGGGCCGGACGTCTCACGCGAGAGCGGGGTGAAGGTCGGTATGTGCGCCATGCCGTCCCCTTCGGCGCGCCAGATGCCGTTGCTATAGCCCTCGGGTTCGGCGTTGTAGAGGCGGATGTAGCCGCCTGTCGCGTTCTTCGTGCCGTGATCGGTCACCCAGCACATGAGGTCACGGTGATGGCGGCTGCGGGCGAACGTCAGGAGCGCGTCACGGTCGCTGAAGAAGGCGATGGTGCCGAGTGTGAACGGGAACTGGTAGTAGACGGTGTGCCACCGATAGCCGTCCATTCGCCGCATCTGGCGGACCATCCTGAACCAGGTCCGGGTGAGCGTGAGGATCGAGCGCGGCCCCCGGTAACGGGTGGCGCCGACGAACATGGCTGTGGCCTGGCCCACTGCGGGCGCGGCCGAGAAGTCGGTGGTCCTCATGCCGGCACGCCCTTCACCAGGTAGACGTTCTTGATCTTGGAGGCCGCGTCCGCGAACGGGCCGGTGCCGTACTCGTGGACCTCCACCCGCAGGTCCGCAGCGGACGGGTCCTCGGCGAGGGACTCGGCGAAGTCCCGGCTGACCTCGGCGAGGTGGCGCAACACCCCCGCGCGGCAGGTGTCGGTGAGGGCTCGCCGCTGCACCGGGTCGAGCGTCAGGCCCTCGCGGAGTTGCAGGTTGACGACCGGTCGGCTCTCCAGGTCGGCCTGCTCCGTCAACTCCAGGCAGAAGCTCTGCAGAAGGTGCGCCTGGGGATTGCCGGCGTAGAGGCCGTACTCGACGTCCTGCGGGTAGATGTTGGCGCCCATGTACGAGATCGTGCTGTCCTTGCGGCCGTACAGGAACAGCAGTGGTAAGCGCATCCGGTCGACCTGCCAGGCACGGTCCGCGGCGGCCCGCGCCGCGGGGTCGGCGATCGCGGCCAGGACATCCGGGTACGAGATCAGCCGGCCCTCGTCGCCGATGTTGTAGCGGACCCGGGGATTGAGCACCGCCGTCGAGTTGATCGTGCAGAGCACCTCGTGGTCCGGGGTGGTCTCCAGGTACGTCTCCAGCGGGTTGTACTGGAAGACCATGGGCAGCCGGTGCTCGTCGGCGCCGAGCAGTGCGGTCCGCAGTGCGGCGTCGGTACGCAGTCGTCGGCGGACCCAGACGCTGAAGTCGCTCTCCCCGGCGATACCGATGGTGAGGTCGCTGGCCCCGTAGCCGGAGCGCACCTTGACGAAGCGCTCCTGTAGGTAGTCGCGCAGTGCCTCGGTCATCCCCTCACCGCCGACAAGTCCGCTGATGCGGTACTCGGCCCAGGGGAAGTCCTCGGCGTCGAGCTTGTCGCGTAGGTGCTTCAGGAACGGCGGGTAGGCAGTAACGATGTAGTCGAAACCGGGGCCGAAGTACAACAGGGTGTCGATGATCTTCCGCAGGTCGGGTCCCGTGTTCTTGACCATCGCGATCGCCGACATGGCGATGCCGGTGTTGGTCCCGGTTGCCCAGGCGCCCATCGAGTACGCGTTGATGACGAACCGCCGCCTCGACGGAAACACCATGGTCGCGTAGCCGGCCAGGTTCTTGTGCACCGAGCGCAGCTCGCGGCGGCTGCGGATCCAGTTGAACGGCTGGCCGGACGAGCCCGACGACTCGTCGACCACGCTGCCGGCGATCTCGATCTCCCCGTGCCGACAACGCTGCGCCTCCGGGTACGCCTGCACGTACGACCGCTTGTCGGTGGGCGGGTATGACGACAGATCGAACCAGCGGAACCGCCACTGGTGGCGGCGGAGAAAGACGCCGTACGCAGGCACGTCGATCGCGGCGAACTGGCAGGTCATCCAGGCGTGCAGCCGGGCGAAGCGCCCCATGTAGGGACGGTACTGACGTGCCGTGAGCCGCCACACCGCCGGATGGATCCGGTAGAGGGTGTAGAGCCAGGTCAGGGCGAAGCTCGCGGCCCGCAGGGTCCACCGACGCAGGAAAGTCACCACGGGGCAACACTATTGGTCGGTCGAGCCGGCCACCTGATGGCGAATACTCAGCCCTCCTGAGTATTCGAACGAGGCGCTGGATCAAGTTTGACCGTCCAACTTTCCACGGGCAACCGTCGAGGCCCGTTCATTGGCCAGCTGGTCAGGCTGGCGGATCATCTCGAAAGATATGCCCCTTCACACCTGGTCCCCAGCGGGTTGCAACGAGTTCGGGGCGAGGGCGGTGCCGAGGTCCAGGAGCGGCGGGTTCACGTGATGACAATCCAGGAGCGGCCAGTGCGGTCCCGCCGGCAGCTCCACCAACCGGACCGGGACGCTCAGCGTGTTCCCGCAGACTGACCAGATCACGCCGCATTCGCTCGGCAATCTTGGTGTGGCGGGCCGCGGCTACACTGACGCCGCTAAAACCCTTGCTCGGCAACCGATACGGAGGCGCGATGGGTAATCCGCTGTTGGACGCCGAGGATGCGCGGGAACGCCTGGAGGCATGGCAGGCCAATGCCTCGCGCCGGGCCGCCGACACGCAGGCCGCCAGTGCCGGCTTGCGCGCGCTGCGGGTCACGGCCAGCGACGCCCACGGGATCGCCGAGGTCACCGTCGACTCCACGGGGGCGATGGCCGACGTCCGGCTCTCCGCGCGGGTGCAGCGCGTGAGTCTGGAGCAGACGCAGCAGGCGATCATGGGCGCCTATCGCAACGCGCGGGTCAAGCTCGCCGAGGCCGCCGCCGAGGTCGTGCGGGAGACGGTCGGCGCCGACTCGGCGACCGGCCGGGCCCTGCTGGCCGGATTCCGGACCGCCGACACCGAGGACGAAGAGGGGCGTTACTGATGCACGGGGGATTCGAGGTCGACGTCGAGGCCCTGCGCGCGCACGCCACGGCCATGTTGGCCATTCACGACCGCTTCGCCGCCGTCAAGGCCGCGAGCGGCACCATCTTCCAGGCGGACGATGCCTACGGGCAGCTCTGCCAGTTCTTGCCGCCCATCCTGGAGGGACGCCACCGGGACCAGGACAAGGGCGTGGGGATGCTCGCCGAGAACATCGCGCTGCTCGCCGCGGGAATCAAGAAAACAGCCGACGCCTACGAGCGGGCCGAGGAGTCGACCACCGACGGCTTCAACTCCTTCCACTCCGCGACCTGAACCGGCCCGGCGTCCTCTCATGAGCAACCCACTGGTCGCCACGACCTCCGACATCCCTTCGACCAGCGCCGCGCAGCGCGACGGCTGGACCGGCCTGCCGCTTGCCGACGACTACATGGGCATCAAGGACGCCATCGACTCCGGCAGCTGGATCGACGGCTCAATCGCGGGCTTGGGCGCCGCTCTCGACGGGGCGGCCATCGCCATCGACCCGTTCAGCACGCTCCTGTCGATGGGCATCGAGTGGGCCATCGAGCAGGTCGAGCCACTGAAGCAGGCACTCGACTGGCTCGCCGGTGATCCCGAGACCATCGAGACGCACGCCATGACCTGGGACAACATGGCCAGTGAGCTGTTCTCCATCGCCGAGGACCTCAAGGCGCGGCTGGTCGGCGACCTCGACGGATGGCAGGGCGCCGCCGCCGACGCCTACCGCGACATGCTCACCATCAACATCGACGTCGCCGGGATCTTCGCGGGCACGGCCGCCGGCATGGGTGCCGCGACCCGTGGCGCGGGAACCGTGGTGCAGATAGTGCGGGAGGTCGTGCGCGCCTTCATCGCCGACTGCATCGCCAAGGTCGTGGTGTGGCTGGCCGAGGTGGTCTTCTCCCTCGGCGTCGCCACACCGCTTGTCGCCGCCCAGCTCGCGGTCGCCGTCGTCCGCTGGACCGGCCGCATCTTCGGCTGGCTGATGGGCCTGATCGCCAGCCTCTCCGCCCTTCGCGCACTCCTCGACGTCTAGGCGGCCCTCGTGCGACAACTCATGGCGGCTCTGCGGACCACCGCCGTCCTGGTGGTCCTGTTCGCCGTGGCGGGCCTCCACAACAAGCACCCCTCAGGCCCCACCCCACCGCACGGCGGTGACGGCGATGGCTCCAAGCGTCCCAAGTTCAACCCCGGAATGATGCCCAGGCGCGTGGGACCAGCCCAGCAGCACGGCATCCAACGCGCCGAGGAGGGCCATCCGAAGGGCGTCGAGACCTCCGGCACCTCCGAGCCGGAGGCGCCCAAGAGGACCAACCCCTGGGACGACCCCGACTTCGCCGACGCCAGGTACGACATGCGCCGCTTCGGTGAGATGGGCGACGGGGCGATGGACAAGATCTGGGACGGCGACGGCCTGGGCAATGGCAACCACAAGCCTTCGTCCACCGAGCCCGGCAAGACGCTCTTCCCGCCCGGCACCACCGAGGCGCAGGTCGAGGGCTGGTTCAAGAGCATCGCCACCAACCCCGACAGCCGCCCTCAGCCACGTTCCCACGGCGACGGCTGGCGCGTCACCGGCACCCGCGACGGCATCACCTGCATCGTTACCCTGGACAAGGACGGCAGCATCTCCGGCGGCTTCCCCGTCAGCGGCCAGGGCGTCACCACCAACCCACCGGCCTAGCCACCGAACCCACGGGAGACCCATGGAAGTCATCGATTACTACCGGCGCAGCCGCCGGATCACCGACCAGCTCGCACCCCGGATCGGCTCGAATCACCGGCCGTTCGTCCTGAGCGCCGCCGGCGCCGGGGCCTGGGACCTGGCGATCACGGAGCTCGTCGGCGCCCTGTCGGAGGAGGACGTCGTGATCACCACGGCGGAGAAGGACGCGCTGCGGGAGCTCATGGAGCACCTCCGGGAGCCTCTGACCTACCTGGAGCAGATCCGGACCTCGAACTGACGGCCGAAGCGTAGATCGGGCCCCTCGAACCCTGCACCGTGTCGACCAGCGGGCGTCCCAGACCTGGCCCGATCTCGGCGAGCATGTCGATGGCGACATTCACCGAACGGTAGATCTCGGGATCCGACTGCGGAAGGTGTCCCGACCTCGCCGATCGCCCGGTTCGGATAGGCGCGCGTGGATGGGACAACCAACTGTGGCGGCTCGGTGACGACCTGGCCGTCCGGCTTCCCTGGGCGACCGGGTCCGCGGACGCGCTGCTGCGCAAGGAGCACTCCTGGCTGCCCACGCTTGCCCCGCGCCTTCCGCTGCCGATCCCCGTCCCGCAGCGCTTCGGCGAGCCCTCCGAACGGTTCCCTCGGCCTTGGCTCATCACCACCTGGGTTCCGGGCACCCCCGCGGCGTACGGAACTCCACGTCGGCGACATCGAGACGGCGTGGACCATTCTCAAGGAGGGCGCGGGGTCCTGCTCGGTCAGGCGCTGGAAACCCGTACCGACCCGGAACTCCCTACCTGGCGTACCTCTCCGCGTGAACCACCGCGTACGGCGGCACCAGCCTGCCGACGAGGCGATCCACATCGCCTCCGCGCTGCAGACCGCCGGCTTCCCGCACGTGATCGGCACCCTGTGGCCGATTCCCGATCACGTCGCGCCCCAGTTCGCGCACCATCATCCCCATGGACAAGCCCGTACGACGCCGACGACGACTCGGCGGAGTGATCAACGAGTACCACCGGGCAGCCTGAGTCGATCTTCAAAGCACCAGGTCACCGCCGTTGAACGAGGTTCCGGCTACCCGGCCCGGTACCGGGCAATCGCGGCGGCCGCGGCCTCGTCGTCCTCGTAGTAGCGCATGAACCGCTCGGTGGAGCCGCCGGCCTCCAGCGCGTTCAGCGCGATGGCCCGGACCTCCCGTGCCATGTCGGCGTCGCCCGATCCGCCCACGTCATCCGGGATGTCGAGGATCGCTGCCATCACCGGTGTGACCACTGGACCGTGGTGGCCGGAGATTGCCCGCACGAGGTGAGCACGTTGCAGCCAGGTGTCCAGCGAGGGGTACGCGTGGACCAGAGCCTTGAGCAGGCCTTCTCCGAACGGTTGGCGTAGCTTCTCGATAGCGTCGCGGTCGCCGGCCCGAATCGCCGTCAGCAGGGCGCCCAGCAGGTTGGCGTCGCTGATGTCGTACTGCCGGGCTCGGACGTCCTCCACTCGGTGCTCCCCGTTCACGACGGTCACCACGGCGGCAAGTTCGAAGTACCACAGGCGGTCGGCGTACATCTCCCGTTCGATCGCCCCGGCGAGGCCGTTCTGCCCATGCTCGCGGAGCCGGTCGACGCTGTAGCGGAGATAGTCGCGGGTGCCGCCGACCACCGTGGTCCCGTACGAGAGACGCCGTCGCGGCAGCTCGTATCCGCCGGCCAGCGCGGTTACCACGAGCAGCCGCTCGCCGTCGTCGCCCGGCATCCGCCACACCGCGTCGAGTTCGTCGGGTTCGGTCGGCTCGCCGTCCGCGCCCCAGAGGCATACCGCTTCGGGAAACACCTGTCGCACATAACTCGTGGCACACAGCCGGGCGATCGTCCGGTCCGCCTCCCACACGGCGCGGCTCGTCGCTTCGTGAACCATCCGACCTCCAACCTTCGGCGCCGATCCCGGCGTCAGCCCGACAGGTTACCGCCGATAAGGGACCAGCGCGTCGGCGATACATGGGACAGGTATTCGTGCACATCGACGCCACGACGGCGTTCGCACCTCGTCGCAAGCAGGTCGGCTACGAAACGCGTGCCGCCAACTCTGCCACCTCTCGGAGATGGTTCGCCTCACCCAAAGTAACCAGCAATTCGCCCTCCTTCGTGCGCAGGTCGAGGTAGGCGAAGGTCTGAGGGCTCTGCGCCTGTCCTACAAGATGGGTCTTCGACCACTTCCGCACATCCACCTCGTTCCACGCATATGGCCGCAGCTGTCCGTTCCCGCCAAGAATGAAGCCGGCTTCGAAGCAGTACAACCTGGGTGCTCGCGCCCAGGTCCGGCCGTACGCCCGCCAGAAGAGGAAGGCGACCACAGGTGCAAGAACAATCAGAGCAATGCCGACCGCAGTCGTCACCGGTCCGCCGTCGGCGACGAGCAGCCCGGTGCCGACGAGTACCAGGACGAAGGGCGCGATGACGCTCAGGCACCCGGAGCCGATGTCGGCCAGCACCGCCGTCACAACATGCGAACCGTAGCCGCGCTGTTCGGCCAGCTCCGCCACTGCCCCGGTTGGTCGTTCCATATTCTCACTGTTCTCGCTAGTCCTGTATCGCAGACTAGCGAGGTACGGGCCGGTCGTACCAGGGTGTGTCGACGCCGTCTGCCGTGACGATCCGCGCGCCATATGCTCCCGAATGCTGCGCGGCCCGCCGACGAGGTGCCCGAGATTCCGATGCGCCGGCTCGGTGTCCCCAACGACGCCGCGGCGGCGGCTGTCTATCTGGCCTCGCCGTCTTCGTCCTATGTGACCGGGCAGAGCCTTGTCGTCGTCGATGGGGGTGTCACGGTGCGAGGCCCGTTCTCCGCCTAACTCGGTCTCTCGCCTGAAGCCAACAGCAGCCTGAACGCGGTCATAGCGACGAGCTGCCGGTATCCGGCATCCGCACATCGGCTGTCCGCCGCTTGTTGGTGTGGCGCAGATCTGGCATGCGTCCCGCCGGTCACCGTGGCGCGGAGAGGCTCAAGAGGGGACTGCGACTGCCCAGCTCGAAGTAGCGCTGCTCTCCTCGCCGGATTCGCCCCCGGTTCGATCGAGGAAGAGGCAGGCATGGGACAGGTCATCATCGGCATGGATCCCCACAAACGATCCGCAACCATCGAGGTCATCAACGACCGCGAGAAGGTCCTCGCGCAAGGCCGGTTCGACACCGACCGCGACGGCTACCAGACGATGCTCGAGCTCGGCCGGCAGCACAAGGATCGGATCTGGGCGGTCGAGGGCTGCAACGGCATCGGCAAACACCTTGCCCAGCGCCTGGTCGCCGACGGCGAGATCGTGATGGACGTGCCCGCGAAGTTGCCTGCCCGGGCGCGAGTATTCGACACCGGCCAAGGGCGCAAGACCGATCCTGCCGACGCGCACCACATCGCGGTCGCCGCGTTGCGCAGCAAGGGCTTGCGGCACGTCGCCGTGGACGACGTGACGGTGGCGTTGCGTTTGCTGGTTGACCGTCGTGACGGTCTGGGCCGCGCTCATACCGACTTGCTCAACCGGATCCACAAGCTGCTGCTCGAGCTGCTGCCCGGGGGCGCCAAGAAGTACCTGTCGGCCGCCCAGGCCCGCGAGCTGCTCAATACCGTCCGTCCTCGTGATCTGGTCGGCCGGACTCGCCGCCGGCTCGCCTCCGAGCTGATTACCGAACTCGTCCAGGTCGACAAAAAACCAAAGCCGCTGACAAGGAGCTGCGCGAGCTCGTCGAGGCGACCGGTAGCAGCCTGCAGGACCTGCACGGAATTGGCCCGTCCGGAGCGGCCCGGCTGATCGGCGACGTGGCGGACATCAGCCGCTTCGCTAGCCGCGGACACTTCGCGTCCTGGAACGGCACCGCACCGCTCGACGTCTCGTCCGGCGATAGAACCGGCACCGACTGTCGCGGGCCGGGAACCGCCGCATCAACCGCACCCTGCACATCATGGCTGTCGTCCAACTGCGCAGCGACACCGAGGGCCGCGCCTAGTACCGGCGCAAACTCGCCGCCGGCAAAACCCCGATGGAAGCCATGCGGGCGCTCAAACGCCGCCTGTCCGACGTCGTCTGCCGGCAGATGGTCAACGACGCCAAACACGTCGAGACGGGCCCGGGAGGACACGTGGGGGCGACTCTGCAATCCAGCGCGGCCGACCTGATCCCCATGATCGACACTTCGGAAAAGTCACTTCCCGGACCCGCCGAACCCCAGCCTAGAACACCACTCCTCGCCGCCTCTTGACACAGAGGGGTGCCTACTTGCGGATAGTGGACGAGGCGAGTGAATCTGATTGTCTTGGCGGGCCTGTACCCTGCGGCCGATGACAGGCAATTCGTTGACGTACCTTCGAGACGACTCGGGCAGCGGCCCCCTCAGCCTTGACCTTCCGCCGGGGCGAGCCGTGCACGAGACCGAGGCCGGCGTTCTCGAGGAGCCGATCCTCTGGATCAGCGACACCCGTCCGGACGCAGGTCTGTGGGGCTCACTTCAGGCGCGCCATGGCCGGACGGGTCTGTGGCCACTGCTGCTCGGAGGGAGTTCGTACGAGCCGGGCAGCCCTTGGACGACCGGTCAACTCGACCCGGGTCTCATCAAGTCCCGGCCGGGTGATCATGACGCTGGCGTACTGCTGGCTGGGTGGTGGTCTGTCTACACGACCGTGGATGAGGACGACGACGTGCTCAGCGCGCCGGAGCGGCTGGCCGTCACGGCGCCGTTTGGCAATCGGTGGCCTGGGCTCGCACCTGCCGGAACGCTGCAAGAAAACCCCGCGACTCGGGCTGCCGAGTTCGCGGAACATCTGATGGCCGACTCGTGGCTGACCGCGCCGCGCCTCGGGCTGATTGCCAGTTCCCGCGGTGCGGATGCCCCGGCCGATCTGGGGTGGGGTGGGCCGTTGAACTACGAGAACGACACCGCGCAGTTCAGCACGGTGCTGCGCAGCTGGGAAGAACGTTTCGGTGCCAGAGTCGTCGGCCTCGGACCAGCCGAGCTATACCTCAGCGTCGCCGCTCCACCGACCGATGCAGACCACGCGCTGCGCGTCGCTGCGGAACACTTTGCGTTCTGCCCCGACAACGTGTGGCAGTCCAGCACAGACACCCTCATCCGTTACGCCGAGAGCCTCACGAACCGGGCCTGGTGGTCGTTCTGGTGGGACTGACCGCCAGGGTGCGGGTGCCGGGCAGAGGAAAGCATTACACCGGCGTCCGCACATCGGCGTGTGCGGACGCCGCCCTACCTCCTCCGCGGGGCACCGACGCGGACGCCTTCGGCGTGCCGAAGAGATCTCCAGCCTGAAGGGCCTACTCAGGACGATGCATGTGGGATCGGTGTCTCAGATGACGGACCCGCGGCGGACTTAAACCCGGCCGCCCGCAGCGTTCTGCGTCAATCTATCGAATACCTGCAGGCACGGTGTTGGGCGGCCCGAGACAGCGGCCGGCGCCAGTCTCCTTGGGAGCAGCGCCACCTGACCACTTCGCCCTTCACTGGGAGGCCACACCGCACCCGTTGACCGGATCACCGCAGGTCAGAGCCCTCGTGCCTGTCCGGCGGTGGTGAGCACTTCGGTCGCGGCGACCTCTTCGCCAACCTGCGCCCACTCTGCTCCCAGTTGCAAGGACGGGCCAACCAACGACTCCTTATCGCCTTGAACTGCGGACACTTCCCTGCCAGGCGACATGGAGCCACCAACCCCGACAGCCGCCCTCAGCCACGTCCCGACGGCGACGGCTGGCTCGTCACCGGCACCCGCGACGGCATCACCTGCGCCGTTACCCTGGACAAGGACGGCAGCATCGCCGGTGGCTACCCCCTCAGCGGCGAGGGCGTCACCACCAACCCGCCGGCCTAGCCACCGCACCCACGGGAGACCCATGGAAGTCATCGATTTCTACCGGCTCAGCCGCCGGATCACCGACCAGATCGCACCCAAGATCAGCCCGAATTACCGGCCGATCGTCCGGGAGGCCGCCGGCGCCGGGGCCTGGGACCTGGCGATCACGACGCTCGTCGGCGCCCTGTCGGAGGAGGACGTCGTGATCACCACGGCGGAGAAGGACGCGCTGCGGGAGCTCATGGAGCACCTCCGGGAACCTCTGACGCGCCTGGAGCAGATCCGGACCTCGAACTGACGGCCGAAGCGTAGATCGGGTCCCTCGAACCCTGCACCGTGTCGACCAGCGGGCGTCCCAGACCTGGCCCGATCTCGGCGAGCATGTCGATGGCGACATTCACCGAACGGTAGATCTCGGGATCCGACTGCGGAAGGTGTCAAGATTTTTGAGGCGGGTTGATCAGGGATTCTTCGAGTGAATCTGCTGGTCGTCCTGCTCCTGAACGGGTGGGTTGATCCATGCCGCTGCGGGCAGGACTTCTGGTTCGGGGTGTTTACGGACGAATCGTTCGGGGTGGCGCTGGTAGGCGACGGTCAGGACCTTGGCGCGGACCGCGTGGACGGTGCCGGCGTGTCCTTGGTGGACGTTGTACGGAGTGTGCCAGGCGATACCGGAGTGCCGATGCCCGCGGCGTGCTTCGCCCGCCACGACGCCCGATGAGGCTGAAGCAGCCGCCGGAAAGGCATGGCACGAGACCGGACTCGTATTCACCACCCGCCGCGGCACACCCATCGAGCCACGTAACTTCCAACGGTCGTGGCAGGTCAGGTGCGAGAAAACCAAGGTCAAGCCGATCACCGTCCACGACGCCCGCCGCACCTGCGCCACGCTGCTCGCTGACCTCAAGGTCCACCCCAGAGTCGCCATGCAGGTGCTGAGGCACGCCCGCTTCTCCGTGATGATGGAGATCTACACGCAGGTATTTAACAAGGCGACCAGAGACGCTCTCAAACGCCTTGGCGATTCACTCGGCCACTGACGCCGTTGCTGTACTTAACTGCTGCACGACAGCAGAAAGGCCACCTCCCGAACCCGGGAAGTGGCCTTTGACCTGCGCAAACTAAGGGTGGGCGATGCTGGTATCGAACCAGCGACCTCTTCGGTGTGAACGAAGCGCTCTCCCACTGAGCTAATCGCCCTCAGCGACACTGACTCTACCCGATCGTGGAACCGGACCGGAAATCCGGGGTCAGTGCGTCGCGAGGTACTGCATCGCCTTGGCCACCACGTCGATGCCGAGGCTGTATTTGAGGGACAGCCAGACCACGGTGGCCACGAAGAGCAGGCCGACGGAGCCGAGCACGATTCGCACTGGCAGTGACTGCCGCGTCACCCATTGCGTCCACCCGTGGACGTGTCGGCGGGTGAAGCCGAGCAGTCGGCGGGCCCAGTGGTATTCGACGGCCCAGATGCCCAGCCCGGCGATGACCAGCAGCCAGCCCGGCCCGGGCAGCGGGATGAGGGCGATGCCGATGGTCACCACGACTGCCCCCGCGATCGCGATGAAGATCTTGAGCGCGATCCGGCCGGTGGGGTTGGCTCGGATGAGCTCGAGGGTCATCGAGATCCGCTCCCGCCAGCGGGGGCGGCGCGGCGGCTCCCCGATGACAAGGACGCCGCCGGTGCGGTCGGCGTCGGACGCCGGCCGACCGGCGCGTTCGGGCTGTTCCATCGGCACTGTGTACCCCCGCCTTTCGGCTGATCGGACCGCGACCTTCGGCCGGCCGGACGCCGCGGGCGGATCCACTGAGGATCCCTTCGCCACCATTTCACCCCCCAGTGTCGCCCGGGCCCGTCACTGCAACGCCCGACTGGACGTTACCGGAGTAAGTCGACGACTGAACCACCCGATGCCGGGCGGGATCACGCACTGGGCAGAACCGGAAATCCTACATGAATCCTCACATTCTTGCGGCCTTTCCGTCCCCCTTCCCACCACTGGGTGAAGTCAGCGTATGGCGGAGCGTAGCCAGGAGTAGCACCTGAGTATGGGAAAAGCGGGACACGCGCGTTCCGCAGCGGTGCCGGGGGGAGAACGTCCATGAGTGTCATCCGACCGACGACCGTAGAGGTCGAGACGTCGCTAAGGCTCGTCGCACCTGACGCCACCGCCTTGCCGGTGCGTGCCAGTCTGCGTTACGACCCTGCTGACCCGTATGCGGTCCATGTCCTGTTCCATGCCGAATCTGCCGGCGGCGAGGCGGTGAGCTGGTCCTTCGCCCGCGAACTGCTGGTCACCGGCCTGGACGAGCCAGCCGGCATCGGTGATGTGCGGGTCTGGCCCTGGGCCACACCGCGCGGCGATTTCGTCGCGCTGGCCCTCTCGTCACCGGACGGCAACGCCCTCTTCGAGGTGCCGCGCAGCGTTCTGGTGCGTTTCCTTCGACGGACGTACGTCGTCGTCCCGCGCGGCCGCGAGGCCGAGCACCTGGACGTCGACACAGCGGTGAACCGGCTGCTCGCCGGTCGCTGAGCACCGCCCGAACGGGCAACACCGGCCAAACCCGAGGCCGCGCGGATCTGCCGAGTCCGCGCGGCCGCGGCACACCCGGGGGTACGCGGGCACGCCCGCCCCGGGCCGGCCGGTGCTCAGCCGTGCGTGGTGATGCCGCCGTCGACGGGAATGATCGCGCCGGTGAGGTATGCGCCGGCGCGCGACGAGAGATAGATGGCCGCGCCGGCCATGTCGTCGGGGCGGCCGATGCGGCCGAGCGGCACCTGCTGCTCGATGGCGGCCCGGCTCTCGGGGTCGCTCAGCGCGAACGCCATCATCTTGCTCTCGAACGGGCCGGGCGCGATCGCGTTGACGGTGATCTGCTCACCCGCCAGTTGATGGGCCAGGCTGCGGGTGAGCATGTGCACGGCCGCCTTGGTGGCCGAGTACGCGTACACCTCCATGAACGGCACCCGGATGCCGTCGATGGACCCGATGTTGATCACGCGGGCCGGGTCGTCGGCGCTGGCGGCGGCGCGCAGCGCCGGCAGCAGCGCGGTGGTGAGCCGGAAGACGGCCTTGACGTTGACCGCCCAGAGCTTGTCGAACGCGGCCTCCGGGTACGTCTCCAGCGGTGCACCCCAGGTCGCGCCGGCGTTGTTGACCAGCACGTCGAGGCGACCGAAGCGCTCGCACACAGCGGCGGCAAGCGCTTCGGCGCCGGCGTCCTCGCTCAGGTCGGCGGGGACGGCCTCGCAACTGCCCTCGGCGGAGAGTTCCTTGGCGACCGTTTCGCAGACGTCGGCCTTGCGGGACGAGATGATCACCTGTGCGCCGGCCCGAACGAAGCCCTGGGCGATCATCAGCCCGATCCCCCGCGACCCGCCGGTGACCACGACTGTCTTACCTTCGACCGAGAACAACTGAGTCATGCCCATCCCATCGTTAGTCGGCGGGGGTCGCCGGCCGGGTGGGCGGCCGGCGGGACACCGAGCGGTCCGCAGACCAGACGGCGCTACCGCCGGGTAACGTAGCCCGGCCGCCGGGATCGTGACAAGACGCCACGAAGCGCGAATTTTGCGACGAACGTCGATCAGGATGCGATGACCTGCGGTTCGGACTACCGTCGCTAGCGATGGTTTCCACCGGTCTCTCCCCCGCGCCGCCGATCGGAACGGCTTCACCCGTAACCGACGAGATTGCCACGTTCGCGCTGGCCGACCTTTCCCGTGACCCGGGCTGGCAGCGGCCGGTGATCGTCGAGCAGGAGCTGCTGATCCTGACCACGCGGGGCCACGGTGACGCGGAGCTCGACTTTCATCTGCTGCCGTGCCGGCCCGGCACGCTGCTCCGGGTCCGCGCCGGCCAGGTGCTGCGCTGCCCCGGCCCGCAGTTCGACGCCACAGTGGTCTCCTGGAAGCCCGAGGCGCTGCGTGGCTTCGACATCGACGTGGACGCCCCCGTGACCTGGCGGCAACTGGCCGGCGAGGACGAGGACGCGGTGATCACCGAGGTGAGCCAGTTGGCGGTGGACTGCCAGCGGCACCCCGACAGCGGCATCGCCCGCGCACTGCTGCGCCATCAACTGGCCGTGTTGCTGCTGCGGCTGGCCCTGGCCGGTGACGACCGGTCGGTGCCCCGGCCCGAGGATGAGACGTTCCACCGGTTCTCCCGGGAGGTCGAGCACGGCTACCCGCAGACCCGGCGGGTGGAGGACTATGCCGTCGGGCTCCGCTGCTCGGTGCGGACCCTGACCCGGGCCTGCCTGGCCGTGACCGGTCGCAGCGCCAAGCAGATCATCGACGCGCGGGTCGCCTTGCAGGCCGGCCGACTGCTCGCCGCGACCGACCAGCCGATCGCGCAGATCGGTCGGCGGCTCGGCTTCTCCGAACCCACGAACTTCGGCCGCTTCTTCACCCGCGAGGTCGGGGTCAGCCCCGGCGCGTTCCGGGCCGCACGGCTTCAACCGGTGGCGGGCCGGGTGGTCCGACCCCGACCGCCGACCGAGCCCACGGACGCCAACGTCGGCAGGTTCCGCCCCGGCACCCTCGGCGAACCGGCCAACGGCGGTCACTCCGGACGGCCCGGGTCGCCCACCGGACTAGCACGCGGCATCGGCCGGGCATGATGACAGGGTGCAGATCTCCGCGCGCGGCGACTACGCGGTACGGGCGGCGCTGAGCCTGGCCGCCGCGTACCCCTCGCTGTTGTCCACCCAGGCCATCGCCGCAGAGCAGGACATGCCCCGCAAGTTCCTGGAAGCGGTCCTGGCGGATCTGCGCCGGGCCGGCGTCGTGCGCGCCCAGCGCGGCGCCGAGGGCGGATACACGCTGGCACGTCCGCCGCGCGACGTGACCGTCGGCGCGGTGCTGCGCGCCGTGGACGGCCCACTGGCCGGGGTACGCGGCCTGCGCCCCGAGGAGACCCGGTACGAGGGTGCGGCGGAGAACCTGCCCGGCCTCTGGGTGGCGGTGCGTGCGGCGGTCCGGCGCGTCGTCGACGAGGTGAGCCTCGCTGAGATCGTCAGCGGTCGGCTGCCCGCCCACGTCCGCAAGCTCACCGCGCTACCCGACGCGTGGGAGCCGCGCTGACCGGTGGAGCCGCGCTGACCGGTGGAGCCGCGCTGACCGGTGGAGCCGCACTGACCGGTGGAGCCGCACCGCCCCGATGTTGTTGCTCTACAGGGTCCGCACCACCTCCGAGGTGCTGAGCCGGGGTAGCCGCTCGTGCCAGGCGTCGGGGCCGGGATGGCCCACGTTCATCAGCAACAGCGTTTCGTGTCGCCCGTCGGGAAAGAACTCCCGGTTCACGGCGTCGGCGTCGAACCCGGCCATCGGGCCGGCGGCCAGCCCCGCCGCGCGTACGCCCACCAGCAGGTAGCCGATCTGCAACGTCGCGTTGAACCGGGCCTGCTCGGCCCGGGCCGTCCGATCGGCGAGCCAGTCCCGGGCCTGCGGGCGGTGCGGGAACAGCTCGGGCAGCCGCTCGTGGAAGTCCACGTCGGCGGCGAGCACCGCCACCAGCGGCGCGCTGGCGGTCTTCGCCCGGTTGCCGGTGGAGACGTGCGGCAGCAGCCGAGCTCGGGCCGCCGCGGAGCGGAGCAGCAGGAGACGCAGCGGCTGGCCGTTGAGTGCGGTCGGCCCGTACCGGATCAGGTCGTGGATCGCCGCGACCTGGGCGTCGGTGACCGGCTCGTCGGTGAACGTGTTGGCGGTGCGGGCCGCCCGGAACAGCTGATCCTGGGCGGCCCGGTCCAACGCGAGCAAATCCGGTGTGGTTGGTGCCGTCACGTCGGCCCTCCGCCGCTGCGCTCGCTCATGCCGGCACCGGCGGGACGGCGGTGGTGTAGGCCCCTCGGTGGTACACCAGAGGTGCGCCCTCGCCGCCGTCCCCGAGCGCCATCGGCTCGGCGATCACCAGCGTGTGGTCGCCGGCCGGCACCCGGTGCACCACCCGGCAGAGCAGCCGGGCCAGCACTCCGGTCAGCAACGGCACCCCGAAGGGTCCGGACGTCCAGTCCGGGTACGTGGCGAATCGGTCGATGCCGCTGGTCGCGAAGACTGCCGCGGCTTCCCGCTGCCCCGAGGTCAGCAGGTGCACCGCGACGTGCTCGGCGCGGGAAAGCACCGGCCAGCTCGACGATGCCACCCCGAGGCAGAACGAGACGAGCGGAGGGTCGAGCGACACCGACGTGAACGAGGTGGCGGTGAACCCCGCCCGGATCGGCGCGCCGATCCCACCCAGGCAGGCAGGGTCGGTGGCGCGGGCGACCGCGGTGACCACGGTGACGCTGGTGGCCTGCCGACGCAGCAGAGTGCGGAGCAGGTCCGTGCTCACCGGTCGCAGCTCGGCCGCGTCCACCGGGGGGCGCTCCACGGTGGTCACGCCGACACCAGGGTCGACGCCGCGTACGCGCTGACCGGTCGGGGCAGGCCGTAGTGCTCGCGCAGTGTCCGGCCGGTGTACTCGGTGCGGAACAGCCCGCGGGCGCGCAGCACCGGCACCACGTGGTCGACGAAGTCGGCGAGCCCGCCGGGCAGGTGCGGCGGCATGATGTTGAACCCGTCGGCGGCGCCCTGGGTGAACCACAGCTCGATCTGGTCGGCGATCTGCTCCGGGGTGCCGGCGACCACGCGGTGACCCCGGCCGCCACCGAGTCGGCCGATCAGTTGCCGGATGGTGAGCCGTTCCCGGCGGGCCAGCTCGGTGACGAGCTGGTAGCGGCTCTGGTGGGCCTGCACGGTGCCGGCGTCCTGCAGGTCCGGCAGCGGCCCGTCCAGCGGCAGGCCGCTCAGGTCGATGCCGAGCATGCCGGAGAGCTGGGCGAGGGCGTACTCGGGGACGATCAGCGCCTCCAACTCGGCGGCGAGCGCCTGCGCCTCGGCCTCGGTGCCCCCGATCACCGGCGCGATGCCGGGCAGGATCTTCACCAGGTCGGGGTCCCGGCCGGCGGCGGAGACCTGCCGGCGCAGCTCGGTGTAGAAACCCTGGCCGTCGGCGAGGGTCTGCTGTGCGGTGAAGACCGCCTCGGCGTAGCGGGCGGCGAAGGCGATCCCGTCCGGCGACGATCCGGCCTGCACCAGCAGCGGTCGGCCCTGCGGCCCACGGGGGATGTTCAGCGGGCCGCGAACCTGGAACTCCGGGCCACGGTGCGCCACCTCGTGCACCCGATCGGTGTCGGCGAACACACCGGCGGCGCTGTCGAAGACCAGCGCGTCGTCCTCCCAGCTGTCCCAGAGCTTGACCGCCACGTCGACGAACTCAGCGGCCCGCCGGTAGCGGTCCGCGTGCGCGGGGTGGCTGTCCCGGTTGAAGTTGACCGCCTCCCGCTCCTGCGCGGAGGTGACGATGTTCCAGCCGGCCCGGCCGCCACTGAGATGGTCCAGCGAGGCGAACTTGCGGGCGGTGTGGAACGGCTCGTTGTAGGTGGTGGAGACCGTGGCGATGAGACCGATGTGCTCGGTCACCGCGGCGAGCGAGGCGAGCAGGGTCAGCGGTTCGAAGACGGCCTGGATGTTGTGTCGGGGGTTCGGCCCCACCGAGAGCCCGTCGGCGAGGAACAGCGAGTCGAGCGTGCCTCGCTCGGCGATCCGGGCCAGCTCCTGGAAATGCCGTACGTCGGTGACTCGACGCGGGTCGGTACGCGGGTGCCGCCAGGCGGCCTCGTGGTGGCCGACGCCCATCAGGAACGCGTTGAGGTGCAGGGTACGAGTCATTGGTATCTGTCCTATCCGGCGGTGACGTCGACGCGCCAGGTGGAGAAGCGACGTTCGATGGCGACGAGGAGTTGGTTGACGACCAGGCCGATGGCGGAGATCGTGATGATCCCGGAGTACATGTCGGGGATCGCGAAGTTGTACTGGGCGTAGTTGATGAGGTAGCCGAGGCCGGCCTTCGCACCGACCATCTCGGCTGCGACCAGCACCAGAATCGAGTACGCCCCGGCCAGCCGGACGCCGGTGAAGATGGTCGGCACCGCGGCCGGCAGGATCACCTTCTGGAACATCCGCAGGTGGTTCAGACCCATCGAGCGGGCCGATCGGACGAGCAGCGGGTCGACGCCCTTCACCCCGGCGATGGTGTTCAGCAGGATCGGCCAGGAGCACGCGTACAGCACCAGGGCGATCTTGGAGGTCTCCCCGAGACCGAGGATGAGCACGAAAACCGGCAGCAGGGCCAGCGCGGCGGTGTTGCGGAACACCTCCAGCAGAGGGCTGAGCAGCTCGGCGAGCGGCCGGTACCAGCCGATCAGGAGTCCGAGTGGGATGGCGGTGAGCACCGCCAGACCGAGCCCGGCCAGCGACCGGGTGAGGCTCGCCCCGACGTGCTCGGTGAGCTGCCCGGTGCGCAGCAACTCCCACCAGGCCACCAACACCTCGGACAGCGGGGGGAGGAAGACCCGGTCCACCAACCCGAGGCGGGGTGCGCCCTCCCAGATCGCGGCCAGCGCGGCGATCGCGACGGTGCGGTGCAGCACCTTTGCACCAATTGCGAGCAGACGACCGGCGAGGCGGGGAGCGGCACGGTCGGCCGCCGCCCGGGGCACGGTGGGTGGGCCTGCGAGTCGGGTGGGACGTTCGGCGATGTCAACCAACGTGGGCCTCCTCTTTGTGGCTGACGCCGGTGCCCTCGGCCGCCTGGGCGGCGCGCACCTCGTCGCGCAGCAGGGTCCAGATCTGGTGCCGGTGGTGGCGGAACGCGTCGGTGGAGCGGACGTCCTCGGCCGCGTCCCGGTCGCCGAGGTCGACGTCGATGACCTGTTTGAGTCGCCCGGGCCGAGAGGTCAGCACTGCCACCCGCTGACCGAGATACACGGCTTCGTCGATGCCGTGAGTGATGAACACGATGGTCTTGCCGGTGCGGGCCCAGATGCTCACCAACTCGTCCTGCAACGAGTCGCGGGTCTGCGCGTCCAACGCGGCGAACGGCTCGTCCATCAGCAGCACGTCCGGGTCGTACGCGAGGCTGCGCGCGATGGCTACTCGCTGTTTCATCCCGCCGGACAGCTCGTGCGGATACCGGTCGGCAAAACCGCGCAGGCCCACCAGGTCCAGGTGGTGCGCGATCAGGGCGGCGCGCTCGGCCCGGGGCACCCCCTTGGCCTCCAGCCCGAAGGAGACGTTGCCGGCGGCGGTGCGCCAGGGCAGCAGCGCGTACTGCTGGAAGACGATGCCCCGGTCCAGGCCGGGGCCGGTGACGGGCCGACCGTTGACGAGCACCTGCCCGGCAGTCGGCCGGGTGAGCCCGCCGAGCAGGTCGAGCAGGGTGGATTTGCCACAACCGCTGGGGCCGACGACGACCAGAAACTCGCCGGGGCGTACCCCGAGGGTCACCTGGTCCAGCGCGGTGACCGCGCCGGCGCCGCCACGCCGGGTGGCGCGGACCGGGAAGGTCTTGCTCACCGCGTCGAAGAGGATCTTGTCGGTGCTCACGCGCCACCGCCGTCCACGAAGGGGTTGAACCGGTTGGTGAAGATGTCGGCTGGCTTGGGCTGGTCGCCCTTGAGCTCACCCTCGGCGGCAAGCCAGTCGATCCAGGTACCGAATTCCTGCTCGTCGATCACGCCGCCCCGGCCGGCGACGCCGCTGCTCTTCCAGTACGTGATCAGCGTTGTGTCCTCGTTGCGGCCCCGCTTGCCGATGACGTCCCGCATCCGGGCGATCACCGTCTCCCGGGGCTGGCTGCGGGCCCACTCGATGGCCTTGCCGACTCCGGTGACGAACGCCTTGACGGTCTCCGGGTTGCGCTTGATGAAGTCGTCGCGGAAGACGTACGCGCCTGCGCTGAACGCGCCGAGCAACTCGTAGTCGGTGAAGAGGGTGCGGATGCCACCGCTGGCGATGGCCTTGTCCCGGATCACCCCACCGAGCACCGCGACGTCGATCTGCTTCTGCCGCAACGACTGCTCGGCGTTGACCGGCGGCAGGGCGACCAACTCGACCTGCTTGATCTCGGCGGGGGTGAGCCCGCCGCGAGCGAGCCAGGTCTTGAGCACGGCCTCGGCGTGCGCGCCGAGGGTGTTCATGCCGACCTTCTTGCCGATCAGGTCACGGGGACCACGGATCGAGCTGTCGTCGAGCACGTAGTAGCCCTGGAAGCTCTGCGCGTCGGAGCCGTAGTAGCTGACCACGGCGGTGATCGGGGCGTTGGCGGCGGCGAGCTTGACGATGGCGCCGTTGAACGCGCCGCCGAAGTCGCTCTGCCCGGTGGCGGTGGCCTGGATGTCCTGCGGGCCACCGGTCACGTTGCCGATCCAGTTGAGCCGGACGTCGCCGAGGTAGCCGAGGTCGGCGGCGAGTTCGGGGAGCGTGACCTGACCGACCGAGCCCTGGTAACGCAGTTCGGTGGCCTGACCGCCGCCGGCTGCGGCATCGCCGCCGCAACCGGCGGCGGCGGTGAGCAGAACCAGCGCGGTAACGATGGCGAGGGCGCGCAGGACGGCGCGACGGGGTGGGGACATGAGGAGTCTCCTGATCTGTCCACGATGGGAGCGAGGACGCCCGGATGAGGGCGCGAAGGCACGCTGCTCCGCGTTGAGCGGGCGGGCTGTGGGAGTGCGGGCTGGAGCCGAGCCGGATGGACCGGTCAGCTCAACAGAGCGCGCTCGCGTGCCGGACCAGGTCGACGTGCACACGAGCGGTGAGGTGAAGCTCATCCCGCTGCGACATGACCTCATGCTGCCGGGGGCGGGATCGGCCGGTCAACGGTCTTCCAGAAGGTGAGACTTGCATCGCTGCCGATGTTACGGAGCGCCCCTAGCAGCGTTTACCGTGGCGCAACACCTATCTGTTGTATAGGAATTGCCCGGCCACCGTCCAAGCGGGACGGCGAGGGGGTTTCGGAATTGACCGGTACGGGAATGTTCGATCTCGACACGGCAGGGAACGGGTGACGAGGGGAGTCCTCCGATGGGCCTCATGTTTCGCAAGCGCAAGAAGTACGGTCCGATCATCCTGAACTTCACCGAGAACGGGTTCTCCTCGTGGAGCATCAAGATCGGGCGCTGGTCCTGGAACTCCAAGGCGCGGGCGCACCGGGTCGACCTGCCGGGTCCGCTGTCCTGGAAGCAGGACAAGGCCCGGTCGTAAGTATCCCGGGAGTCGAGCGGGGTGCCGGTGATTCACCGGCACCCCGCTCGGCGTCCGTGGGGTGACGCCCTCAGCGGGCCAACGTGATGATCTCGTCGCCGGCCAGCCTGCCGGCCTCGCGGTCGCGCCGCACGTCACCCGCGTCGAGCAGGTCGGCGAGCGCCTGGTTGGCGTCGGCGGCACGGTAGACGGTCGCGGTGAGAGTGTGCCGACGCAGCTCGGTGACCGGCCGTGGCCCGCCCTCTCGCAACTCGGCCAGCAACTCACGGCCCAACGGTTCGAGGTCGGGATCGCCGGCCACGTCGACCGTCGCGCCCAACGGGTCGGCCGGGTCGCGGTAGTGCACGCCGAGCTCCGCGCCGACCGCCCAGAGCGCGTCGCGGACCGCCTCCAGACTCCGGTCGGAGCGGCTGCCGAACGCGATCACACCGGCAGCCTCGCCGTCCGGCAGCACCGGCGCCACCTCGGCGACCAGGGGGAAGCCGGCGGAGACGAGCGCGGCGCGGGCGCTGTCGCCGGTGTGCAGCAGCAACTCTCCGGTGCGGCCGTTGGTCGCGGCGGTGAGCAGCTTCGGCGTCACCGCGCCGGGCACGTCCACGAACGTGAACAGCGGGGCGCCGGCCGCCCCGCCGGCCTTCACCGCGACCGGAAGCCGGTAAGGGTCACCGGGCAGAAGGTGCACGGTGACCTCGGCGGGCAGCTCCGCCTCGATCGGGCCGAGTCGGGCCGGCAGGTCGGCGGCGCTGTCGGCCAGCACCAGCAGGGTCACCTGCCGGCCACGCAACTGGTCGGCGTGGGCGACGACCACCCGCAGCGCGGCCACCGCGCCGTCGGCGTCGGCACCGGCAAGTGCGACGGTGGCCCGCCGGGAGCGGTGCAGGGCCGTGGGCAGCCAGCTCGTCAACTGGCGGACCAGCAGCTCGCGGAGGAAATCGGTGGTCCGGTCGGTCGGCATCGGTCCGTTCTACCGTACGACCGCTCAGGCCGGGACGGAGATCCCCACCCCGCCCCGGGTCTGCCCGCCGTAGCGCTGCCGCTCGGCGTCCAGATCGAGCCGACCGATCTGCTTGCGGGCGGCCAGCGCGGCGTCGTCGAGCAGGTCGGCCGGGATCAGCCAGACCACCTCGAACTCCAGCCCGTCCGGGTCCTGCCCGTAGAGGCTCTTGGTGGTGCCGTGGTCGGAGGTGCCGACCAGCGCGCCGGCGGCGGCGAGCCGCTCGGCGGTGGCGGCCAGCTCGTCGAGGGTGTCCACCTCCCAGGCGAGGTGGTAGAGGCCGACGGTGGCCCGACCGGCGGTCGACCGCCCGGCGCCGGCGCCGATCTCGAACAGGCCGAGATCGTGGTCGTTGGTGGAGTCGGGGGCTTGGAGGAACGTGGCACCCCGGAAGCCGTCCGGGGTCATCGCCACCGGGCGGAAGCCCAGCACCTCACGGTAGAAGGCGACGCTGCGGGCGGGGTCACTCACGTAGAGGACCGCGTGGTTGAGCCGGTGGATTCCCATGACCCGAGGCTAGCGCGCTTTAGTTGAGCGTTCAACTATTGCGGGTATGATGGCGGTCATGACCCGCTGGCTCGACCCTGACGAGCAGCGCACCTGGCGCGCGTACCTCGCCGCCTCCCGGGCGCTGATGGACACGCTCGACCGCGAGCTGCAACGCGACGCGGGCATGCCGCACGCGTACTACGAGCTCCTGGTCGTGCTGTCCGAGTCCCCCGGTCGCCGCCTGCGGATGAGCGACCTGGCCAAGGCCGCCGGCTCGTCCCGCAGCCGACTCTCACACGCGGTGGCCCGGCTGGAGGCGGCCGGCTGGGTGCGTCGCGAGGATTGCCCGACCGACCGACGTGGGCAAGTCGCGCTGCTCACCGACGAAGGATTCGCCACCCTCGCGGCCGCCGCACCAGGCCACGTCGAGGGGGTACGCCGGCACCTGTTCGACGCGTTGAGCCCGGCCCAGGTCGACCAACTGCGCCGAATCAGCGAGACGTTGGCCGAGCACCTGACCGGATACTGACCAATCGTCACCGGCGCGGGTCTTGTACTTACCGTCGTCAGATGAGCACGATGGGGCGTGTCTTCCGGCTTCGGTGAACTGACTGATCAGGCGCACCACCTCGTGTCGGCCGGCGATCTGGCCGGCGCGCAGCAGTTGCTCTCCGACGCGCTCACCGACGCCGACCCTCGCCCGGCCAACGCCACCGAAGAGCTGGCCGAGGCGGCCAGCCTCCAGGCGCGGGTGTTGGTCGCCCTCGGCGAGCCGCACTCGGCCCGAGGATGGGCCGCCTTCGCGTACGCGGCCTGCACCCGACTGCACGGTCGCTCCGACCCACGCACCGTGGCCGCCGCGGCAACCCTGGCCGCGGTGCTGCACCGGGTCGGCAGCCACTCCCGGGCCGCCCGGCTCTACCAGGAAGTCATCATCGAGCTGACCGCACAGGACGGCCCGGAGTCGCTGCGGGTGCTCGCCGCGCATGCCGACCTGGCCACCGTCGAGTACGCCCGCGGCCAGTGCACGGTGGCCCGTGACCGGCTCCAGGATGCCTGGGAGCTGCACCGCGAGGTGTATGGCGACGGGCACCCCAGCGGCATCAAGATGTTGGCGCGGCTCGGGGCGATGCAGCGTGACTGCGGGCAGTTCACCGAGGCTCATGACAACCTGGCGCTGGCGCGCGAGCTGTGCCGCCAGCACCTGCCCGCCGACGATCCGCTGGCCGCGCAGGTGGCCGCCCTGGCCCGTGCGGCCGCCAATCCCGACCACGCCTGCGCCGACGATCCACCCACGGCCGGAGACACGCCCGTGGTGCCCGCCGCCCGCATCCCACCGCACGACGACGGCCCGAGCGAGTCCGGCTACCACCCGCCGGCGCCTCCGCCACACCACGCCGAACCGACAGCGGCTGGCGGGGCGGTTCCGAACCCCCGAACACCAGCCGACGAACCAGTCGGGTCGAGGGGCACCCGGTGGCCATCCGAGCCGGCCGAGGAGCACACGCCCCACAGCACCGACACCCCGGTGCCCCCGTCAGTGGTCGGGCTGGCCGGCGGCACGGAGGAGCAGCCTGGGGTGTACCGGCTACACCGACCCACCGCGCCGCCTGACCCGTACGCGACATCCGGTCCATACCCGCCGCCGGGCCCGTACACGACGTCCGACCCGTACACGACGTCCGACCGGTACGCGCCGCCGGACCCGTACGCGCCGCTTGAGCCGTACACGCCGTCCCGGCTGCTGCCGGTGCCCGTGCGCCGGGCGCCTGCGGCGCAGCGCAACCGGCTGGTGCCGGTGCTGGTGGCCGGCGTGGTCGTTGTGCTGCTCGGCGCTGCCGCGGTGATCGCCGGGGTGGCCCGGGTCGACGGCGACGACGAGCCGACCCCACCACCGGCCAGTGGCTCCCCCACCGCCCGTCCGCCGGCCACCACCGCGCCCCCCTCGGGCGGCGCCGCGCCCACATCGGCTGGCGCCGCAGCACCGCCTGGCAGTCCGCCCGGCGCGGTAACCCTGCGCGACAACCGGGACAGCATCGCGCTGAACTGGACCTACCCGGCCGGCAGCGAGGGCCCGGTGGTCATCGCGGGTGGCCGCACCGGCCAGGACCGCAACGTCTTCGCGAACCTGCCAGCCGGCACCACCAGCTACGTCATCTACGCGCTCAACCGCACCAACGACTACTGCTTCACCGTCGCCGTCGTCTGGTCCACCGACACCGTGGCCAGCTCGGAGCAGGTCTGCACCCGCCGCCGCTGACCCGCCAGCCCACACGCCTGATGACCTGACTCAGCGTGACTGCGGGCCCCGACACCTCTCCGTGACGCACCGTCAAGCGCTGCCCACCCGGCCACCGTCCCCGTGCAGCCTTTGCTCTGCTTCCACCCAGGCAACACCCCTCATGAGCAGCGAAGATAGGGACCGCCTGGTTCAGCGCGAGCTCGGCAAGAATCACGGAGCGTAACTGTTGCCTCTGTTGAAGCAGAGCAAAGGGTGCGACCGAGGTGGGTGGGGGGCAACGCCATCGTCACAGCGCGTCTGCTCCCGGCGCGGCGTCCTCTTCGGTCGCCAACGCCGGCAGCCGCACGGACACCCGTAGCCCGTGCTGCTCCTCCGCGTCGGTCAGGGTGATGTTGCCGCCGGCGCGTCGCACCAGTTCCCGGGCGATGGCCAGCCCCAGACCGGCGCCGCCGTCGTCGCGGGCGCGCCCGTCATCCAGCCGGGTGAACCGGTCGAACACCCGCTCCCGGTCCGCCACCGGGATCCCCGGGCCGTCGTCGGTCACCGTCACCAGGTGGTACGCCCGGACGTCAGGCCCGACCGACCGCGCCGCTGACGCCGCCTCGGCGGCGAGCACGACGCTGCCGTACGCGTGCCGGACCGCGTTGTCGACCAGGTTGGACAGCACACGACGCAGCTCGTCGGCATTGCCGGTCGTCCAGAGCGGGCCGGCCGGCAACACCACCCGCACCGGCGGCGACGGGTAGCGGGCGGCGGCTTCGGTCAGCAACGCGCCCAGCTCCACCGGGCCGGTGCCCCGGGCTGGTGGTGCCTCGTCCAGGCGAGCCAGCAGCAGAAGGTCGTCGACCAGCCGGCTCAGCCGGTCGGTGTCGGCGAGCAGGTTGGCGGTCACCGCCGTCCAGTCCGTACGGTCGGCGAGGCGCTCGGCCACCTCCAGCTCGGTCCGGATGTTGGTCAACGGGCTGCGCAGCTCGTGTGCGGCGTCGGAGACGAACGCCCGCTGGCGGACGCGGGCGGATTCCAGTCGGTCCAGCATGCCGTTGAGGGTGACCGCCAGGCGGTGGATCTCGTCGGCCGATGCGGGCACCGGCAGCCGGCCGGTACCGGCCCGCCCGGTGATCTCCTCGGCGCCTCGCCGTAACGCCTCGACCGGCCGCAGAGTCGCGCCCACCACCCGCCACGCCACCCCGGCCAGCAGGGCCACCAGCAGCGGAAACGCCACCAGCAGGATGGTCCGGACCACATGGGTGCTGTGCTGGACATCGGCCATCGAGCGGGCCACCAGCACGGTGAGCGGGTCGGCGGCGGTGCCGGCGGGCACGGTGACCACCCGGACCGGGCCGGCGAGCCCCACCCGCTCCGCCGGCACCTCCAGCCGCTGCCGACCGCTGCGGTCCAACTGCTCCGGGCGCACCATCGGCACCAGGCGGTCGGCGTCGATCGAGGCGGCCCTGATCCGCCCCTGCGTGTCGATGACCTGGACGCGGACCTGCCCGCCGGCCACCGGCAGTGGGTCGGGCAACGCGTCCTCGGCGGCGAGCAGGGCGACCGCGTCGGCGGTCCGGAACGCCTCGGTGTCGACCGTTCGCTGGAGCACGAAACCGAGCGTGCCGAGCAGCACCACCCCGCCCAGGGCCAACCCGACGGTGAGGCCGAACACGCCGATCGCCAGGAGCCGCCCCCGCAACCCGAGCACCGGCATCCAGCCCGGCCGGACCCGGCGGGCGGGCGCCGCGCTGCCGGTGGTCACGTCGTCAGCCGGTAGCCGGCGCCCCGGACCGTCTCCAATCGGTCCCGGCCGAGCTTGCGGCGCAGGTAGCCGACGTACACCTCGACGGCGTTCGGCGCGGTCTCCAGGCTCGCGTCCCAGACGTGGTCCAGCAACTCGGTCTTGGAGATCACCTGGCCGGGCCGGCGCATCAGGTAGTTGAGCAGCGCGAACTCCCGGGCGGTCAACGCCACCTCGGCGTCCGCCCGGGTCACCCGGCGGCGGGCCGGGTCCAGCCGCAGGTCACCGACTGCCAACACCGTCGGGCGCTCCGGCGCGCCCCGGCGCAGCAGCGCCCGCAGCCGTGCCAGCAACACCACGTACGAGAAGGGTTTGGTCAGGTAGTCGTCCGCACCGCAGTCGAGGCCGTCGGCCTGGTCGTACTCGCCGTCCTTGGCGGAGAGCATCAGCACCGGCAACCAGTGCTGCTCCGCCCGCAGCCGCCGCACCAGCTCGTAGCCGGAGAGGCCGGGCAGCATCACGTCGAGGATCATCGCGTCGTACTCGCCGTGCCGGGCCGCGTCCAGGCCGGCCGGGCCGGTCCCCGCCACATCCACCGCGAACCCCTCCGCCTGCAGGCCGCGTTGCAGGGCAGCCGCCAACCGGGCCTCGTCTTCAACCACCAGCAACCGCACAGCCCAAGGGTGCCACCCGGGTCAATCGTGACGGTTTGGCTTCCTCAGCACCTTCACAGGGCCGAGGGGGCAGGATGGCCGCAGGAGGTGTCACCATGTCCGTCCTGAGAAGTCGTCCCGTCCTTCGTTGGCTGGTCCCGGCCACTGCCGCCGTCGCCGTCATCGGCGGTGGCGCGGCGATCGGCACGTTCGCTGCGGAGGCCGAGCCGAGCCTGCCGCCGCGTACCGCAGCCCAACTCCTTGTCGATTTGCAGACCTCCCGGCTGGAGGGGCTGTCCGGGACCGTCGTGCAGCGCGCCGACCTCGGCCTGCCGCCGATCGCCGGGTTGATCCCCGGCAACGAGCTGACCACCATGCTGACCGGCACGCACACCCTGCGGGTCTGGTATTCCGGTCCGGAGCGGCAGCGAGTCGCCTTGCTGGACACCCTCGGCGAGCAGGACGTGATCCGCAACGGCCGCGACGTGTGGACCTGGCAGAGCCGCACCAACACCGCCACCCACCGCACACTGGGCGACGCCGAGGCCGCGAAGCCGGCTCCCGAGGCGATGCCGAGCCTGCCGGCCACCCCGCAGCAGGCCGCCGACCTGGCGTTGGGCGCGATCGACCCCAGCACCGAAGTGAGCGTCGGTCGTTCGGCCACCGTCGCCGGTCAGGACGCGTACGAGCTGGTGCTCCAGCCGCGCGACCGTGACTCGCTGGTGCACCAACTGCGGATCGCCATCGACGCCAAGCAGCACGTGCCGCTGCGCTTCGAGGTGCTCGCGAAGGGCAGCGACCAGCCGGCGTTCGAGATGGCCTTCACCCAGGTCGACTACCGCCGCCCCGACGCCGACCAGTTCACGTTCAACCCGCCGCCCGGCGTGACGGTCAACGAGGAGAAGGCCGAGCGGCCGGCCGCGGGCAAGCCCGGCCACGCCGAGCCGGCGGGCGATCCGCAGGTACGCGCGGTGGGCTCCGGCTGGACCACCGTGCTCGTCGCCCGCCTCGACGGAGCGGTAGGCGGTAAGCCGGCCGACGCGAAGCCAGCCGTCCCATCGGCGGGCGCCGCACCCGACCTGGACGCGTCGAAGCTGCTCGGCGCGCTCGAGGCGGTCAAGGGCGACTGGGGTAGCGGTCGCCTGCTCACCGCCAAGCTGTTCAGTGTGCTGCTCACCGACGACGGCCGGGTGCTTGCCGGCGCGGTCACCCCGGAGCGGCTCTACCAGGTCGCTCGCGGCTGATCCACAGGTGTTCGCGCCGGGTCGACCTTGCGGTTGGCCCGGCGCGTCATCGTGTCCGCCCCTGCCGCGCACATCCGGGCAGGCGTCGGCGGTCCTGAGTCAGTGGGTGACGGTCGCGCCGAGGGCGCTGAGGTAGGCGTCGGCGATCACCGCGTGGCCGGGCAGGTGCGGGTGCACCCGGTCGTCGGCCCAGCGCGTCGCCGGGCTGACCGTCAGCACCCGGTCGAACGCCGCCTGGTTGGGCACGTGCACCGCGTCGAACTCGGCGGCCAACCCTGCCACCACCGCCGCGTACCGGTCGGCGTCGGCGCGCTGCGGGACGCTGCGGTCGGCCTCGATGAGGAACGGGTCACCGAGGATCAGTCGGCAGCCGGTGGCGGCGACCGCCCGACCGAGCAGGTCACGCAGGGTTTGCTCGTACTCGTCGATGTCGACGGCCTCATTCGGCCGGTCGCCGTAGCGCCGCCAGATGTCGTTGATGCCGATCAGCACCGAGAGCCAGTCGGGGCGCTCGGCGATGGCGTCGTCGTCCCAGCGGACGGCCAGGTCCCGCACGGTGTCGCCGCTCACACCCCGGTTGACCCACTCCAGCTCCAACTCCGGGTGCCGCGCACCGACCAGGGCGCGCACGAGGCTGACGTAACCGCTGCCATAGGGCGCGGCGGCGTCGCGCCGACCACAATCGGTGATGCTGTCGCCGATGAAGACCACCCGTTGACCGGTCCGCAGGATCATCTGACGTCACCTCGCGATCACCGGCGCGCCGGCCCGCCCGGCTTGGTGAGAACCGAGGGAACGCGCTATCTTCAACAGTTCGAGGACACAAAAAAGAACGGCTAAAAGCCGTTCCTGCAAACGATTCTAATCTTTAGGGAGACGGCTTGTCAAGGCACTCCGGCGGTTCAGGCGAATTGCCGCTCGACGACGAGATCGGTCGCGAGCAGGAGTACGTCTCCATGCTCTACGACCGCCTGGACGGGCTGCGTGAGCAGGCCGCCCAACGGCTCACCGCCGAGTTGCGCAACACCGGCGGCACCCTGCAGGACCGCTCGCAGCGCGACAGCTCGGTAGCGATGTACGCCGATCAGGTCGAGCAGTTCTCCGCCGTGGAGAACGGGCTCTGCTTTGGCCGCCTCGACGGCGATGACGACTCCCGCCGCTACATCGGCCGGCTCGGCATCTTCGACACCAGTGGTGACTACGACCCACTGCTGATGGACTGGCGGGCCCCCGCCGCCCGCCCGTTCTATCTCGCCACCGCCGCCAACCCGCAGGGCGTACGCCGTCGGCGACACCTGCGCACCCGGCAGCGCAAGGTGACCGGGTTCAACGACGAGGTCCTCGACATCGACACCGCCTCCCCTGGCGCCCACGAGGAGCTGACCGGTGAGGCGTCGCTGCTCGCCGCGCTCAACGCGGGCCGTACCGGGCGGATGCGCGACATCGTCGAGACCATCCAGGCCGAACAGGACGAGATCATTCGCGCCGAACTGCCCGGCGTCATGGTGGTCCAGGGCGGCCCGGGGACAGGCAAGACCGCGGTCGCGCTGCACCGGGCGGCGTACCTGCTCTACACGCACCGTCGTGAACTCTCCAGCCGAGGCGTGCTGCTGGTCGGCCCGAACGCGACCTTCCTGCGCTACATCTCCCAGGTGCTGCCGACGCTGGCCGAGACCGGCGTGCTGCTGCGTACCCAGGGTGATCTCTTCCCCGGGGTGAGCGCCCAACGCGTCGAACCGGCCGAGACCGCCGCGCTCAAGGGCCGGGCCGTGCTGGCCGAGGTCCTGGCGCGGGCCGTGCGGGATCGGCAGTGGGTGCCGGACGAGCCGCTGGAGATCGAGGTCGAGCGGGAGGCGCTCAGCCTCGACCCGGAGACCGTGCGAACCGCCCGAGACCGCGTACGCCGCGTCGACCGGCCGCACAACCTGGCCCGCGCGTTGTTCGACACGGAGGTCGTGCACGCCCTCGCCGACCAGGTGGCCGAACGGATCGGCGCCGACCCGCTGGGCGGGGACAACCTGCTCGACGAGGCCGACCGAGCCGAGATCCGCCGCGAGTTGCGCGAGGAGCCGGAGATCAGGGCCGCCCTGGACCGGTTGTGGCCGGTGCTCACCCCGCAGCGCCTGCTCGCCGACCTGTACGCCGACCCGGACCGGATCGCCACCGCCGCGCCGATGCTCACCGACGGCGAGCGGGCGATGCTGCACCGCGAGCCGGGCGGCTGGACGCCTGCCGACGTGCCGTTGCTGGACGAGGCCGCCGAATTGCTCGGCGAGGACGAGCGGGCCGCCGCCGCCCGGCGGGACCGCATCCGGATGATGGAACGGGAGTACGCCGAGGGCGTTCTCGAGATCGCCCGGGGTTCCCGCTCGATCGACGTCGAGGACGAGGCCGAGGGCGGCGAGATCCTCGGCGTGACCGACCTGATCGACGCTGACAGGCTGCTGGAACGGCAGGAGGAGGCCGACCGGCTGACCACCGCGCAGCGGGCCGCCGCCGACCGGAGCTGGGCGTTCGGGCACGTGATCGTGGACGAGGCGCAGGAGTTGTCTCCGATGGCCTGGCGGTTGCTGATGCGCCGCTGCCCGAGCCGGTCGATGACCATCGTCGGGGACGTCGCACAGACCGGCGCGCTCAGTGGCACACCCTCCTGGGCGGACGCGCTCGCTCCGTACGTGGCGCAGCGGTGGCGGCTGACCGAGCTGACGGTCAGCTACCGCACGCCGGCCGAGATCATGGCGGTCGCCGCCGACGTGCTGGCCGAGATCGACCCCGCGCTGCGGCCGCCGCGCTCGGTGCGGGAGAGCGGCGTACCCCCGTGGGACCGTGCGGTGCCCGACGAGCAGTTGGCGTCGGAGTTGGTCGCGGTGGCCGCCCGGGAGGCGGCAGAGCTGACCGAGGGTCGGCTCGGTGTGCTCGTGCCGGCCGGCCGGGTGGGCGAGTTGGGCGCGGCGCTGACCGCCGCGTTGCCGGAGGCCGCCGTGGGCGAGCATCCGGAACTGGAGAGCCGGGTGGTGGTGCTGACCGTCGCGCAGGCCAAGGGCCTGGAGTTCGACTCGGTGCTGGTCGTCGACCCGGACCGGATGGTGGCCGAGTCCCCCCGCGGCCGCAGCGACCTGTACGTGGCGCTAACCCGCGCAACCCAACGCCTAGGCATCCTGCGCCCCACCCCCTGACCCGCAGTCGTCGATCATGAGGTTGACGTGGACTGTGATCTTCCACAGCCACGTCAACCTCATGATCACGCGGGGAAAGCGGTCAGTCGCTGATGGACCTGTCCCGGACGGTCTTGCCCGGGCCGGTCGCGGACGTGGACTGGTCGCTGGTGCCACCACTCATCGGGGTGCTCAGGCCACCGGTCGTGGCGTCGCCGGTCGTCGTCGGGGCGACCTTGCCTCGGTGCCGCTCCGGCTGACGGGCGACCCGGCGTACGCTCGCCGGCCCGGCGGTGCCACCGGTGGTGGTCACCGCGCCCTGCCCTCCGACGGGGCCACCGTCGCGCAGCACCTGCGGATCGACCCGCACCTTCGCCGGATCGTCCGGGTCGTCCTGCTGGATCATTCGCTCCACATCGGTGCGGGGCACCGTCACCGCCTCGACGGCACCCTTGCCGTACACGCCGCCGGCGATCCGATCCTCGGCCTGGCGGGCGGCGTTCTGTCGCATGTCGTCCTCACGCACGTCCATCACCTCGCAGAAGCTGTGGAACTGACTGCGTGCCCGGCCACCGGCCGACCAAACCCGGCGGGACCCGGGAGGTCGTCCACGGCGGTTCACCGTCACGCCGCCCACTGGCCGCCTGCTCGCTGCCATAGATGTCCATGCTGTCCCGCGACCGGTGGGAGATGCCCGCCGACAGGAGGGATGACAGCGTGCGCACAGTACGCCGTACCGCCATCACGGCCCTGGTGGCCGCGACGGTGACGACCGGGCTCGCGGTGCCCGCCCAGGCGAAGCCGCGACCGGACCGGACATTCGACGTGCAGGCCCACCGGGGTGGCCTCGGGCTGCGGGTGGAGAACACCCTCGCTTCCTTCGGCAACGCCCTCCAACTCGGGGTGACGACCCTCGAACTGGACGTGCAAATCACCGAGGACGGCCAGGCCGTCGTCACCCACGACCGGAAGATCACCGGCACCAAGTGCGTCGACACCGCCCCGGTGACCGCCGCCGACCCGGAGTTCCCGTACGTCGGGAAGTACATCAACACGCTCACCCTGGCTCAGGTGCGCACACTCGACTGCGGCTCGAAGACGCTGTCGGACAAGCCCGGCCAGCTCGCCGTCCCTGGTGCCCAAATGCCGATGCTGCGCGAGGTTTTCGCGCTGGTCAACCGCTACCGGGCCAAGGACGTGAAGCTCAACGTCGAGACCAAGGTGGAGGCCGGCGCGCCGACCGAGACCGCGCCCCGTGAGCAGTTCGTCCGAGTCACCGCGGCCGAGGTCCGTGCCGCCGGTCTGCTCAAGCAGGTCACCATCCAGAGCTTCGACTGGGGCGCGCTGATGCGCATGCGCCAGGTCGAGCCGAAGCTGCCGCTGGTGGCCCTCACCAACTACGACTTCCTGCAGACCGGTCAGCCGGGCGCCTCGCCGTGGCTCGGCGGGCTGGACATCGACGACTTCGGCGGCGACCCGATCAAGGCGATCCGCAGCTTCGGCGCCAGCGCCTTCTCGCCGGTGCACGGCTCCCCGCAGAACGGCACGGTCACCGACCCCGGCTACAAGCCGTACGTCACAAAGGAGATGGTCGCCGAGGCACACCGCTACGGGATCAAGGTGATCCCGTGGACGGTCGACGACGTGCCGACCATGACCAAGCTGATCGACGACGGCGTGGACGGCATGATCACCGACTACCCGGATCGGCTGCGTGGCCTGCTGGCGCAGCGCGGCTACCGGCTACCGAACGCGTACGCGGCGCCGTTCGACATCCAGGCGCACCGCGGCGGTCGGGCCACCCGACCCGAGAACACCCTGCCGGCGTTCACGAACGCGCTGTCCAACCGGGCCATCTCCACGCTGGAGCTGGACACCGGCGTGACCGCCGACGGCAAGCTCGTGGTGCTGCACGACCGCACGGTCAACGGGTCGCACTGCGTCGACACCGCCCCGGTGCGCAAGGGTGACCCCAAGTTCCCGTATGTGGGCAAGCCGGTGCACGAGCTGACCCTGGCGCAGCTCAAGACCGTCGACTGCGGCACGAAGACGCTGCCCGAGTTGCCCGCGCAGGTGCCTGCGCCGGGTGCCCGGATCCCGACCCTGGACGAGGTCTTCGCCCTGGTGAAGGCAAGTGGCCGCAGCGACATCGGGATGAACATCGAGACGAAGATCAGCCCGGTGGTGAACGACACCGAGCCGTACCGCAGCTTCACCCGCAAGCTCGTCGACGCCATCCAGCGCGCCGGCTTCACCAACCGGGCCACCATCCAGTCGTTCGACTGGCGCACCATCACGTACGCCAAGCAGCTCGACCGGCGGATCGGCACGGTCGCCCTCATCTGGCAGTACGGCCCGGCCGAGTGCACCACCCTCGCCGACGAGTGCTCCCTGCAGGCCGTGTACGGCAACCCGTCGGTGAAGAGCCCGTGGACCGGTGGGCTGGACTGGTGGAAGTACCAGGACCTGGGCAAGCTGACCCGGGCCGCCGGTGCTGGCACGGTGTCGGCCAACTGGCAGGTGCACGACTCGAAGCAGGGCACTGTCACCTCGGCCGACTGGTACCTGCGGGAAAACCCGGCGTACTTCCACGGACCGGACGTCCGGACCCTGCAGACGCGCGACGACCTGAAGGTGATCCCGTACACCATCGATGACGCGAAGGTGATGCAGCGGGTCATCGACCTCGGCGTCGACGGCATGATCACCGACGATCCGGACCTGTTGGTGAGCGTCGCGATCCGCAACGGCCTGCGCTGACACCCTGAGCACCCGATCGCCGGCCGGTTTTTCCGGCCGGCGATCGGTGTTACCTGCTCCGGGGCCTCGGGTAGTCGGGGGTTGTCCCCGCCGTGAAAGCGAAACCGTGCCGTGGCCGAAACGCGGTAGCGGGGCGAGGGAATGCAGGTACGACTCATCGCATCCTGAGGAGGACCAGATGAGCACGCAGGCTGCTTCCACCCGGCCGATGAACCGGCCCATGAACGACCCGCAGAATCCCGCTCACATGCGGGACACGCAGCAGATGCCGTCCATGCGGGACGGGCAGCAGATGCCGTCCATGCGGGACGGACATCGAGACCCGATGCCGTCGCCGGGTACGGAAACCAAGCAGGCGTTCCTGACGACGGAGTTCTGGGTCTACGCGGCCGCGGTCGCGCTCGTGGTGATCGCCGCGTTCTGGCGGGGCAGCGCCACCAATGGGCTGAACATCAACGACCCGAACCGGGCGTGGCTGTTCCTGACCATCCTGACTGGCGGTTACCTGGTCAGCCGTGGTTTGTCGAAGGCCGGCTCCGCACGTCGGTCCGGCCGGGAACGCAAAAAGCACTAACGCACCGCGCGTGAACAGTGGCCTCCGGGAGACTTCTCCCGGAGGCCACTGCTGTCGTGTGTATGTGTGTGGGCTGCTTACTCGTCGCCGCCGAAGTCGCCGAAGTCGCCGCCGAAGTCACCCTCGAACGCGTCCTCGATCATCTCGCCGGCGATCATGCCGCCGGCGACACCGAGCGCGGCACCCGCCACCATGCCGCCCATCCCGTGACCGCGGCCGTGCCCGTGGCCGTGGCTCGGACCGTACTGCGAGCGCAGGCTGCCGTAGCGGGACGTGGTCTCGCGCAACCACCCGTCGACGACCTGCGCCCAGTCCACCCGGTCAGCGTCGGTGTGCGACACCTGGTAGCGGCCGAAAGCGTCGTGCCCGGCGCTGAGGAAACCGCCGCGCTTGTCGCACTCCAGGATGACCTCCACACCCCGCTGGCTCGTCACGAAGGTCAGCTCGACCTCCTTGATCGTGCTCGCGTACTGCGGCGAGGCGAAGAACTCGATCTCCTGGTAGAACGGCAGCGTCTGCTGGACACCCCGGATGTGACCACGCTCCAGGTCGGCGTGCTTGAACCGGAAGCCGAGCCGCTGGAACGCCTCCAGAATCCGCTCGTGCACCGGCAGCGGGTGCACCGCCACCTGGTCCAGGTCGCTCTTGTCGACCGCGCGGGCGACCGCCAGCTCGGTACGCAGACCCATCGTCATGCCGTGCAGGCGCTGGCCGTACACGTCGGTGATCGGGGTTTCCCACGGCACCGGCAGCTGGAACGGGATCGAGAGCTGCTGCTTCGGGGCGAGCTGGAGCGGGCCGCTGACCGCCATCCGATGGAACTCCATCGTGCCCGCGTACTCGGTGTCGTGTCCTTCGACCTCGACCCGGGTGACCAGGCCGATCACCACCTGCTCGATGGCTGCCTCCGCGTCGCCACCGACGAGGTTGACCTGCCCGTCGAGGGTCAGGCCGGGCCGGGTGTTGGGGTTGGTCAGCACAGTGTCCACACTGGGACCGCCCACACCGAACGCGCTCAACATCTTCTTGAAGACCATCGGAACTCCTGTGGGACGCCGACCGCTCCAGGCTGGAGTCGGACGTTGACTCGACCGGCACCCTATCCAGCACCCCTGTGAGGTGGCTGTGAAGCGCGCCGGACTCGGGTCGCGCGCACCTCGCGCCCAACCGGTGCGTGGATCCGCGCGGCGGCGCGGTTTCCCGCGCCATATCGCCGATGTGGCGGTGTCCGTCGAGCGGGATACCGCCACATCGGCGGATCGGGGTTATCACCAGCGGTGCGTTTGCGGGTCAGTATCCGATGGCCTCTCGGAGAAGCAGCACGGTGCCGCGCCCAGGGCGAGGTTCCGCGTTGAGGATGAGCAGCCGGTTGATGGCGCTGGGCACTCCGTACGCCGCCTGGGCACGGGCGTTCTCCAGCGGGAAGGCATGCTCCTCGACGCGGCGTAGCGCCGCGCTCAGGTCAGGCACCACCTTCTGCGCGCCGACGATCCAGACCGCGTGGGTGGCACCGCCCGCGTTGGCAGGAAGCTGGCTGCCGCTGCCCGAGGCAAGAACGAGCGAGCCGGTCTCGGTGACTGCGGCGACGCTGTTGACGACGAAGTCCGGGGTAGCCGCCAGCCTTCGGATCTCGTCGGCGCCGGTGGCACGGTCGATGGCCAGGACGCGCGGCCTGATGGCGTCGTACCGGCCGCCGGCGTTGATGTCCTCGTCGATGCCAGACAGTCGGAGGGTCTCGCTGGATCCGGTAAACACGCTCGCGCCCTCGGGGACCAGGTCCTTGACGCGGGTGCGCGCGGCCGCGGCGTCGTCGAGGATCTCGGCGGCGAAGCCGTTGGCACGCAGGGCGGCGGCTACCCGCTCCAGTCGTTCGGCCGACGCCGGGGCGACGAAGGATGCGGCCGGAGCCGGGGTGGCCGTGGCGTCTGCCGGGTTGGTCCCGGAGCCCTGCGGCGCGTGGGGCGCCGTGCCCGCCAGCGGGGAGGTGTCGAGGTACCTGACCTCGTACACCCGCTCGGCGAACTTCCAGCCCTCCACGGTGCGCTGGTAGCGGTCGTGGTAGACGGCGTAGTTAAGACCCTGGCGTCCGTCGAGGGTGCGCGCGAGTTCTTGGATGTAGGCGCGGCCAGTCGCGGTGTCGCCGTCGAGCAGGATGGTGCCGGGGTGTGTGGTCTGCACGAAGAAGTCCCACTGGCTTTGCAGCCGCTCACCCCCGGCACGGATCGCCTCGCGGCCGACCAACTCGACGGGGATGTTGGGCATGCGCAGCGCACCGTCCGGTGTGAACAGCGATGCCAGGCGGGGCCGGTCGCGCATCATCGCCGAGTCGGTGAACTCGCCGCGCAGTGCCTCGATCTCGACACGGTCCGCGATGGCCTGGAAGTCGTTCATCGGAGTCCCCTCTTCGCCATGTTGTCGTCCTCACCGGTACGACAACGCAGCCCGTCGGAATGTGAGGTGGCGCGTCGGCCTCACCTTCCGGTGCGCTGTCTTGTCGTAACGGGTAGAGGCACAGAAGCGAGTGAGGGAGACGGTCAGACCATGACCACCAGAGTCGAGCCCGGCGACGAGCAGAGCGATCCGGGCCTCAGCGCGATCATGAGCGAGCGGCGCCAGCTGATCAACCTCGCCTATCGACTCCTCGGGTCCCTTGCCGACGCCGAGGACGCCGTGCAGGAGACCTACGCCCGCTGGTACGCCATGTCCGCACGGGAGCAGCAGGCCATCGAGTCGCCCGGCGCCTGGCTGGTGACGGTCGCCAGCCGCATCTGCCTGAACCTGCTCGGCTCGGCGCGGGCCAGGCGGGAGACGTACGTGGGCGACTGGATCCCGGAGCCCCTACCCGAGCCCACGGAGTGGATCACCGGGCGCTCCGACGTCGGCGGGATCGACCCGGCCGATCGTGTCACCCTCGACGAGTCAGTGACGATGGCCTTCCTGGTCGTCCTCGACTCGATGACGCCGGCCGAACGCGTCGCGTTCGTCCTGCACGACGTCTTCCGCTACCCCTTCGGCGAGGTCGCCGAGATCGTCGGGCGGACTCCGGCGGCGTGCCGCCAACTGGCCTCGTCCGCCCGCCGTCGCGTTCGCACTGCCCAGACACCGGCGGGCCCGAGTGCCGGGCAGGCCAGCATCGTCAGGCAGTTCAAAACGGCGTGGGAGGCCAAGGACATCGACGCCCTGATCAGCCTGCTCGACCCCCACGCCACCGCGACCGCCGACGGCGGCGGGCTGGCCGTCACCCACCTGCACCCGATCGTCGGCGGTGAGCAGATCGCCCGCGCCTACGCCGAGATCGCGCGTGTGGCGGGCGACCGCACGACGTTCCTGGAGTGCATGGTCAACGGCCTGCCCGGCTTGTTGGCGCAGCAGGACGGAGCCATCGCGACCGTGTTCGCGTTCGAGATCGCGCACGACCGGATCAGGCACATCTGGGCGGTGCGAAACCCCGAGAAGCTCCGACCCTGGCGGAGCAGCTGAGGAGCCGCCGGCGTGCGCGGCAGGCCGACCCTGGCTGCCCGCCATGTCGATGTGCTGCTGAGCGGTATACCTCAGAGGTATGAATATGACTCGGAGGTATACCGCTCACTACCGCATCCGCCGCCATGGGGGGTGACCGACGGGCACCGCCGGCCGCCGGCCGGCCACGCCCACCGCCCCAACCCGCGCGCGGCCCGTGAACCTAGTCGGGCTCCACGACGATCAGCTCGCCCACCTGCTCGCCGATCGTGGTGCGTGCCTCGGTCGGCAGCCCACGATCGGTGATCAGCACGTCGGCCGCCTCCAACGGGGCGATGGTGGCGATGCCGATGGTCTCCCACTTGGTGTGGTCGGCAAGCACCACGAGCCGGCGGGCGGCGCCGATCAGGCACCTGTTGACGCCGGCCTCAAGCAGGTTCGGCGTGGTGAAGCCTGTTCGTGGGCTGAGCCCGTGCACGCCGAGGAAGAGCAGGTCGACGTTGAGCGCGCTGATCGCCGCCTCGGCCACCGGCCCGGTCAGCGCGTCCGACGGGGTGCGAATGCCCCCGGTCAACACGACAGTCTGGTCGGCACGCGGGTTCTGGTAGAGCGCGTCGGCCACCGGGATCGAGTTGGTCACCACGGTCAGCCCGTGGACGTCGGAGAGCAGGGTGGCCAGCGCGGCGGTGGTGGTGCCGGCGGAGAGCGCGATGGCCATCCCCGGCTCCACCATCTTCGCCGCCCGCTCGGCGATGGCTCGCTTCTCCGCCTGCTGGCGGATCGACTTCGCCGCGAAGCCGGGTTCTTCGGCCGATCCCGGCCCGGCGAGCGTCGCGCCACCGTGCACCTTGTCGACCAGGCCGCGCTCGGCCAGCACCTCCAGGTCGCGCCGGATCGTCATGTCGGACACGCCGAATCGGCTGACCAGATGGCTCACCCGCACACCGCCACGTTGGCGGATCAGATCGAGGATGGCGGTCTGCCGCTGCTGGGCGAGCATGTGGGGAACCTCCTTCGCGCGGTGACTGTCGTCCGGATCAAGCCGGGTCGTCGGTCCGATCCTCCCGGACGACCGCCACGTCACCCGCCGGCAGTGTCAGCTCACCGGTACACCGGGCACCAGTCAACAGCTCGACGCCGGTCACCGGGAGCCGCGCCTCGGCCTCGGTGTGGTTGATCGCGAACAACCAACTCCTTTCGCCGTCGCGTCGGCGTACCACCTCAACTCCGGCCGGTGCCGGCGCCGCCGGGCGCACCCCGGCCTCGGCGACGAGCCGGGCGACCAGCCGGTCGGTGGCCGGCTCGTCCAACCGGGTGCCGACGTACCAGGCAGCGCCGTCGCCAACCCGGTGGCGGGTCAGCGCCGGCACACCAGGCAAAGGCCCATCGGTGTACGACGCGAGCACCTCGGCGCCCTCGGGGTGCAGCCACTCGGTCCACACGTCGGCGGTGCTGCCGTCGTCCAGCCGGACCTGCTCACCCTCGCGCAGTGGGAAGAACTCCTCGGTGCGTACGCCGAGCAGCTCCCGGAACGCGCCGGGGTAGCCACCCAGCCGGATGTGGTCGTTGGCGTCCACGATGCCGCTGAAGTAGGTGACGGCCGCGATGCCACCACCCTCGACGTAGCGGTGCAGGGCCTCGACGTCGGCGTCCCGAACCAGGTAGAGGGTCGGCACCAGGACCAACCGGTAACCGCTGAGGTCGGCCGACGGGTGGACGATGTCGGCGGTCACGCCGGCCCGCCAGAGTGCCCGGTAGAGGGCGTTCAATCGGTCGTCGTACCGGACGTCGACGCTGGGATGGGAATCCAACTCGACCCCCCACCACGCCTCCCAGTCGAACAGGATCGCCACGTCGGCGTCCACCCGAGCGCCACGTACCTCGGCCAGGGCCTTGAGGTCCGCGCCGAGTTGGCAGACCTCGCGGAACACCTTGGTGTCCGGTCCGGCGTGCGGTACCAGCGCGGAGTGGAACTTCTCGGCGCCGGCCCGGGAGGCGCGCCACTGGAAGAACAGCACCCCATCGGCGCCACGGGCGACGTGCGCCATGCTGTTGCGACGCAGCTGCCCGGGCAGCTTGGCCACGTTGCGCGGCTGCCATTGGACCGCACTTGAGGAGTGCTCCATCAGCAGCCACGGATCGCCGCCGGCGACGCCCCGGGTGTGGTCGGCGGCGAGCGACAGACCGAGGTGCGCCTGCGAGTCGGCGGCGGTCAGGTAGTGGTCGTTGGACACCAGGTCCACGTCGTCTGCCCAGGACTGGTAGTCCATGTGCTTGACGCCCATGCCGATCATGAAGTTGGTGGTGATCGGCTGGCGGACGAGTGTCTTCAGGACCTCGCGTTCGGCGCGCAGTTGGGCGCGTAGCTCGTCGGAGGAGAAGCGCAGGAAGTCGAGCTGCTGCGTGGGGTTGGCGAAGGCCGTCACCGTGCGCGGCGGGTTGATCTCGGCCCAGTCGCCGTAGTGCTGACTCCAGAACGCGGTGCCCCAGGCGTCGTTGAGCCGGGCCAGGTCGCCGTAGCGTTCCCGCAGCCACCGGCGGAACGCCTCGGCGCTGACGTCGCAGTAGCAGTGCGAGTTGTGGCAGCCCAGCTCGTTGGAGACGTGCCACATCACCACGGCGGGGTGTTCGGCATACCGGCCGGCGACCGCCCGCACCAGCTCCAGCGACCGCTCACGGAACACCGGCGAGCTGGGGCAGTACGCCTGCCGGCCACCCGGCCAGAGGATCGTGCCGTCGGCCTGTCGGGGCAACGTCTCCGGGTGCGCCCTGGCCAGCCACGGCGGCGGGCTGGCGGTGGCGGTGGCCAGGTCGACCTGGATACCGCCGTCGTGCAGGAGGTCCAGCACCCGGTCCAGCCAACCGAACTCGAAACGGCCCGGGGTGGGCTCCAGCAGGGCCCAGGAGAAGATGCCGACCGAGACCAGGTTGACCCCGGCCCGACGCATCAGCTCGACGTCCTCGGACCAGGTTTCCTCGGGCCACTGCTCGGGGTTGTAGTCGCCGCCGAAATAGATGTCGTTGCCTTGCCATCGCCGCATGAGAGCTGAGGGTGCACCGCCCAGGGCACAGAAGTCAACAGGTTCCAACATCGATTTATTTCCAACGTCTACCGGGTTACCCGTGTATCACAACTGGGTTATCGAAGGTGAACTGCCCCCTTGACAGCGCCTGACTGAGGGGTAACTTGAGGCCCCACTGGCCGATCGTGTTGACCAATGTGGATTCTCGATGGATCCCAGTGGGCGATCACGTCGACGCACCTCCCACCACCCCCACCTCTGACGGCCCTGGCGTAGCACCTCTTCATCCGCAGGAGGCACAGATGTCCCGTCGGGGCCTGACCCTGGGAGCCTCCAAAGGATGACGATCCTGCACCTGCGCCGCGCGCGGACCAGCCTGGTGCTCGACGCGCGCGGCCCGGGGCTGCCCCGGGTCGTGCACTGGGGCGGCGACGTCGGTGACCTCGACGACGACGACCTGCGCCACCTCGCCGACGCGACCGTGCCGCCGGTGGTGCCGAGCGGCTTCGACGAGCCGACCGTCCTGTCGCTGCTGCCAGAGCTCAGTGCCGGCTGGAGCGGCCGGCCGGGGCTGGCCGGGCACCGCGACGGAAAAGACTGGTCCACCTCCTTCCGCCTCGACGGATTGGACGTGCGGGACATCGGCACCGACCCAGGCCACCTGGGTGCGGGCGGCGAGGCGGTGGGCGTACTCCCGGCCGACGGTGGGCACGGCGGCCCCGACGCGGCGCTGCTGACCGTGCGGGCGTCGGACCCGGCCGCCGGGCTGACCCTGACCAGCGAGATCACCCTGGACCCGCACGGCCTGCTGACCGTTCGCCACCGGCTACGCAACGACGGCGACAGCACGTACGAGCTGCGGGAGCTGACTCCGGTGCTGCCGGTGCCGGCGGTCGCCACCGAGTTGCTCGACCTGACCGGGCGGTGGTGCCGAGAACGGTCCCCGCAGCGGCACCCGTGGCCGCAGGGCGCCTGGGTCCGCGAGGGCCGGCACGGGCGTACCGGACACGACGCCACCCTGCTTTTGGTGGCGGGCACCGCCGGGTTCGGCTTCGGCCACGGCGAGGTCTGGGCGGTGCACACCGCGTGGAGCGGCGACCACGTCACCTTCGCCGAGCGGCGACCGACCGGCGAGTCGACCCTCGGCGGCGGTGAGTTGCTGGCCCCGGGCGAGATCCGGCTCGGCCCCGGCGAGTCGTACGACACTCCCCTGCTCTACGCGGTCTGGTCCGACGCCGGGCTCGACGGACTCAGCGACGTGCTGCACAGGCATCTGCGGGCTCGACCCGGACACCCGCGCTCCCGCCGACCGGTGACCCTCAACGTCTGGGAAGCGGTCTACTTCGACCACGACCTGGACCGGCTGCGGGCGCTCGCCGACCGGGCCGCGCAGATCGGCGTGGAGCGGTTCGTGCTCGACGACGGTTGGTTCCGCGGTCGGCGCGACGACACGGCCGGGCTCGGCGACTGGTATGTCGACGAGGGCGTCTGGCCCGACGGTTTGCAACCGCTGATCGACCATGTGACCGGCCGGGGCCTGGAGTTCGGCCTGTGGGTCGAGCCGGAGATGGTCAACCCCGACTCCGACCTGTTCCGCGCGCACCCGGACTGGCTGCTTGCCGTGCCGGGGCGGCTGCCGCCGGCCTGGCGCAACCAACAGGTGCTCGACCTGGGCCGCCCGGAGACGTACGACTACCTGCTGGAACGCCTCGACACACTGCTGAGCGACCATCCCGGCATCAGTTACCTCAAGTGGGATCAGAACCGGGACCTCACCGAGGCCGGGCACCACGGCCGGGCCGGGGTGCACGGGCAGACCGTCGCGGTCTATCAGCTCCTCGACGAGCTGCGCCGCCGGCATCCCGGCGTGGAGATCGAGAGCTGCTCGTCCGGCGGTGCCCGGGTGGACCTGGCCATCCTGGCGCGGACCGACCGGGTCTGGGCCAGCGACTGCAACGACGCCCTGGAACGGCTCAGCATCCAGCGCTGGACCGGGCTGCTGCTGCCACCGGAGCTGGTCGGCACGCACGTCGGCCCGGAACGCTCGCACACCACCAACCGCGTACACGACCTGGGCTTCCGGGCGGCGACCGCGCTCTTCGGCCACCACGGCATCGAGTGGGACATCGCGTCGATCAGCGCCGCCGAGCAGACCGAACTGGCCGCCTGGGTGGCGCTGCACAAGCGGCTGCGTCCGCTGCTGCACGGTGGCCGAGTGGTTCGGGTCGACCACCCGGACCCGGCCGTCTGGGCCCACGGTGTGGTCGAGGGCGACAAGACCCGGGCGGTGTACGCGGTGGCACGGCTGGCCACCTCGGTGGCGCAGGCCCCGGGCGCGGTCCGTCTACCCGGCCTGGACCCGGGCCGGCGCTACCGGGTGCGGCCGGTGGCGGACGTGCCGGCCCCGGCGACCATCGACCGGTCCGCGCCGGCCTGGTTGGCGGGCGGCGGTGTCACTCTCAGCGGGGCCGCGCTGGCCCGGGTGGGTGTGCAACTGCCCGCCCTGCACCCGGAGCAGAGCCTGGTGCTGGAGGTCGACGCCATCGGTTGAAAAGATTCCGGGGAATCTTTGGTCGGAGTGTCGAGAAGGGTGCCGCCTGCTTCTACCTCAGGGTGAGAGCACCGACGAGGGTGCACGGGCGTGAGGAGCGAACCATGAAGTACATGCTGCTGATGCAGTTCAGCGCCGCCGGGACCGACTTCCCGGGCATCGACACCTGGACCCCGCAGGAGGTCCAGGCACACATCGCGTTTATGGGCGAGGTCAACGACAAGCTCACCGCCGCTGGCGAGTGGGTTGACGGGCAGGGCCTCGGCGGCCCGCAGCAGGCCCGAATCGTCCGCGCCGGTGAGGGCGGAACACCGGTGGTCACCGAGGGGCCGTTCGCCGAGACGAAGGAGTTCCTCGCCGGCTTCTGGATCGTCGACTGCGACAGCCCGCAGCGGGCGGTGGAGCTGGCCGCGCACATCTCCACGGCACCCGGCCCCGGCGGCCGGCCGCTGAACATGCCGATCGAGGTGCACCCGGTGATGTCCGCCCCTCCCCAGGAGCTGTGAGGGCTGACCTCCACCGATCCCCGCATCGAGGACCTGCTGCGCGAGTTGGCGCCGCAGGTCCTCGGCGTGCTCGCCCGCCGTTTCGGTGACTTCGCCACCGCCGAGGACGCAGTGCAGGAGGCGCTGCTGGCAGCCGTCACCCAGTGGCCGGCCGAAGGGGTGCCCGCCAACCCGCGCGGCTGGCTGATCCAGGTCGGTTACCGCCGGATGATCGAACTGGTCCGCGGTGAGCAGGCCCGCCGCCGCCGGGAGGACCTGGTCGCCCGCCGGGACCCGGACGACCGGCAGTACGCACCGGCTGCGGACGAGGAGTTGACCGCCGAGCGGGACGACACGCTGGTCCTGCTGATGCTCTGCTGCCACCCGGCGCTCGCCGCGACGTCGGCGGTGGCGCTGACCCTGCGCGCCGTCGGCGGGCTGAGCACCGCCGAGATCGCCCGCGCGTTCCTGGTGCCGGAGGCGACCATGGCACAGCGGATCAGCCGGGCCAAGCAGCGCATCCGCGCATCCGGGTTGCCGTTCCGGATGCCCGAGCCGGCGGAGCGGGCCGAGCGGTTGACTGCCGTCCGGCAGGTGCTCTACCTGGTCTTCACCGAGGGGCACACCAGCACCACCGGCCCGGACCTGCGCCGGATCGACCTTGCGGCCGAGGCGATCCGGCTGACCCGCGCACTGCACACGCTGCTGCCCGACGACAGCGAATCGGCCGGGCTGCTGGCGTTGATGCTGCTCACCGAGGCACGTGGCCCAGCACGGACCGGGCCCTCCGGCGAGCTGATCTCACTGGCCGATCAGGACCGTAACCGCTGGGACGCGGCGGCGATCGCCGAGGGCGTCGCACTGGTCACCCGTGCACTGCCGCGTGGGCCGACCGGCCCGTACCAGGTGCAGGCCGCCATCGCCGCCCTGCACGATGAGGCGCCGAGCACCGGCGAGACCGACTGGCCGCAGATCCTGGCGCTCTACGAGGTGCTCGAACGGCTCGTCGGCAGCCCGGTGGTGGCGCTCAACCGGGCCGTGGCAACCGCCATGGTGTACGGGCCGGCGGCCGGCCTCGCCGCCCTCGACGCACTGGCCGACGACCCCCGACTGGCCGGGCACCACCGGCTGCCCGCTGCCCGCGCCCACCTGCACGAGATGGCTGGCGAGCGGGCCTGTGCGATCGCCGACTACCGGACGGCCGCCGCCCGCACGAGCAGCCTTCCCGAACAGCGCTACCTGACCATGCGGGCAGCCCGCCTGACCGCCGAGTCCGTCGATCTCCGTGACGACACGGTCTAACAGGGGGACACATGGCGTACGTGCTGTTGGGGATCGCCATCCTCGCCGAGGTGCTGGCGACCAGCCTGATCAAGAGCACCGCCGGGTTCAGCCGCCTCTGGCCGACGGTGGCGTGCCTCGGCGGCTACACGCTGGCCTTTCTCCTGCTGGCCCAGGCCGTCAAGGAGATCCCAGTGGGGGTGGCGTACGCCCTCTGGTCGGGTCTGGGGACCGCGGCCATCGTGGCGATCGGGGCGGTGTTCCTGGGTGAGTCGGTGGGGCTGGCCAAGCTCACCGGCATCGCGCTGATCATCGCGGGGGTGATCATTGTGAACCTGGCCGGGGAGCACTGACCACGACCGAGGGCGGACGTCCGCTCAGACCTTGTTCAACCAGTACCGGTAGCCCTCGGTCTGGTCGCGGTAGTTCAGATACAGCCGGGTCCCGCTTCTGGCCGTCTTCACGCACACCGGAATGCCATATCCGTCGAGGACCAGATGCACGTCCTGGTGCCGGTAGCGGTCCGGGCTCGACAGGCGCCACTCGCCCGAGCCGGTCCACGCCGTCGAGTAGCGCTCGGGCGCCTGGATCTGCACGGGCACCTGCTGTGCCTCGAAGGTGTGGTCGGGGTTGAGCGTCAACGTGACGCCGTCGGCACCACTCCAGCTGCCCACCACATCCGCCGCCACCGCCCGTGATGGATTCGGGAACACCCTCGCCACGACGTACAGGCCGAGACACAGCAGCAGCACGAAGGCCGTCGCGGATGCCGCCAGGACCAACGCGACCCGCCGAGTCATGACCGCACCAGCACAGTGCCGCTCACCGCATAGACGTACACGAAGAACCCCCGTCACCCCTGCGCGCCGCGCGGATGCCGGGCGGCGCCTGCATCGTCACCTTAGGAGTGCATGGTGATCGGCCGTCGCCCCCGGCGGCGTGGGATGGGCCACAGTGACCGCGTGCAGCTCACCTGCGGCTGCAGCCCGGCAGCCGCGCCCGACTCCCGGCGCGCACGCATCAGCGCAGGACGATGGATTGGCCCTCGCAACCGGTTCAGCAGGCAGGCCGAGCTCCGGACAGCCGCAACGGCCCACGCGGACGCGGGCCGTCACGGGGCGATCATCCCCACCACAGGATGTGCGCCACACCCCCGGTCTTAACCGGTTAAGAGCGACGGTAGGCAGGTCGCCGCCATCCGTCAAGCACTAGCGCTTCGAACCGGACGGGAGGGTTGACCACTGCCGACCTGGGTATCCCGGGAACGATCCACGAGTGGAAGGGGATACCAGGATGGTCAGCATCGGCTACACCCTGATGAGCGAGCAGGCCGGGCCCAAGCACCTGGTCGACCATGCGGTACGGGCCGAGGCGGCTGGCTTCGACCAACTGGTGATCTCCGATCACTACTACCCCTGGCTGGACTCGCAGGGCCACTCCCCGTACGCCTGGTCGGTGCTCGGCGCGGTCGCCCACGCAACCTCCCGCGCGCAGCTGATGTCCTTCGTGACCTGCCCGATCCGCCGCTACCACCCGGCCGTGGTCGCGCAGAAGGCCAGCACGATCGGGGCACTCTCGGACGGTCGGTTCACCCTCGGCCTGGGCGCCGGGGAGAACCTGAACGAGCACGTGGTCGGCGGCTGGCCGCACGTGCAGCAGCGGCACGAGATGTTCGAGGAGGCATTGCAGATCATCCGGCCGCTGCTCAACGGGGAGACGCTCACCTTCTCCGGCAATCACTTCGACGTGCCCGACGCCTACATCTGGGATCGCCCCGAGCAGCCCGTGCCGATGGCCGTCGCCGCGTCCGGTCGACAGTCCGCGACGCTGGCCGCCGAGTACGGCAACGGCATCATCTCCACCGAGCCCGACCGGCACCTCATCGAGATGTACGACGACGCCGGGGGCGCAGGCCAGCCCCGCTACGGGCAGGTGGCCATCTGCTACGGCCCCGACGAGGCCGAGTGCCGCAAGATTGTGCACGACCAGTTCCGCTGGTTCGGGATGGGTTGGAAGGTCAACGCCGACCTGCCCGGCCCGGAATCCTTCGCCGCCGCCACCCAGTTCGTCCGGGAGGAGGACGTCGCCGAGGGCATCCCCTGCGGCCCCGACGTGGACGCGCACGTCGAGGCGTTCGGCAAGTTCGTCGACGCCGGCTTCACCCACGTGGCGATCGTCCAGGTCGGTGGGGAGACCCAGCCGATGTTCCTGGACTGGGCGCAGGAGCAGTTGCTGCCCCGGTTGCGGGCGTTGTGAGGTTGACGCCCGCCGCCCCGCACACGGCATTCACGGACAGGTAGCTCTCATGCGCTTCGGCAACACGGAGATCCGTCCGCTCGGCGGTGGCCTCGGCTGCCTCCTGATGATCCTCTTCTCGATTGTGGCCTCGGTGGTGCTCACCGTCCTGCTCAACCTGGTGCTCTGAGGCGTCCGGGCCGCAGCGCCGCCACGGTCAGCGGCGCAGGCCCAGGACGCCGAGCACCTCCCGGGAGGCCAACCGGGCCGGGTCGAGCACCGAGCGGCGGGTCCAGCGCGCCGCGGGCGCGACGGTGGCCCGCCAGGCCGCCCGCAGGCCGTGCGCCACCGGCACGACCGTTACCGACCAGGCCCACCGGACACCCCGCAGCAGCGGGAGCACGGTGTGCCGCCACAACCAGCGCAGCCCGCGCCCGAGCGGGCGCAACAGCAGTCGGCAGAGCAGCCGCAGCGCCCATCCGGCCGTCCGCCAGGCACCGACCACCGCGGCGACGACCAGCCGGCCGGACCCCACGACGACCCACCAGATCCCCCGGACCAGCCCGACGAGCGCGGCGCTCAGCGCCCCAACGAGCATGCCTACGCCCCGCCACAGCAGCCGTCCGGCGGGCGTGAGCACCGCGCCCACCCAACGCAGCGGCCGCAGGACCAGGTGTTCGGCGAGCCAGACCAGCACGCGCCCCAGACCGACGAGCGGCGGAAGCAGCACTCTGCGGGCCAACCAAAGCAGCGGCTCCCAGAACAGCCGCCGGACTGAGCGCCCCACCGCCGCCCCCAGAGCGACCAGCGCGGCGCACAGCCAGACCAGCGGGGCCCAGACCAACGTGCGGCCCGCCCAGGCGAGGGCGTACGCCAGCCACACCAGCGGACGCCAGATCAGGATGCGGGCCACCCACGCGAGGCCACGCCCCAGCCAGACCAGCGGACGCCAGATCAAGGTGCGGGCCACCCACGCGAGGCCACACGCCAGCCAGACCAGTGGGAGCCAGACGAGCCGGTGCAGGGCCCAGGCCAGCGGGGCCAGCAGCCACCGGCGCAGGAACCGGCCAGTCGGCCTGAGCAGGTGTCGGTGCGACAGCCGGCCGGCAGCCGCGATCAGCTCCCAGAGCAGGCGTACCGGCAGCACCACGACCAGCGCCACCGCGCGCGCGACGGCCGCGACGAGCGGGAGCGCGACGGCGGCCGGCTCCGCCGTGTCCGGGGCCCGCGGTTCACGGACCGGACGGACAACCGTCGGCGCGGCCGGTTGATCGATCGACGGCCCGGGCAGCGGCGAGCGGACAGTCAGGCGGTCGGTCACGGTGGGCACGGTAACCGGTCCGTGCCAAATCGTGGGGTGTCGGCAGTGCCATGCCGACGGGCAGCTTCAGCCGGCGTCCACCTCGAGCGTGGCCAGCAGCGGATAGTGGTCCGAGGCCGTGTCCGCCGCTCCGCCACGGAGCACCCGGCATTCCCGCAACCGCTGCGCCACCGCGTGGGTGCCGAGCAGGTAGTCCAGCCGCATACCGGCGAACTCGGCCCCGCCGAACCGGGTCGGCACGGTAAGTCCGTCGGCATCCGCTGCTGCGGCGTTGACCGACGGCCAGAGGTCGACCAGGCCGGCGGCGAGCAACCGGGCGATCGCGCGAGTGTCCACGGCACCGCCGGAGCGGCGCAGGTGCCGCCGCCGGTAGAGCGCCGGCATCCCGGCCAGCCGCTCGGTGTGGTCGACGGTCGGGTCGAGCGAGTTGAGGTCACCGGTGACCAGCGTCAGCGGCCCGGGGGCACGTCGCATCGCGCTGACCAGCCAGTCGACCTCCATCCGCCGCCGTCCCCCGGAGTACGGGTAGAGGTGGGTGCCGAGCACGGTGAACGGGCCGGCAGAGGTCGCCACCACGACGCGGGCGGCGGCGTGGTGGAACGGCCGGCGCAGCGTCGTCGCGTCGACGACCTGGTACGGCGGCCGGACCAGCACCGCCACCGGCTGCCCGAAGCAGGACCGGGCGAGGTGGGGTGTCATCCCCACCCGGCCCGCCACCGCCGCCATGAGCCCGCCACGGTCGAAGCCACGCAGCTCCTGCAGGGCCAGCACGTCCGGCGCCTGCTCGTCGACGACCTGGACGACCTGATCCAGCCGGTCGGAGCCGCCGCGATCCCGACCGCCGGTGCGGATGTTCCAGGTCATCACCCGCAGCACAGCGGCGCTCAGTCGGCTCGGCCGGCCCGCGCCAGCTCGTCGTCGAGGGTGTCCACGTCTTCCGACTCGATGGCCGGCTGGTTGCCGTCCTTCAGGTCTGCGTTTGGTCGGATGACGAGGTAGAGCAGCCCGATCCAGAGCGCGGACAGCAGGATCGCGCCCATGAAGTCGGTCGGGTGGTGCATGCCCCGGTACATCCGGGAGGTGGCGACCCCGGCCGGCATGAGCACGGCCAGCGCCACGAAGATCCAACGCCACCACCTGTCGGTACGCGGGAACACGATGACGGTGATGGCCAACCAGACGCAGATCGTGGCCGCGATGTGCCCCGACGGGAACGACGAGGTGGGCATCTGCCCGTCGAGGTTCTCCACCGCCGGGCGCGGCCGGTCGACGGCGCGGGCCGAGGCGAGGAAGAGGGTCAGCTCACCCACCATCGCCAGCACCACGAAGAGCACCGGCCGCCAGCGCCGCCAGACCGCCAGCATCAGCGGACAGAAGACCAGCGAGATGATCAGGATCGCGTGGGTGTCGCCGAACTTGCTCCACCACCAACTCAGGTCGGTCAACACGTCGGTGTGCCGCTCGGCGAACCACCGCGGCACGTCGGTGTCCAGGGTGTCGAAGAGGGTGCCCTTGGCGTGGTAGCTGACGTACGTGCCGAAGGCGTAGAGCGCCCCGAACACGAGCACCCAGCCGACCAGCAGCTCGGCCACCGCCGAGCGAGGGTGGGCCAGCACGTGCTCTTCGGCCGGGGCGGGGGCGATGTCGTGCCCGGCCTCCGGCTCAAGGCCCTCGGTCAGCGGCGGCACCTCGCGCCCGCGCTCGCGGCGCCACAGCCGGAAGGCGTACGCGGTGACGCCCAGCCAGGCTGCGCCGAGCAGCCAGCCGGCCAGCACATCCGAGATGTAGTGCACGCCCAGCGCGATCCGGGTCAGACCGATCAGCGCCACCAGCACGCCGGCACCGACGATCGCCGGCTTACGCCAGCGGGGCGCCATGGCCGGCAGGAAGACCAGCAGCAGGGCCCCGTACGCGACGAACGAGCCCAGCGCGTGCCCGCTCGGAAAGCTGTTGCCCGGGGCGCTGGCGATCGGCACGTCCACGACCGGGCGGAGCCGGCCGACAAGCGTCTTCAGCGAAGGGTCGAGGATCAGACCACCGACCCCGGTGATGATCAGGTAGACGGCCAGCCGTGGCTGTTTCCGAATCAGCAGCCCGACCACGGCGATGCTGACCAACCAGATCAGGATCGGCCGGCCACCCAGGTCGGTAAGCGCCTGCAGGACGGTGACCAGCGCGTGGTGCGGGGCGACGAGCCCGTTGAACCACTCGGCGCCCGCGTGGTCGGCGTCCTGCAACGGGCTCCACCGCACCCGGACGAGCAGCAACAGCAGCCCGAAAGCCACCCCGGCACCGGTGACGGCCACCAGACCGGCGATGCTCCGCTCGGCGAAATGACCGATCGGACGTCGCGCCACCTCTTTGACCGCGGTCACCCCGCACCTCCCTTGTCGCCTATGGCGAGGCGCTTTTACCCGATCCGCGTCCGTCGTACACGCCGGTGCTCCTAGAGCGCCGTCATGTCCCCGGTGTCGACGAGTTCGGCGCGGTCGCTGTCGGGCTCCCACAGATCCGGTTGAGCCGGCTCTTCCGCACCGATCCGCAGGGCTTCCAACTGGGCGGCGAAGGCCAGCCCTCCGAAGAGCGCCATCCCGGTCAGGTTGGCCCAGAGCAGCAGCGCCATCATGCCGGTCAGCGCGCCGTAGGTCTGCCCGAAGCCGTCACTGAACCGCACGTACGCGGCGAGCAGCAGACTGGCCATCCACCACAGGGCCGTGGCGATGCCCGCGCCGAACAGAAGCCAGGACAGGCCGGGCTGGTTGCGGCGCGGCGCCTGCCGGAACAGCACGGCGACGGCGAGGACGGTCAACCCGAGGCTCAGGGGGAAGCGGACCACGTCCCAGATGCCGTTGGCGAGCGCACCCCACTCGTAGTGCTTCCGCACCGAGTCACCCATCGCGCCGCCGCCGACCAGGATCAGGAAGCCGGCGAGGGCGGGCAGACCGGCGGTGACGGCCAGCACGGCGGCGCGGAGGTATTTCCGCAGCGCGGGGCGGTCCCGCTCGACACCGTAGATGCGGTTGGCGCCCCGCTCGATCTGCGCCATGGTGGTGGTCAGCGCGAACAGGCCGGTGAGCAGACCGAGGGTGAGTGCCAGCTCCCCGGCGTCCTCGACGCGTTCGCCCTCGCCGAGCAGCTCGGCGACCATCTGCGCGCTCTGGCCGGGGGTGAGCGCCAGGACGGTGTCGGCGACCACCTGGCCGCCCTCCTCGACGCCCAGCTCGCTGATCAGGCCGGTGAGGGCGATCAGGAACGGCACCACGGCGAGGCAGAGTTGCAGCGCGAAGGCCCGGGAGTGGCTGAACCCGTCGCCGTAGCGGAACCGGATGAAGGCGTCCCGCAGCAGGTGCCAGCCGCCCTGGCGGCGCAGTGTGTGCCAGGCGTCGTCGGCGGACAGCTCCTCGTCGGCCATCAGCCGGGTTTCCGGCACGATCCGGGTGCTACTCACGGCGCGCCTCCTCGATCAGCTGCTCGCCCCGCTCTCCGGCGCCTTGCGCATCGACGGCCAGGTCGGGGGCGTCGTCGGGTAGCGGGACGCAGAGCCAGAGCGACTGGGGCCGGATGTCGGCCCGCAGTTGCCGGCCCGGGGCGATGAGGTCGCCGTCCAGCTCGCGGGGCTGGGCCCGGTTGCTGGTGACCACCACGCGCCGGCCCCGGAACACCTCCATCTGCGGCACCTTCCCGCTGCGGCGGATCACCGCCCAACCGAGCGCGAGCCAGTGCCGCAGGTTGCGCGGAGTGAGCACGGCGACGTCGAGCCAGCCGTCGTCCGGCTCGGCCTCGGTCAGCAGGGTCACCCCGCCTTGGAGCCGGCCGACGTTGGCGATCAGGACCGAACGGGCCCGGCGGCGCACCGGCGGGCGGTCGTCGACGCGGATCTTCACCCGCATCGGCCGGTCCCGTAGGTGACGGGCGGCGCCCATGACGTACGCCGGCCAGCCGATGCGGGCCTTGGTGGTTTCGGAGGTGGCGGCGAGCATCTGGGCGTCGAAGCCCATGCCGGCCATCACGGTGAAGTACTGGTCCTCGACGGCGCCGACGTCGAGCAGCCGTCGCCCCCGCTCGATGGCTACCTGCAGCCCGGCGGCCAGGTCGGTGGAGAGCCCGAGGTTGGCGGCGAGCAGGTTGCCAGTGCCCTGCGGCAGCACCGCGAGGGCCACGTCGGTGCCGACCAGCGCGCTGACGCAGGACATCACGGTGCCGTCGCCGCCGCAGGCGAAGACCAGGTCGACGCCGTCCTTGACGGCCTGCTCGGTCTGGCCGCGGCCCGGGTCCTCGACGGTGGTCTCGTGCCACTGCGGCTCGGGCCAGCCGGCCGCGGTGAGGGCGTCGTTCACGATGCGGCGCAGCTCGTCGAGATCGTCGACCTTCGACGGGTTGACCACCACTGCGGAGCGCAGTCCGCCGTCGCCCCCCGAGGGCCGCCTGTCCTGTCCAGCATCCACGGGCGCCAGTGTGCAGCACCGGGGCGGCTTCAGCGACCCAGCCGGGGGCCCGCGTCGAAAGTCCCACAGACAGGTTTCAACGCGAGGGCACCCGTCAGGCCGCCGCCCGCAGTGCCAGCTCCACCCGGCGGCGCAGATCGTCGAGGTCGACGCCGGATTCGGTGAGCACCAGCGCGCCCAGCCCGTGGCCTTCCCGGAGCACCCCGAGCAGGATGTGCTCGGTGCCGATGTGGCGGTGGTGCAGGCGCAGCGCCTCCCGCAGGGACAACTCCAGCGCCTTCTTGGAGCGGGGCGAGAACGGGCCGCCGAGGTACCGCCGCCGCCGGCGACCCCAGCGGCTGCGCGGTGCCGGCACGGCCTCGCGCAGCGCGTCCGGGCCGAAGGACTGCTCGATGCGGGCCACGATCGCGGCCAGGTCGATGCCGATCTCCCGCAGGGCCGCCGCGTCCGCGTCGCCGAGGCCTGCGCCACCGCTGGCGGTATGCCGGCGGACGCGCTCGCGCAGGTCGTCGGCACGCACCCCGGCGTCGGCGAGCACCCGGCTGGCCAGGCCGGCGTCGTCGTCGAGCAGGGCGAGCAGCAGGTGCTCGGTGCCGACCGGCCGTTGGCCTTCGGCCCGAGCCTCCTCCAGCGCCCGTCGCACCACGCCGCGCGCCCGGTCGGTGAACCGTTCGAACATCACGCCTCCCAGGATGAATTGACGGCCGGTCGCCCGGCGTGCTTCTTGTGCACCGCCTGCCGGCTGACCTCGAGCGCGTCGGCGATCTCCTGCCAGGACCAGCCCTGTCGACGGGCGTTGTCCACCTGGACCACCTCGAGCCGCTCAAGCAGCCGGCGCAGTGCGCGGACGGCACGTAGCCCGACCCGAGGGTCGGTGCTGCCGGCTGCCGCCGCGAGTTCTGTCGCCTGACTCATGTCGTCAACATACGTTGACAGCGCCACTCGTGTCAACCCCAGTTGACGAGCATCGAGGAAGGCGGGACGGGCTTGGTGTGGGTTTTCAGCGGAGTTGACCCGTTCTCACTGGATCTGATCCGCACCTGATCCGTTCTCACGGAACTTGATCCGCCCGACTGCGTGTCGCCGTCCGGGTCGTCGCTTGCCCGGGGTACAGGCTGAAGTCCCGAGATCGGTACACCATCTCCAGAACTGATGGGTAGGTCAGGTTCCGGGTTGAGCCGCCGCAGACGTAACACTGAGTAATGAACGCCACGCAGGCTGGGTGCGCGCCCACCGCGGCATGAGCGGATGGCGAGGGGTTACTCAGGCATCAGGCCGGTCACCATGTCGCGCAAGGTCCGGTCGAGGCGGTTCCCGTCGCCACGCTCTAGTGCGTTCAGGATCGGTTCGCTGTGCAGGGTGGCGAGGAGGACGTGGGCGAGCATGTCGGCGTCGAGGTCCGGCCGCTGCTGGTGGACCAGTTGGCTGATGTGGCCGTGCCAGGACCGGTAGACCGGATGCGCCTCGCGCGGTTCCTGTTCCGGCGCGGCGGTGACGGGCGCCGCGGGGCCGAGGGCGGCGAGCAGGCCCTTGTTGCGGGCGACCAACTCAACCACAGCAGTGAGGAAGGCCAGGAGTCGTACGCGCGGCGGGGCGCCCTGACCCAGCGGCGGCGGGCCGGCGTTGATCGCGATCTCCAGGTCTTGCGCGCGTTCCAGCATGAGTGCGCGCATGAGCCCGTACCGACTGCCGAAGCGGTGGAACACCGTGCCCTTGCCAACGCCGGCTGCCGCGGCCACCTGTTCCATCGAGATCTGCTGCGGGTGATGCCGGGTCAGTAGTTCCTCGGTGGCGCGCAGGATGGCCGTGCGGTTGCGGACCGCGTCGGCGCGGAGGCGTTCGGGCTCGGTCATGACGCTCCTCGACAACTGGACCAGCGGTCCAGTAGCATTCTGAACTGAAGTTGACTGTCGGTCCATTTTAAGTGAGGGGTGGCCATGCGACGCGTCCGGTACTACGAGTACGGCGGGCCAGAGGTACTGACCGTCGAGGACGTCGACCAGCCGGTCCCGCAGGCGGGGCAGGTACTGCTGCAAGTCGAGGCGATCGGCGTCAACTTCGTCGACACCCGGTTCCGCCGTGGACCCGGCAGCGGCAGCATCTTCCAGCGCCCGCTGCCTGGCCGGCCGACCGGTGACGTCGTCGGCACGGTCACCCGGGTGGGCCCCGGCGTCGACCCGCAGCTGGTGGGCCGACGGGTTGCCGCGCTCGCCGAGGACGCGTACGCGGACTTCATCATCGCCGAAGCACAATGGCTCGCCGCCGTCCCTGACCACCTCGATTCCGGTGACGCCAGCATGCTTGCCATGAGCGCCCCCGTCGCCCTGCGGATCCTTCGCGCCGCGCCGCTGAACTCCGGCGACACCGTCCTGATCCATGCCGCCGCCGGCGGCATCGGGCACCTCGCCGTTCAACTCGCCAAGCTCCTCGGCGCCGGCACCGTCATCGGCACTGCCCGATCATCACGCAAGCTCGACTTCGTACGGACCGTCGGTGCCGACGTCGCCATCGACTACGCACAACCTGACTGGCCCGACCAGGTCCGCGCAGCCGCCCCGGATGGTGTCGACGTCGTCCTCGACGCGGTCGGTGGACCGGTCCTGCAATCCAGCCTCGACCTACTTGCGCCGTTCGGCCGCGCCGTGGTCTATGGCGCCGCGACCGGAGAACTTGAACAAATCCCCGTCGTCAAGCTCTTCGCGCTGCGATCCGTTACCGGCTTCAACCTCACCGCCTGGCGACATGCGAACCCAGACCAGGCGCGCCACGAGATGGACGAGATCGCCGACCTTTTCGCGGTAGGCCAACTGCGCACCACCGTGCACGCCAGCCTCCCACTCACCCAGGCCGCGACCGCCCACGAACTCATCGAGACCCGCTCTCACACCGGCCGTATCCTGCTACTCCCAACGGCGTCCACACCCGAGAACACACGCTCATAGGCATCCGCACATCGTCAGAGCCTGGTGGCGCTGCGAGGTTCGACGCCCGCCTCGCTGTCCGGGTTCGTGGTCGGGTACGTCGGCCCGATGTCCTCGTGCACATAGCCGATGTGCGGACGTTCACATGGGTGGCATGGACGCCTTGGGTGCAACTGCATGAGAGCATCAAGATCATGGAGGTCAGGACCGGAACCGCACAGGACACCTTACGTGTCGCCAGCCTGCACACCGACAGTTGGCAGGCAGCGTATGCCGGCCTGATGCCGGCCAGCTACTTGGACGGCCCGCTGCGGGACCAGCAGGCATGCATGTGGAAGAGCCGGTTGACGCCTGCGGCTCAGCGCGATGGCGACACGGCTGGCGGCCACCTGCTGATCGCCGAGCACGGCATGGACCTACTCGGCTTCGCCTACCTCATCCCCGGCCACGACGGACGGATCCTGCTCGACAACCTGCACGTCGATCCGGCACACACCGGCGGTGGTATCGGGCGCTGCTTGCTACGGCACGCCTTGACCTGGGCCGCTACCACTCGCCCTGGCCAATCTGTGTATCTGGAAGTGCTACGCGACAACACCCGCGCGACAGCCTTCTACGCCAAGGCGGGCGGGCACGCCACAGCGGCCCGCCTGGCGCGCTTCCCCACAGGGTTCGAGTTGCCCGAGATCGAGTACACCTGGCATGCAGACGCCATCAACGCCTACGCTACGGGGCACTGAGACGACCCGGACGCGGAGCAATCGGGCGCCCTGGATCACCTTCGCTGAGAACCGACAACCGCGTTCCCGTCCCGTTGCCGCCTGGGCGGATGGTGCCTGGGTCTAAGCGCGAGGCGGCCGTGGGGTGTCCTGGGCGAGGGATTCGGCGAGGAGCCGCCAGATCTCAGCGGCCAGCGCCATGTTGCCGTTGCCCTGGGCCTGTTCGGCGAGGCCGCGCAGGCCGGCGATTGCTTCGTCGCGTGCGCCGTCCTGTAGCAGGAGCCGGTTGCGCAGCACGTCGAGTTCGATGCGGTGCTGGTAGGGCAGGAGCGGGTCGAGGTGGTCGAGCTGGTCGAGCATCGCGCGGGCTTCGGCGGTGCGTCCGGTCTGCATGGCGAGGTGCGCACGCAGGGACAGCAGCTCTTGTTCGATGGCGGGTGTTCCGGCCAAGGGGAGGCTGGCCTGGACTTCCTCCACGCGGCGGTGGGCGGCCTCGGTGTCCGGCGGGGTGGTTTCCAGGTTGAGTTTGGCCGCGCTGATCCGCAGGCGCGTCCACAAGGTGGGATTGTTCCGTCCGTCGAACCCTCGCACGGCCTCGCCGAGCAGCTCGGCCGCGGCGGCGGGCTCACCCTGGCGGAGCCGGATGCTGGCCGCGGTCCAGAGCGCCTCGGCCCACAGCGTGTCTGATCGGCCCTCGACGAGGCTGAGCAGTTCGTCGGTGTGCCGGCTGGCCTCGGGCAGCCGGCCGGCCTCAGCCAGCGCGGACACCACGGCCAGCAGGACGTTCGCCATGACATAGGGGGCCAGCGCGTTGTCCTTGGCCAGCCGGTGAGCCGCCAGCGCGGTGTCGACGGCGGCCGGGACCTCGCTGGTGGACCGCAGGCAGCGGGCCAGCTCGGCCAGCGCCCTGGCCTGCAACTCGGGCAGTCCGAGTTGGTCGCTGAGGGTGGTCAGCTCGTCCAGGCAGGCCCGCTGCTCGGCGTACTCCTTGCGGTGCCGGCGCCAGTCGGCGACCCGCCACAACGCCTGCCAGCGCAGCAGGGGGTCCTCGCCCTCGGCGGTGGCCAGCGCACCGGACAGCAGCTCGCCCGTCTCGTCAGCGCCGAGGCCGGTGGCGATGGTGAGGCTGCGCGCCAGTGATGAGGCGGTGGACTCCTCCAGCTCGTCGGTGCTGACGCCGAGCTGGCTGGCCAGGTGCGCCAGCGCGCGTTCGGTGGGCTGCCGGGCCCCGGACTCCAGCCGCGACAGGTAGCCAGTCGACATGCCGTCGCCGGCGAGCGCGCCCTGGGTCAGGCCCCGCTCGATCCGCAGTTGCCTGAGCCGGCGGCCGAAGGCTGGTTGCTCCACCACATCCCGAGCCTAGCCGGCTTGCCTCAACCATGGCAACAGACCCTGACTTAAGGAACCTCATTGGCAAATCCTGTTGGCAAACTATTGCCAACGCGCTGGCAAGTATCGTAGCGTTCTGGGCATCGCAACCGAGCACGACACCCAGGAGCAAGTGATGAGCAAGAAGACCCTGATCTCCGGCGCCAACGTGGCCACTTCGGCCTGGACCGGCATGATTCCGGTCGACGACACCGCGCTGGCCGTCGCCGACACCGGCGGCCCCGGCATCCCGGTGGTCTACCTCAACGGCCAGTTCGCCACTCAGGGGTACTGGCGGCGGGTCATCGCCGAACTCGGCCCCGACTACCGGCACATCACCTACGACGAGCGGGCCCGCGGCAAGAAGTCGAAGCGTTCGGCGGACTATTCCTTCGAGGCCGCCGTCCGGGATGTCGATGCCGTTCTCGCCGCCAGGGGCGTGGACCGGGCGCTGCTGGTGGGCTGGTCCTACGGAGCGTTCCTCGGGGCACACTGGGCCAGCCGGAATCCGGAACGTGCCCTGGGTGCGGTCCTGGTCGACGGCGCGCAGCCGTTCGACTGGCTCGACGAGGCCATGGAGCAGCGGATCCGAAAGACGTTCAAGCGGTTGAACCTGTTCATGCCGCTGCTGCGCCCCACGGGCCTGACCCCACGGATGAGTGCCGAACAGATGGCGAACAGCAACATCGAGATCGGCAGACTCGCCCGCGAGCGCGAACTGGGCCCGGTGCTGGACAACATCGCCGTCCCGGTGCGCTACGTGGTCGCCTCGGGGACGTCCTTCGGAAGCAAAGGTGATGAGCAGGAACGGATCCGCGCCAGCCTCGATGCGGTGACTGAGCGCAACCCAAACATCAAAATCAGCGCGAAGGTCCCCAGCAACCACGGCGCGATCCTCAAGAAGGACTTCTCGGCCATCGCCGAGGCCGTACGCGAGACGGCAGCGGCGGCCCACGACCGGCAGGGTTCGTCGAGCCGATGACCGACGGGCTCACGATCGGTCCGGCGGCGCGTTCGCCGGTGCCGCCGGCAAACCCCACAAGAGCGCCACCGACGGCAGCGTCGCCCGGCCTCCGCGACGCGGCGTCCTTGTGGGGCTGGCCGCCCCAGATCCGTGTGAGTAATCAGTGAGCGCTCGAACTAGTAGTGGTTGTCGATCGGCTGGCGCGCCTCGTCGAACAGCGCCGGTCCCTCGTAGCGCACCGGGGGCAGCGGCGGGGTCGCCGGTTTGACCTCCTCGAACTGCTCGCTGGACAGGGCGTACACCACCCGGCCGAGACCGGACCGGTCGATCGCGGTCGCGCACATCGGGCAGGGCTGGCAACTGGTGAACATGGTGGTGCCGGCGGCCACGTCGGGGGCGAGTTCCCGAGCGGCCCAGCGGGCCAGCTTCAACTCCGGGTGGGCGGTGATGTCCGAGTCGGAGACCACGGTGTTGTGGTCCTCGATCAGGACGGTGCCGTCCGCGCCGACCAGCAACGAGGCGAACGGCCGTTCGCCGGACGCCCCGGCCTGGCCGGCGAGCACCACGGCGCGGCGGAGAAACTTCTCGTCGTCGGGGGTCATCGGTCCCCCTGGGATTTGTGGTACGCGGCCACGGCCGCAAGTGTCCGCCAGGCGCGTTCGGGCTGGCGGATCTCGGTCAGGTCGCCGTTGAACGGATCGAGCACCACCGTCTCCGCCCCGAGCAGACGGATCCGGTCGATGTCGCCGATGATCTGGTCGATGGTGCCGACACCCGCCAGCCGGTCCGGGTCAGTCACCGGTTCAGGGGTTTCCCGCAGTGCGATGCGCGGCATCAACGCGGGCACCGGGCGATCCAGTTCGTCTGCGATGGCCTTCAGCCGTCCGGCGGCCTCGGCCAGCCATCCGGGCGTGAACCGCAGCGGGTGCCAGGCATCACCGAGCAGTACCGCCCGGCGCATGCCGGCGTCACTGTTGCCGCCGACCCAGATCGGGATCGCGCCCGTGTCGTAGTCGTCGGTGTCCTGCCAGGCCTCGCGCATGGCGCGCAGGTACTCGTCGGTCAGCGCGCCGCGCCGCCGGAACGGCACGCCGAGCGCCTCGAACTCCTGCCGGGCCCAACCGACACCGACGCCGAGGACGAGCCGGCCGCCGCTGAGCCGGTTGAGGTTCGCCGCCATCCGGGCGGTGAGCAGCGGGTGCCGGTACCCGACGATGAGCACGGTCGTGCCCAGCCGGACCCGGCGGGTCACCCCGGCCAGCCAGGACAGCGTGGTGAACGGCTCGTAGAAGGGCGCCGGATACTGCTCGGCCACGTCCGGGGTGACCGCGATGTGGTCGGAGACCATCAGCAGGTCGAAGCCGAGACCCTCGACCATCTGCGCCCACTGTCGCAGCATCTCGGGGTCGGTACCCGGCCCGAAGTTCGGTACGTTTACGCCAATTTGCACGGGCATTACGCTATCCAGCGTGGACCGGGTGTGTGAACACCGTGATCCCTGCCTTCGTTGACCTTTGCCGTGGATCCGTCGGTAGATTGGCCCGATGGCCGAGAATCTTGACGCCGTCGATTGGTCCATCCTGAACGAGTTGCAGGGCGACGGCCGCCTGCCGATCACCGAACTCAGCCGCCGGGTGAACCTGAGCGCGTCGGCCACCAGCGAACGGGTGCGGCGGCTGGAGGCGATCGGGGTGATCAGCGGCTACCGCGCCGACGTCGACCTCCCGAAGGCCGGCTTCGCCGTGCTCGCCGTGGTGAGGCTGAAGTATCCCGGCAGCCGGCACGAACCGCTGCACCGGCTACTGGATCGACGGTCGGAGATTCTGGAGTGCCTGCGCACCACGGGAGACGACTGTTACGTGCTGAAGGTGGCCGCGACGTCGATGGCGCACCTCGAAGAGATCGTCAACGAACTCGCCGGTTTCGGCAGCACCACCACCAACGTGGTCTACAGCGCCACCCTGCCCTACCGCGGCCCGCGCCTGACGCCGCCCCGTTAGACGCCGACGGCCGCTCGTGGTGCCGACAAACCACTCGACGCCCGCTGCTTCGACCGGCTGAGGAACGGGACGCACGCCGCTCCGATGAGACCCATCGCGATCGCGGTGTTGGCCATCCACAGCATGGATTCATCGGCGTTGGAGAAGCCGACGAGTATCCCGATGTTGACGCCCCAGTGCAGGACGGTGGACACGAGGACGCGAGCCCACCATGGGCGTCCAGTCGTGACAGCCCGGCGGCGGCACAGAGTGGGGCGAGGACCCCTCGCCTGGTCGTACGCGGGTAGGGCAGGCGGCCTCGCCAGATGGCGCGCCGCCGAGAACCCACAACCGGCCCACAAACGTGACCATCGGACTACCCTCGGTCAGGGATAGCTTGGTCGTGCCGGGCGCGACGCCCGGGAGGTGATATCGATGGCCGTACCCGCCGACGCTGCGGTGCTGGTCGGCCTCGGCTCGGACCTCGACCTTCCGGTCGTCGAACAGGCCGCGCAGGAAGCCGCCGCGCATGGCCGACCCCTGCACCTGCTACACACCTTCGACTGGCACGCGGCCTTCGCTGCGGACACCGTCGCCGCGCCCCGCAACGAGGCCGAGGATCTGATCACCCGGGCCGCCCAACTCGCCCACCAGGTCGAGCCGGAGCTGACCGTCGGCGGTGAAATCGTCGAGAGCGCCATGCTGGCCACCCTCATCCGCCGGTCGGAGGGGGCCTTCCTACTGGCCGTGGGCGACAGTGGGATGGCCGGCAGCGGCCAGTGCGTCCCGGCCGACACGCCTGCCGTGCAGTTGGCGGCGCGGGCCGGTTGCCCGCTGTTGGTGGTCCGGCGCGAGCCGCCGCCGCAGGGCCCGGTGCTGGTCGGGGTGGACGGCTCGCCCAGCTCGCACCTCGCCCTGCAGTGGGCCATGGAATGCGCGGGCCGAAGGGGCGCCCGACTGCTGGCGCTGCGCGTGGTGGAGTACGACGAGGACACCGACGCGGTCGCCGAGCAGCTCAGCGAGGCCCTGGCCCGGCACACCGGCCGCAACAGCTCGGTGCCCACCGAAAGCCGTGTCGTTCGCGGGGACCCCGGTCAGGTGCTGATCGACACGTCGCGCACCGCGCAGATGACGCTGGTCGCCGCCCGCGGCGACGAACCGGCACGCGCCATGCTGGGCGCGGTCGCCCAATCCCTGCTCTATCACTCCCCCGCCCCGGTGGTCGTCGTCCGTGGCCTGGCCGAGGTGCCGCTGACCGGGCCCGACGCCCGGCCGGTGCGGGACCAACGGCCCTGACCCGGGGCGTTCCCAGCGGCGAAGCTGGACGTCGGCCATCCCACCCCAACCCGCGAGAGGCAGCATGATGAACACCGCTCTCGACGTGCACCGCGCCCTCACCGACGACGAACTTCGCCGGCTGGACGCGTACTGGCGGGCCGCGAACTACCTCACCGTCGGGCAGATCTACCTGCTGGGCAACCCGCTGCTGCGGGAGCCACTGACCCCTGACGACATCAAGCCTCGGCTGCTCGGGCACTGGGGCACCAGCCCCGGGCTCAACCTGATCTACGCCCACCTCAACCGCATGATCGTGGCGCGTGACCTCAACGCCATGCTGGTCACCGGCCCCGGCCACGGTGGCCCGGCCATCGTGGCCAACACCTGGCTGGAGGGCACCTGGTCGGAGCGCTACCACGACGTGGCGCGCGACGAGGTCGGCATGTCCAAGCTCTTCCGCCAGTTCTCCTTCCCGGGCGGCATCCCCAGCCACGTCGCCTCGGACGTGCCGGGTTCGATCCACGAGGGCGGCGAGCTGGGGTACGCGTTGAGCCACGCCTACGGCGCCGCGTTCGACCACCCGGATCTCGTGGTGGCCTGCGTGATCGGCGACGGCGAGGCGGAGACCGGCCCGCTGGCCGGAAGCTGGCTCTCCAACGTCTTCCTCAACCCGGCACGCGACGGTGCGGTGCTGCCCATCCTGCACCTCAACGGCTACAAGATCGCCAACCCGACGGTGTTGTCCCGGATCCCCGAGGCCGATCTGATCGACCTCATGCGGGGTTCGGGCTACCAGCCGTACGTGGTGGCCGGTGACGACCCCGCCCAGGTGCACCGCATCCTCGCCGCGACGATGGACCGCACGCTGGACGAGATCGCCGAGATTCAGCGGCGTGCCCGCTCCGGTGGTGTCATCGAACGTCCCCGCTGGCCGATGATCATTTTGCGGACGCCGAAGGGCTGGACCGGCCCGAGCGAGGTCGACGGCGTCCAGGTGGAGGGCACGTACCGCGCCCACCAGGTGCCGCTGTCCGGGGTCCGCGTCAACCCCGCGCACCTGGCCGAGTTGGAGCGATGGCTGCGCAGCTACCGGCCGGAGGAACTGTTCGACGTGACCGGCGCGCCGGTGGACGAGTTGCGGACGCTGCCGCCCCGCGGTGATCGACGGATGAGCGCCAACCCGGTCACCAACGGTGGAGTGGTGCTGCGCGACCTGGCCCTGCCAGACTTCCGCGACTACGGCGTGGAGGTCCCCGAACCGGGCAAGCCGATGGCCGGCGCGACCGGGGTGCTCGGGCCGTGGATCCGCGATGTCATCAGCGCCAACCCGGAGACCTTTCGACTGTTCGGCCCGGACGAGGTCGCCTCCAACCGGCTGGGTGCCGCGTTCGAGGCGACCGACCGGGCCTGGGTTGCCGCCACCGTGCCCGGCGACGACCACCTCTCACCCGACGGCCGGGTCATGGAGGTGCTCTCCGAGCACCTGTGCCAGGGCTGGCTGGAGGGCTACCTGCTGACCGGCCGACACGGCGTGTTCACCAGCTACGAGGCGTTCATCCACATCGTCGACTCGATGCTCAACCAGCACGCCAAGTGGCTGAAGGTGACCCGCGACATCCCTTGGCGGCAGCCGATCGCCTCGCTGAACTACCTCCTGTCCAGCCACGTCTGGCGCCAGGACCACAACGGCTTCTCCCACCAGGACCCGGGCTTCATCGACCACGTGGTCAACAAGAAGGCCGAGGTGGTGCGGGTCTATCTGCCGCCGGACGCCAACACCCTGCTCGCCACGATGGACCACTGCCTGCGCAGCCGGCACTACATCAACGTGGTGGTGGCCGGTAAGCAGCCCGCGCCGAACTGGCTGACGATGACCGAGGCGATCCAGCACACCCGCCGTGGCCTGGGGATCTGGGAGTGGGCCAGCAACGACTGCGGCAGCGAGCCGGACGTGGTGCTCGCCTGCTGCGGGGACGTGCCCACCCTGGAGACGTTGGCCGCCGCCGAACTGCTGCGCCAGCACCTTCCGGAGCTGAAGGTGCGACTGGTCAACGTGGTCGACCTGATGCGACTCCAGCCGGACACCGAGCACCCGCACGGGCTGACCGACAGCGAGTTCGACACCATCTTCACCGAGGACCGGCCGATCATCTTCGCCTACCACGGCTACCCGTGGCTGATCCACCGACTCACCTACCGCCGTAGCAACCACGAGAACCTGCACGTGCGCGGCTACAAGGAGGAGGGCACGACCACCACCCCGTTCGACATGGTGATGCTCAACGACCTGGACCGCTTCCACCTGGTCATCGACGTCATCGACCGGGTGCCCGGGCTGGCCGCCCGCGTCGCGCACCTGCGCCAGCGGATGGTCGACGCCCGGCAGGCGGCCCGCGACTACACCCGCCAGTACGGCGAGGACGACCCACAGGTCGCCGAGTGGCGCTGGGTCCGCGAGACCGACCCGATCAACCCCTGAGGAGGACGACGTGCGTGACGCGGAGATCCTGGTCGGCTACGACGGCTCCACCGACGCCTCGCTGGCCGTGGACTGGGCGTTGGAGGAGGCTCGGCACAGCGGCCAACCGGTGCGGCTGGCGTACGTCTTCGAATGGCTGACCGTGGCCGGTTGGGTCGGCCCGGGCGTGGCCCCCGGGGTCTGGCCGGACGAGACCGCCCGCCGGCAGGTCGAGGACCTGGTCCGCAAGGCCGCGGCGGAGGCCACCGCCACGCACCCCGGGCTGACGGTCACCGGCGAGGTGTACGACGGTCCACCGGCCCTGGTGTTGCAGGAACGCTCGGCCGAGGCCGGGATGCTGGTGCTCGGCAGTCGGGGCCACGGCGGATTCGGAGGCCTGCTGGCCGGGTCGACCGCCGTGTCGGTCGCCGCGCACGCGCACTGTCCGGTCGTGGTGGTCCGAGACGGGGCCGCCACCGCTCCGGTCGACGCGTCGACCGGCCCGGTGGCGGTCGGCGTGGACGGCTCGGAACCGTCGCTGGTGGCGCTCGGCTTCGCGGCCGAACGGGCGGCGCAGCGGCGGGTGCCGTTACGCGTCCTGCACGCCTGGACACCGGGCCCCGGCGGGGCGGCCGGGGTGCCCGACGAACGGGCGGCGGTGGAACAGTCGGTGCAACCGTGGCGGCGGACGTTTCCCGAGCTGGACATGACCGTCGACCTGACACCGACAAGCCCGGCGGCGATGCTGATCGAGGTGAGCCGCGACGCACGGCTGGTGGTTGTCGGCAGCCGGGGGCGGGGCGGGCTGGCCGGGATGTTGCTCGGCTCGGTCAGCCAGCAGCTCATCCAGCACGCCAACTGCCCGGTCGCAGTGGTCCGGGAACGCTGACCACGGCGCTGGCGGAGGCCGCCGCCGATGCTGCCGGTGGCGCCGACCTGACCTCGGCACCACCGGCGCGCCCGGTCAGACGAGCAGCGCGGCTTCCCGCTCGGCGTCCAGCCCCACCGTCACCCGGGCCGGACGGCCGGCGCGCGGCGGCACCGACCCGACCGAGCGCAGCCACTGCCAGGTGTCGGCGACGGTGTCGGCCACCGGTCGGCAGGTCAACCCCGCCGCGTACGCCTTCTCCACCCCGCGCTCCTGCAACCACCGGAACTCGTGGTCGCGCGGAATCCAGATCGGCAGATCGTTCCAGGGGACCACGCCGGCGGCCAGGATCGGCTCCGGGTCGGTCCACCGCAGCCGCGCGTCGGAGCCGGTCACCGCGACGACCGACGCCAGCAGCTCACCCATCGTGGTGTGCCCCGATCGGCTGATGACGTTGAACGCGCCGCCGACCCCAACGGCAGCCCGGTCGAGGGTCCACGCGGCCAGGTCGCGCACGTCGACGTACTGCACGGGCAGGTCCTCCGGGCCGGGCGCGAGCACGTCGCCACCGCGGGCCACCCGCTGTAGCCACCAGGGCAGCCGGCCGATGTCCTCACCCGGGCCGAGGATCAGCCCGGCGCGGACCAGCAACGCCCGCTCGCCGAAGACCTCCGTCGCCGCCAGCTCACCGCCCATCTTGCACTGCGCGTAGTCCCCCTCGGTGGCGTCGGCAGATCCATCCACTGTGGGCGCCTCCTCGCCGACGTGCGCGGGCACCGGTGGGGCGTACACCGAGCCGCTGGAGATGTAGGCGTAGTGCCCGACCGACCCGACCAGTGCGCGGGCCGCTTCCCGCACTCCCCGCGGGGCGCCATCCCAGGTGTCGACGACCAGATCCCACTCGCCGCCCGCCAGAGCCGCCAGACCGTCCGGCTCGGTGCGGTCACCCCGCAACCGGTGTACGCCGGCAGGCACCGTGCCGTGCAGCCCTCGGTTGAACACGGTCACCGACCAGCCACGGCGAACCGCCTCGGTGACCGTCGCCCCACCCACGAAACCCGTACCGCCCAGCACCAGCAATCTCATGCGCTTCACCCTGCCTGCACGTGTCGGCGAACGGCGCCTCTGTTCGCCGGCAGCGGATCTGCTCGTGGCAGAATTCCGAGCTGCCGCCGTTCACTTGTTGCCCGTCGCCGTCGCGGCCAGAGTGAGCCTGCGTCCCCCGTCCAGAATGCAGGAATGTCGCCCAGGGCATGGTCAACTGAGCCGCCGATTGCGAAACTGCTTCAATCTGCGTCAGCCTGGGCAATCGAGGCGCTTGACGCAATTGATGACCATGCGTGCCGACCAGGTGACATCACGTGCCCGACCGGTGGGCCCGACCGCTACCCGAGGCTGGCTCGACGTCGACACAACCTGGACGGAGAAGGGAATGACCAGCACACCGCTGTCCCTGCCGCAGCCATCCGCGCGGGCGCCCGAGTTCGGCCGGGACGCGCTCATCGTCTGCGAGAACCTGGTGCGGATCTACCAGACCGGTTCGATCGAGGTGCAGGCACTGCAGGGACTGGACCTGGCCGTGGAGAGCGGTGAGCTGGTCGCCGTCGTCGGTGCCTCCGGGTCGGGCAAGTCGACGCTGCTGTCCATCCTGGCCGGCATCGACGCGCCCACCGCCGGGCGGGTCCGGGTCGAGGAGTGGAATCTGCTGGCGATGTCCCGTGCGGACCGGGTGAACTACCGGCGGCACACCGTCGGGTTCATACGGCAGCAGACGGCGAGCAACCTGATCCCCTACCTGACCGCACGGGAGATGGTGGATCTGCCGATGACGACGGCCCGTACCGCGAAGGACGAGCGCCGGGAGCGCGCGGCCGAGCTGCTGGACAGCCTCGGTGTCGCCGACTGCGCCGATCGGCGCCCCGGGCAACTCTCCGGAGGGCAGCAGATGCGGGTCGCCATCGCGGTGGCACTGGCCAACCAGCCGCGGGTCCTACTCGCCGACGAGCCGACCGGCGAGCTGGATGCCGCCACCTCCGCGGAGGTCTTCGGCGTTCTGCGGGACGTCAACCGGCGCTACGGCGTGACAGTTGTCGTGGTGACCCACGATCCGGAGGTCAGCGGCCAGGTCGAACGGACCGTCGCGATCCGGGATGGGCGCACCAGCAGCGAGGTGCTGCGCCGTACCACCACCAACGCGGAGGGCGACACGCACATGATCGCCGAGGAGTACGCCGTGATGGACCGGGCCGGGCGGGTCCAGGTGCCCCGCGAGTTCCGCCAGGCGCTGGCGCTGACCCGACGGGTCCGGCTGGCCCTGGAACCCGACCACATCACGATCCGCCCCGACTCGGGAAGCGGCGAATGAGCAGCGAGCCGCTGCTGCGCGTGCGCGGCGTACACCGGCGCTTCCGCACCGGGCCGACCGTCGTCCACGCCCTGCGCGGCGTGTCGTTCGACGTGGCCGCCGGTTCGATGGTGGCGCTCGTCGGCCGGTCCGGCTCGGGCAAGACCACCCTGCTCAACGTCATCGGCGGCCTGGACCGCCCGGACGCCGGCACCGTGCACGTCGACGGCACCGACGTGACCGCGCTCGACGAGGATGGCCTGTCCCGGCTGCGGCGCGAGAAGGTGTCGTACGTCTTCCAGAGCTTCGGGTTGATCCCGGTGCTGTCGGCCGCGGAAAACGTCGCCGCCCCGCTGCGGATGGCCCGCGTCGCCCCCACCGAGCGCGAGCGGCGGGTCGAGTTGCTGTTGGAGCTGATCGGCCTGGCCGACCACGCCCAGCAGCGGCCGGCCGAGCTGTCCGGCGGCCAGCAGCAGCGGGTGGCGATCGCCCGCGCGCTGGCCGCCTCGCCCCAGCTTCTGCTCGCCGACGAGCCCACCGGGCAACTGGACGCCGAGACAGGCCTGTCGGTGATGGCCCTGCTGCGCGGGATAGTGGAATCCGAAGGCGTCACCGTAGTGGTGTCGACGCACGACGCGGTGATGATGGCCTTGGCCGACCGGGTGATCCGCATCCACGACGGGCACCTCGACGAACAGGCGGCCGGGCAGCCGTACGCGCCCGTGCCGGACGCCAGGTGACGCGACGATGAGGCTGGTCAGCCGGCGCGCCCGCGCGCAGTGGCCGTTGCTGGCAGCCCTCCTCGGGGTCGTCACGATCGGCGCGACACTACTGGGCACCTGCACCCTGTTGACCACCCGCACCGCCGAGCGTGCGCTGGAGGTCGCCATCGCCCGCGCCGCCCCCGCCGCCATCGACGTGACCGTCTACACCGGCGCCGTCGAGGGCCGGGACACGCCGTCCGTCGCCGCCGACACCCGCACCGTGGTGGCCTCCGCGCTCGCACCGTTCCCGGTGACGACAACCGTGCGGGCGTCGACAGTGCTGCGGGCGCTGCCGCCCACGCTCGCCACAGGCACCACCGTCGGAGCCCAGGCGTACCTGTCGGGGCTCGACGACCTGCCGGCCCGCGCCGAGCTGGTCACCGGGCGCTGGCCACAGCAGCCCGGCGACGCGGTGCTGCTGGAGTCCACCGCACAACTGCTCGACCTCACCCCCGGTCGCCGGGTGCGCCTCGGCGCCGAGCTGGCCCACGCGCCCGTCCCGGCCATCGACGTGACCGTCGTCGGTGTGGTACGCCCGCTGCCGGGGCGCGGCTGGGACCGCGACCCGCTGGCCGCGGCCGGCTCCGCCACCGGCTACCGGGACGGCCGCTTCATGCAGCCGGTCAACGCCTACGGCCCGTTCCTCGTCGACCTCGCCGACCTGGTCACCACCGGTGCCACCGTCGACCGGATGGAGGTCACCGCCCATCCGGACCTGTCCCACCCCAACCGCCACGACCTGGAGACCGTGGCCGGGGCCGTCGGCACCGCCGACCGCCGGCTGGCCGGCACCCTCGGCGACCGCGTCACGCTCGCACGTGTCTCCTCCGAGCTGCCGCTGACCTTGCGGGCCGCCGACGACCAACTGCACGTCACCGCCGCCGTCGTGCTCGCCATCGCCGTCCTCGGCGGTGTCCTGGCCGCCACGGCACTCGTCCTCGCCGGCCGGCTGACCGCGGGCATACGCGCCGACGAGACCGCCCTGCGCTCCGCCCTGGGCACCAGCCGTCGCCAACTCGCCGCCACCGCGACACTCGAGGCCGGGCTCATCGCCACCGTCGCCGCCGCGATCGCGATACCGGCCTCATCGGCGCTGCACGCCGGCCTGACCCACCTGCCGCCGCTGGACGGCGCCGGCCTGACCGCCCGGCCGACCATCGCCGGTGCCCAGGTCGTCGCGGTCGCCGGCGGCGCGCTGCTGCTCGCCGCTGTCCTCACCGTCCTGGCGATCCGGCCTGTCCCGGCAGCCGGCGACCAACGCACCCGCCGCGAGCTGCTGGCCCGATCCGGCACCGACCTGCTGCTCGCGGTGTTCGCCGCCGCCGGATGGTGGCAGCTGTACGCGCAACCCACCGCCGCCAGCCCACGCGCCGACACGGTCCGGGTGCTCGCGCCGGCGCTGCTGCTCACCGCAGGCGCCGCCCTGGCTCTCCGGGTGGTACTGCCCGCCCTTCGCGGCGCCGACCGGCTGGCGTACCGCGCCCGTGGGCTGGCGCTTCCGCTGGCGGTCTCGGAGGCCGCCCGCCGGCCACAGGCGGTCGCCGCCGGGCTGCTCGTCGGACTGGCCTGCGCGGCCGGAACCTTCGGCCTCGCCTTCGACAACACGTGGCACCAGTCGCAGCGCGACCAGGCCGCGCTCTCCGTCGGCACCGACCTGGCACTCACCCTCAGCACGGCGCCGGTGGCCGGAGAGGGCGCGGTCGTCAGCGCGGCCACCGCGGGGGACGTGAGTCCGGTCCTCGACCGTGGTACCGCCGTCGGTCAGTGGCTCGGCGGCGCCGGCGATGCGCCGCGCCTGGTCGCCGTCGACACCACCCGCGCCGACGCGCTGCTGCGCGGGCGGCTGGACAGCGACCGCGAATGGGCGGACGTGGGCGCCACGCTGGCACCACGCACCCGGGTCACCGGCCTCGCCATTCCGACTGGCGCCCCGCTCGTCCTGAGTGGGACCGCCGCCGGCGACACCCCGCTCGCCGTGACGCCCCGGCTGCTGCTGCAGGACGCCAGCGGCCTACGCACGTCCTGCAGCGGTCCCGCCGTACCCCTCGACGGCCAGGAGTTTCGGCTGCCCGCCTGCGCGACGGCCGACGGGTTGCGCCTCGTCGCGGTCGCCCTGCCGGTCACCACCGACACGGTCGGCGGACGCGTCGCCGTAGCCGTCACCCTCACCGTGCCGCCAACCGGGTCGGCGGAGATGTCCACTGACGGATCGGATTGGACCGCCACGTCCGCGCCGCCGGTCCCGAGCAAGTTGAGCGACCTGACCGTCGGGTTGTCCGCCACGCCGACGGGAACCGCGCTGCGGATGGCCGCGACCGTCGACCTTGGCGGCGCCGCCGAGGACGCCGCCCGGACCCTCGTCGCCACCGCCTTCCCGGATCCCGGCCCGGTGCCCGTCGCCGTCTCCGCCCGCTTTGCCAGCGAGGTCGGTGCCGGGAGCGGCAGCCAGCTCAGCGTCACGGTCGGCATCACGCCCGTCCCGGTCGTCGTCACCGAGGTCGTGCCGACCGTACCGTCCGCCCCCGGCGCCGCCGCCGTCCTGGCCGACCTGGACACGCTGTCCCGCGCACGCGCCGTCACCGGCGACCTGACGTTCCCGGTCGACGCCTGGTGGGTCGGGCACCCGACCGCCGGCGCCGCCGAGCGGGCCACCGCCCTGCACGCGGGCGCCGTCGCGACCCGCGAGGACGAGTCCGCCCGTCTCACCGGCGGCCCGCTGCGCGCCGGGCTGCCGGCCGCGCTCCGGCTCCTCGTCCCGGCCGCGGCGCTGCTGCTGCTCGCCGGCGTCGTCCTGCACGTCACCTGCGATCTACAGGTCCGCGCCGTCGAGGTGGCGCGGCTGCGCGGCCTGGGGATGTCCCGGCGCAGCATCCGGGCCGTGCTGCTCGGCCAGCACGCCGGCGTTCTGCTGCCCCTGCTCGCGGCGGGCGCGGCCGTCGGCGCGCTCGCCACCCGCGTCGTCGCTCCCCTGCTCGTGCGCTCCGACACCGGCGCCACGCCCGTCCCGGCCACCCAGCCACACTGGCCGTGGCCAGCCGAGGGCGCACTCCTCGCCGTACTGCTGGCCGGATGCATGCTGGCGGTCGCCGTCGTGGTCACCGTCCAGGTCCGCCGGGCCGACGCCGCGCACCTGCGGGTAGCGCCGTGAACCGGTGGCTGACCCGCCGGTGGCCGGCGCTGCACTGGCCCAGCATCCGCGGCCGTGGCCGTACCGACGCCGGACCTCTGCTGCTCACCGCCGCCGTCATCGCCGCCGTCGCGCTGCTCGCCGGAGCCGTGCCGGCGCTGCTCCGCGCCGCCGCCGACAACGCCGTCCAGGACACGGTCCGCCGCGCCGGCCCCGACTCGAACGTCCTCGTACGCGCCAACTGGGAACGCGACGACGGGCCGACCGGCGGGCGGGTCCGGATGCCCCGCCTCGCCGAGGCCCTCGACGACTTCCGCGCCCGGGCGACAGACGCGCTCGGGCCCGACCTGGACGCCGCGCTGCTCCCGCCCATCGCCGCTGTCAACGGCCCGATCCTCAACATCACCGACGGCAGCGTGCCGCGTACCTTCCAGTTCACCTACCTGGCCGGTGACCTCGGCGGCCCGGACGTGACCTGGATCGCCGGCAGCCCGCCCGGCCCCGCCGTCTCCGACGAGTACGTCGAGATCCCCTACGACGGACCGCCCTGGCCGGTGCAGGTCGGCCTCTCCGAGGCGGATGCCGCCGCACTCAACCTCGGCCCCGGCGATCGAATCCCGGTCAACGACGGCCAGGGTCAAGACAAAGACGTCCGGATCAGCGGGATCTACCGACCCACCGACAGCGCCGACCCGGCCTGGCGACTCGCCCCGGCGCTACTGCGCCCCGTGCCCGGCGCCGACGGCGTGGGGACCACCCGGTTCGGCGGCCTGCTGACGCGCGAGTCGTTACCGGACGCCCGGCTCGCCATCGACGAGGACCAACTGCGGCGCGCCGTTTACTTCGCACCCGTTCCCGACGCGCTCACCTGGGACGCCACCGCGGCGCTCGCCAGCCAGGTGGTCAAGCTCAAGGCAGCCTCCGGCTCATCAAGCGACCGCGGCCAAACCCTGAAATGGGAATCGCAGCTCGACACCGCCCTGCGCGACGCCCGTACACGGAACAGCGCCGCTCTCGCACAGGCCGCCGCCCTGCTTGCCGGGGTGCTGACCGCCACGATACTGGTCCTGCTGCTCGCCGCCGACCTGTTGGTCGGCCGCCGTACCCCGGTGCTGAGCGCCGCCCGGCAGCGTGGGGCGGCGCTACCCGACCTCGGTGCGGAACTGATCATCGAGTCCACCGTGGTGTCCCTGTCGGCCGCCGCCGTCGGGCTCGCGCTCGCCCGCGCAGTCGCTCCGGGCGTCTCCTGGATCTGGGCCGTTCCCGTGGTCCTGGCCGGTGCCATCGCCGGGCCGGCGCTCGGCACCCTCGCCGCCGCCCGCGCCAGCCGCGACCGGCGCCAACCCGCCCACCCGGCCGCTCGGCGCTGGATTCGCGCCACCGGCCAGCTGCGCCGCGCCGCCGTGGAGGCCGCTGTCCTGATCGCCGCGGTCGCCGCCTTCGTCACGCTGCACCAGCGCGGGCTCCTGCCCGTGGCCTCCGACGGCGACACGGGTGAGCTGACCGGCGACCTGATCCTGCCGATCAGCGCCCTCACTCTGGGCGCGCTCGTCGGCGCGCTCGTCCTACTCCGGCTACTGCCCCTCGGGGCGCGGTTCGCGCTCCGACAGGCCCTGCGCTCGCGCCGCCCGCTGGCCGTGTTCAGTGCCGCCCAGGCGGCCACAACGGTTGGGCGCGCGCTGCCGCTGCTGGTTCTGGTCAGCACCACGGCGCTCGCGTCGTTCGCGCTCATCCTCGGCACCACCGTCACCCGGGGTCTGGCCGACGGCGCGTGGAGCGCCGTCGGCGCCGACGCCCGCCTCGACGTCGGCGCCGACGCCGAGGCCGCCACGCCCGCACTGGCCGAGCGCATCGCCGCCGCACCCGGGGTAGGGCAGGTCGTCGTCGCGCAGGTAACCGACTCGGCACGCGTCTTCACCGAATCGACACTGCTCACCCCACGCCTGGTCATCGTGGACGCCGCCGCGTTCCAGCGCCTGCTGGCCACCACTCCGCTGCCCGACGCGCCGGCGCTGGCCCGGCTCACGGCACCCGGTCCTGGCCCCGGGGATGTCCCAGCGCTGGTCAGATCGAGCGACGGCGGTCTGCGGGCCGGAACGCAGATGCAGCTACCCCGGGACGACGCCCCAGCGATCCGTCTCGCCGCGGTCGGCACCGCTCCCCCCGTCGACGGCGCCACCGACGTCGTCATCGTGGACGGGGGGGCTCTCGCCGACGCCGGGCTGCCCGCCGTTCCGAATACCGTCTGGGTGACCGGCCCGGGCGCGGCGCGGGCCGTGTCGAACACCGGCGTCACCGCCGACGTCGTGCTGCGCTCGGACGTCCTGCGGGCGCAGCGAGTGGCTCCGCTGACCGCAGGGCTACTACGGCTGGCGTGGACGGCCGCCGCGGTGCTGCTGGCGCTGGGGCTGCTCGGCCTCACGCTCGCCGCCGCCTCCGGCGCGTCGAAGCGGTGGCAGACCCTGACCCGGCTGCGGACCCTCGGCCTGCGGCCACGCGACGCCCGCTGGGTCGCCGCCGGAGAGCTGCTGCCGCCGGTCGTGGTCGCCGCGGTGTGCGGCCCGCTACTCGGGGCCCTGCTCGCACGCCTGATGCTCGGCCCGCTCGACCTGCGGCTGCTCACCGGCCAAGCCGCCGACCCGACGGTGGTCCTGCCGTGGTGGCTGCTGGGCCTGGGGAGCGTGGCGCTGCTGGCGGCGGCCGCCACGGTCGTACCCGTCGAGTCGGCGCTGCGGCGACGCGACCGGCTGAGCGAGGTTCTCCGCGCCGGCGAGTAGCCGGCTACTGGCAGGGCCGGGCGGTGCCCGGCGGCGAGGATCGACGCCGGGTCGGTCCGGCGGATCTGCCCGTGGCAGAACCGTCAGGTGAGCAGCCGATCCAGTGGTCGTGGGATGGCCCCCGGGTCGAGGGCGCGGACGAGCGCGCGAGCGTAACGCGCCTTACGGCCGCTCATCGTGCCCATGAAGCGGCGCAGTTGGCGCTCGATCGTCCGCCCGCGCTGCGCGGGCTGGTTCTGGAAGACCCGGAACTTGGCCAGATCGCGCTCGGCGTCGATGACCCGCTCGACACCGGCGCTGCCGAGAGCACGGATCAGCTCGTCCTCCAGGTCGGTCACGCACACGTGGAATCCGAGCGCCTCCATCGCCGAACGGCTCAGGTCGGTGCCGAAGCCGGCCTGTTCCAGCCCTCGCCGGAAGAAGCTCTCCTCGGCCTCGTCGCAGAGCCCTCGTACGGTCAGCGCCAACCCCTGCGCGCCGAAGAGCCGCAGGTAGCGGGCAACACTCATCGCTCCGCCGATCGGCACGACGCACACGCCCTCGCCAGCCAGGTCGCGGTCGCGCCGCTCGGCGAGCGTCTCCACCGCGCACTGGTCGCTGAGCCCTTCGACGAGCACGACGGTGCTCAGGTCGCCTGCCAGCTCACGGGCCACTGTGGCGGCGTCCGCACCGCCGGCCGCCCAGGCGTGCACCGCAGCTCGGAAGCGGTCCGGCTCTCGCACAGGTCAGAGTCTCGCAAGGTCCGACCAGGACCGCCATCGGTTTGTGAACGGGTTTCGCCCCACCTCAGATGTTCCGCGTCATCTCGACAGGTTGTGCTGCCGTGCCCCTAACGGGCACCACAACTCCATGATCGACCAGGCTGGCGTACCGGCTGCGGATCTTGCACTTTCTGCCCCGGCCTGAAGGGCATCCCACGCGAAACGGCGACCGAAACCGCAAGAGCGCGGGACCCGAGGGCCGAGCAAGGGGACGGCGTTGCAACCAAAGCGGCTCGTTACCGGATTTCCGATAACGAGCCGTTGACCTGCTGATCTAGCTGGTGGGCGATACTGGGTTTGAACCAGTGACCTCTTCCGTGTCAAGGAAGCGCGCTCCCACTGCGCCAATCGCCCGTGGTGACCACCCGAAACGGCAGTCAGGCCCCGTTAGGGGCGGATCGCGAGCGGACGACGGGATTCGAACCCGCGACCCTCACCTTGGCAAGGTGATGCGCTACCAGCTGCGCTACGTCCGCACGTCCCCGACTAGCGCCGGCGACAAGTGAACTCTACCCGATGCCAAGATCGCTTGGCGCGGCACCCTGGGCGGCTGCGGTTGCGCTGGTCGGCACCGGGGTACTGAAGGGCTCGACAGCACACCGCATCCCCCTAAGGAGGCTGTCGTGGGTATCGGCACCAGCATCTTCCTGATCGCGCTCGGCGCGATCCTCACCTTCGCCCTGGACGCGAGCGTCGGCGGCATCAACCTCGACGTGGTCGGCTGGATCCTGATGGGAGCTGGCGTGCTCGGCCTGATCATGACCACGCTGATCTGGGGTCGCCGCCGCGAGGTGGTCACCACCACCGAGCAGCCAGTGGAATACCGCCAGGTCGAGGAGCGGCGGGACATCGCCCCGCCGCTGTGACCCGACCACCGTCCATCGCCAGCGGAGCACGTCAGAGCCAGCGGAGCACGTCAGCTGAGGCCGGCCGTCTCGACACAGGCGGCCGGCCCGTCGCATCGCACCCGTACCCGCCGCGCGGCAACGGGAGGCACCGTTTCCTAACGGAGCGCAGCCCTCACCGCATCAGCGCGTTGAACGTGCCGTAGTCGAGTGCATCGGTCAGCGCGCCGTACGTGCCCGCGCCGAGCGCCTCATCCGCCGCCCGGCGGGCAACCGCGTACGCGGCCTCCGCGACCGACGAGCCGAGGCTCACCCGGGCCACCCCTAGTCGGGCCAACTCCTGCACCGCAGGCGCGCCCGGCCCGGCGAGCACGTTCAGCGGAGCCGGCACCGCCTGCACCAGCGCGCGAATGGTTGCCGGGTCGACCACCCCGGGCACGAAGATGCCGTCCGCGCCGGCCGCGAGATAAGCGGCTGCCCGCGCCACGGTCTCGTCGACGTCCGCTGCGCCACTGAGGAACGTGTCGATCCGGGCGTTGACGAAGAGCGGCAGCCCGGCGGCGTCGGCCGCGGCCCGTACGGCGCCGATCCGGGCGCACTGGTCGGCCACGTCACGCAACGGGGGGCCAGCGTCACGTCGGGCGTCCTCGATGTTGACGCCGACGGCACCGGCGTCGAGCACCGCGCGAATGGTCGCGCCGACCTCAGCCGCTGTCGCACCGTACCCGGACTCGATGTCCGCGGTGACCGGCAGCGACACCGATGCGGCGACCCGGCCGACCAGGTCGACGGCCGCGTCACGGCCGAGGACGTCGCCGTCGGGTACACCCAGGCTCCAGGCGACACCGGCGCTGGTGGTGGCCACCGCGCGGCCGCCGGCAGCAGCCACGATGCGGGCGCTCGCGGCGTCCCAGGCGTTGACCAGGACCAGCGGCGACCCCGGAGTGTGCAGGGATCGGAACAATTCAGCTCGGGTGTGTTGTTCGCTCACCCGGCAAGTCTCGGCCGGCCCCGACCCCGGCGGTAATGTTTAAGTCCCAGCTGAATCCACCGGGGGTGCCGTGGCCGCCATCAGCATGTCGGCGGGTGCCGTAGCCCGCATCCGGTTCGCCGTCTCCTGCCTGTGGGAGGCCGTTGCGAGCATCCGGGTGCTGCGTGACCCCGGGGACCACGCCATCCACCTGCCCTGGGTGCGCCGGGTCCGCCCACCGCTTGTCGAGGCGGGGTTGGCCGGCCCGGACGGCGGGCTGCTCTGGCAGTTGGTGCCGGCCCCGCCCGGCTATCTGGCCGACTTCCTCACTCCGCCGCCCACCGGCCTCACTCCGGACCTCGCCGCCGAGCTTGCCGCCCTGCGGGCCACCCCGGTCGACATCGTCCGCGCACATCTGGACCTGTACCCGGGCGAGCGCACACCGGCGGTTGCCGCCCTCTACGCCGACCCGGCGGCCGGGCTGCACCGGCTGACCGAGGAGATCGAGGCGTACTGGCGGATCGCCCTGGCCCCGGACTGGCCACGGCTGCGGCTGCTGCTCGACGCGGATGTCACCTCTCGCACCCGACTGCTGGCCGAGGAAGGCGCGGCGGTCCTCCTCAACGACCTGCACCGGCAGGTCCGGTGGGAGGCCGACACCCTGCTCGTCGCGCAGCGGCACTGCCTGGCTCCGGACGTCCCGGACGGTCCGGGCCTGGTGCTGGTCCCGTCGGTCTTCGTCTGGCCGTCGGTGCTGAGCGTGCTTGGCGGCGACGCACCGCAGCTCGCTTATCCCGCGCGAGGGCTCGGCACCCTCTGGGAACGCACGGCCGGCGTCCCGGAAGCGCTGGCCGCCGTGATCGGTCGCGGGCGGGCCCGGCTGCTCAGCGAGCTGACCTCACCGGTCAGCACCACAGAGCTGGCCCGACGTAGCGAGATGTCGCCCGCCGGGGTCTCGCAACACCTCGCCGCGTTGCGCGCGGCCGGTCTGGTGGTGACCCACCGGCGGGGCCGGACGCTGCTCAGCGCCCGCACCGACCTCGCCGAGGCACTGCTCTCCGCGACCGATTAGGCCGTCGGCGCACCGTCGATCAGCGCAGGCCGCAGGTGGCCGGGTATCGGCGACCGCAGATCGCCTTTCCGCTGGTCAATCGGGTTCGAGAGCCCCGCGTTACGATCCAGGACCATGGACTTACTCGACACGGTGCTGGCCGCGCACCGGGCGTACCTGCTCGGGTGGAACATCGGCCTTGTCGGCGGCCCGGACCTCCCGACCTACCGCAGTGACGTGCCGCACGCGACCCTCAACGGGGTACTGCGCGTGGCCGGGCGCACACCGCAGGACGCGCTCGCCGAAGCCCGGCAGCGCCTCCACGGCATACCCCGGGTCTGGTGGGTTGGCCCGGACAGCGACGCCGGCACCGCGGACGGACTGGTCTCCCTCGGCGCCGCCGAGGTCGCCCGTCTGCCGATCATGACCGTGGCGATCGGGGAGGCGGCCCTCGCCCCGACGCCGACCGGTCTGCACGTCGCCGAAACCACCGATCTGGACACGTTCGTTCCGGCCTACGCCCGGGTGTCCGGAATCCCGGCGGACGGCGTGGCGGCGACCATCGAACGGGAGAAGGCGTTCGCCGGCGACGGCACCGTGATCCGGCTTGCCGGCCGCCTCGACGACGGCCGCATCGTCGGGACGGCCGTCGCCTGGCTCAGCCACGGCCTGGTCACGCTCTATTTCGTGGGTACGCAGCCCGAGCACCGCCGGAGGGGCATCGGGGCGGCCATGACCAGCGCCGCGCTCAAGCTCGCCGCCGAGCGCGGCGCCGGCACAGCCGCCCTCACCTCGTCGCCCATCGGTGAGTCGGTCTACCACCGCCTCGGCTTCCGGCCCGTCGGTGAGTTCCGGCTGCTGACCTTCTGAGCCCGTCCGCAGGGCGATGGCTGTCTGAAGAAACCTTGACTATGAGGGTCAGACAGCGTTGTCTTTCCCGTGGTGGTGTGCCTGGGGAGGGAGAACAGTGGCCGAGGACATGTCCCTCGTGTTCTGCGTAACCGCTGACGTGTCGGTGCGCGAGCGGATGGTCCGGCGCCTCGACGGGCTCGGCACCCTGGTGATCTGCACCGACCTGGCGGAGCTGCAGGCGATGATCGGCCCGCCCCTGACTGGCGGACCGGCCCCACTGCTCGGCCCTGCGGCCACTCCGGCCTCCGCTCCCGCAGCCTCCGCTCCCGCCGCCGCCGCTCCCTCCGCCGCTCCCGCCTCCGGTCGAATCAGCCTGGGTGACCTCGAGATCGATCCGCTTCATCACCTGGTGACGTGGCGGGGACAACCTCTGGCCCTGACCCGACTCGAGCGCAGCCTGCTCACCCAGCTCGCCACACCACCGGTCGGAGTCTGGACGTACGAGAGGCTCTTCGAGTCGGTCTGGGGCTGTGCGTACCTCGGCGACACGTCGACCCTGCACTCGGCGGTGAAGCGGTTGCGCCGCAAACTGCGCGCCGCCGATGACACCCTGCGTGTGCAGACCGTACGCGGGATCGGTTACCGGCTCAGTCTGACGTGAAGCCTCGCCCCAGGCTCTCGCGCAGGGTTCAGGCCGCCAGCGGGCGCTGCTCGGTGAAACCGATCAGGAGCAGCCGTTCGGCGAACAGCCACTTTCCGTCGACACGGGTGAACGTGTCGCGGTAGCGAATGGTCATTGCCGTCAGAGTTCGGTCACCGGCTGCGTTGGTCACCATGTGGGCAATGCAGTAGCTCTCGCCCGTCGCCTGGTCACCGCTCAGCGTCAGCACCGTGCTCTGGCCGTTGAAGTGGAAGGTCTGCTCGAAATCCTTCAACGTCGCCGTGATACCGGATTCGATTTCGTCCCGTCCGGTCAGCACCTGGACGGGTTCATTTGCGCTGGGGTCGGCGGTGTAGACGGCGACCCGACCATTCTCTGCGTACAGCGCCGCCTGCCCCTCGAAATCCTTTACGTCTGCGCGATGGGCATAGGCATCGACCAGATCGCGCAGGGCATAACGGTCGGCGAACTGCTGGAGAGAAACTTCCGAAGGCATGATTGTTCCTTTGGTGATATCCGAGGGTTCACGATCGGCCCGGCGAGCCGAACCGTCCAGTGGTTGACGAGACAAATCATCCGCAGAGGGGGCCTGCCGCGTCCAACACCTTTTTCCTGTGCCGGCCACAGTCTGATCCTGTACCCGCCGCCGACTGCCACAAAATTGGCGTCTCACCCATCTCACCCGTCTCACACAAGGCGGCGTCAGGGTGAGGTTAGCGCGCAGATCGCCCTGGGGGTTGCGGGTTGGCCGACCTAGCCCCGCGCGGTAGACGTCCGGGCGTGATCCACTCCATGTCGCCGACATTGCGGTATCCGCGAGGCGGGATGCCGCCACATCGGCGACATGGAGTCGATCATGTCCGAGTCCGGTTCGGGCCGCAGGGCCCCTCCCACTCTCGCCGGGAAACGGGTACCGCGCGGGCCTCGGGAAGCCCCGGGACGCCACAGGGGCAGATTGTCACTGCCCCAGGAAACACGTGTTGGCCGTGTCGTGCGCCCCGCAACAAGAATGGTTCTCGCAAGCAGTTATCGGGAACCGACACCAATCAGGAGCAAGACATGTCAGGTCAAACCCAGGGCCGCGTGTGGCTTATCACGGGGTGCTCAAGCGGTTTCGGCCGTGAAATTGTGCTCGCGGCAGTGGCCGCGGGTGACCAGGTGATGGCGACAGCTCGCCGTCCCGAAGTCCTTCAAGACCTCGCCGAACTCGGCAAGGGGCGGGTCAGCACTTACGCTCTGGACGTCACCGATCCCGACTCCGTCCAGGCTGCGGTAGAGGCGACGTTGGCACTATTCGGCCGGATCGACGTCCTCGTCAACAACGCCGGATTCCTCATGTTGGGCGCCGTCGAGGAACTCACCACGGAGCAACTGCGTGAGCAGATGGAGGTCCTGTTCTTCGGTGCCGCCCAGACAACGAAGGCTGTGCTGCCTAGCATGCGCGAGCAAGGTAGCGGAACCATCGTGCAGATGAGCTCGATGGGTGGGCAAACGAGCTTCCACGCCTTCGGGGCCTACCACGCCGGGAAGTTCGCCCTCGAAGGTCTGTCGCAGACACTGGCGGGAGAAGTTGCCCCATTCGGTGTGCGCGTCGTGATGGTGGAACCGGGAGCGTTCCGCACCCAGATCAACAGCAACAAGAGCGAGGCGACGGTCATCGACGCCTACAGTGGAACCGCCGGGGCTTTCCGCACCTACGTCAACGCGATGCAGGGCTCCGAGGAAGGCGACCCCGCCAAGGCCGCCGCTGCCATCGTCACCGCGGTTGAGAGCGACAACCCGCCCCTCCGACTCGCGCTGGGTGGTGACGCGGTCGACGGGCTCCGCGCCGAACTCGAATCGCGCCTGGCCGATCTGGCTGCCTGGGAAGAGTTGAGCCGCTCGACCGCGGTGTCCTGACACGCCGCACAGGTGACCGAGCCTGGCCGGCTTGATCCGTACGACCAACCAGAACGGCTCGTTACCGGAAGCGTCCGGTAACGAGCCGTTTGACCTGCTCATCCAACTGGTGGGCGATACTGGGTTTGAACCAGTGACCTCTTCCGTGTCAAGGAAGCGCGCTCCCACTGCGCCAATCGCCCGTGCCTTGTTGCCGAGGTGGGGACGGGATTTGAACCCGCGTAGACGGCTTTGCAGGCCGTTGCCTCGCCTCTCGGCCACCCCACCGAGGTTGCCCCCGTCATGCGTGGCGGCATCTCCGAGCGGACGACGGGATTCGAACCCGCGACCCTCACCTTGGCAAGGTGATGCGCTACCAGCTGCGCTACGTCCGCACGCCCCCGGACGTTCCCGGGTGACGGATGAGAACTTTAGCCGAGCCGGTGAACGACTGCCAAATCGGGGTCGCCTCGGCGCGTCCTGTCGCCACCGGCGGGCCCGAGACCACTGCCGGCACGCTTCCTAGGGGGCTGGCCAGGTGCCTCAACGGGTCACCGACCGTCACCCTCCGACGCCGTCGGGCCAGGAACACCAGCGCCGCCTCGGATGCCGGCCGGCGGACCTCTCCGCGCGCCGACCACTCGCGGCGGACCTCGGCGAACGCTCCTGAAAGAACGACCGACACCTACCCCAGGAAGTGTCCGGCTTCCGACTCTCGCATCAAGGATCGGGCGGGGGCGGTAACTGTTCGTGTTCACCCGAATGGGCTACGGTAACGGTCGTGACGAGACGTGCGGCCGAGATCCGCCTGGATGCCCTGCTGCGCACCGCCTGTGACGTGATCGTGGAGCGCGGTCTGGCCAACACCCGGACGGCGGACGTGGCGCAGGCCGCCGGCGTGAGTCAGGCGTTGGTCTTCTACCATTTCGCCACTAAGGAGCGGTTGCTTGCGCAGGCTTTCGCGTACGCGGTTGAGCAGGATCTGGCCCGACTGGACGCGGTGACGCGCTCCTCGGCCCTACCGCTGACCAAGCTCCGCCGGATCCTCAAGCTCTACACTCCGGCCGGGCGGGCAACCTCCTGGTCCATGTGGATCGACGGCTGGTCCGAATCGCTGCGTACCCCAGAGTTGGAAAAGGTCTCCCGCCGGCTCGATCTGCGCTGGCGGCAGGATCTGGCCGCGGTGATCCGCGCCGGAGTGGCCGACGGCACCTTCCAGTGCGCAGACCCGGACGGGGCCGCCTGGCGGATCAGCGCGGTGATGGACGGCCTCGCCGTCCAGCTCGCCGTGCACGACCGGGTGATCTCCCGCCGCCAGTTCGGCGAGTGGGTCCGGCTGGTCACCGCCCGGGAGCTCGGGCTAAACCTGGCGGACCTGGACTGAGCAGCCGGACCCACTCGCCGAACTGGGCACCAGGCCGGGCAAAACGGCTCGGCCAGCCCCGCCGACCGGAACAATCGACAGCATGGATCTGATCGAGGCGTACCGCCGGAGCCTGGCCGAATTCGTCGACCGGGTGGATCAGATCGAGCCTGGCCAGTGGTCCGACCCGACGCCCTGCCCGGAGTGGGACGTACGCGCGCTGGTCAACCACGTGGTGAGTGAGGACCGGTGGAGCGTCCCGCTGCTCGCCGGCCGGACCATCGACGAGGTCGGCGACCGGCTCGACGGCGACCAGCTCGGCGCCGACCCGATCTCGATGGCGCGGGAGGCTGCCGCGCAGGCAGAGATCGCGGCCACTCATCCCGACACGATCGACCGCGCCGTGCACCTCTCCGGTGGCGAGACACCGGCGGCGGAATACCTCCAGCAACTCCTCGCCGAGCATCTCATCCACGGCTGGGACGTGGCGGTGGCGATCGGGGCGCAGCCGCGTTTCGATCCGGACGTGGTCCGCGCCGCCGCCGAATGGTTCGCCGGCGAGATCGACGACTATCGGCGCAACAACCTCGTCCAGAGCGGCGTGCGGGTGCCCGACGACGCAGACGAGCAGGACCGCCTGCTGGCCGCATTCGGCCGCGACCCAGACTGGGCGCCGACCGACTGAGCAGGCGCAGCCTGCCGGGCGGCTGAGCAGGCGCAGCCCGCCGGCCAGCTGAGCAGGCGCAGCCTGCCGGGCGGCTGAGCAGGCGCAGCCCGCCGGCCAGCTGAGCAGGCGCAGCCCGCCGGCCAGCTGAGCAGGCGCAGCCCGCCGGCCAGCTGAGCAGGCGCAGCCCGCCGGCCAGCTGAGCAGGCGGTGACCGCCGGCCAGCTGAGCAGGCGGTGACCGGCTGGTCTCCAGCCGGCCAGGCCGAGCGCAGGCCACCGAAGACGGTACGCGGCCAGAAGCTCTCCCCCAACCGGGAGCTGGCCGGATCTCCGCCGTGGCGACCCGCACGGGGTGCCCCTGTCTGCGCTCGACGCCGAAGGACCCGTGGCCGGTCAGTGCCCGGAGCCACCCTGGTCAACCAGCGCTCCGCCCGCTCCCGCCCTGCGCCGACTGCTTCAGCCGTCGCAGCCTTTACAAGAGGCCGTCCTCTGCACAGTCGACTTATCTCGATTGATCAGCGCGTCGGCGGCCCTTTGGGCCTGTGTCAAAGCCCCTGGCCAGGCACGCGGGGTCGAGTTGAGTGGCGGCCGGGAGCTGGCCTTCGGCTCGACCGATGGCTTTGACACGGGCCCCAGACCTTGCCGCCACCACGATCCACTGATATTCACAGATGCACATGCGTCACAGCGCAGTGACGGCCGGGCGATCGCCGGCCATCTCGCTCCCACGAGGAGGTCCCGTGCCACAACCGGAGTGGTCACCCCCGATGAGCCGGCGTCGACGCCGGCTCATCGCCGTCCTGGCGACGACGGCGACCCTCGCCGCGCTGCTCCCCACCAGCGCGAGCACCGCCGCCCCCGCGGGTGGCGCACCGTCCACCGAGCGCCGGTCCGGACCGTTCGCCGAGGGGCACGCACCCGCCGACGTCGACAACCGCACCGGCACGGCGGCACCCGACGCCCGCCAACGCGGCCTGGCCCGGGCCGCCGATCCCGACGTCCGGTGGAACCGGCTCGGCACCCCGCAGGCGCTCGGCCCCGGCCGCACCCCCCTCGCCAGCGGGCTCCCGTCCGACCCGGAGGCCGCCGCCCGCGCCTACCTGACCGCCAACCGCGACCTGTTCGGGATGGACGCCGCTGCGGTGGCCAGCATGGAACGGGTGCTGGTCCGGCCGATCGGCAGCGGCGCGGTGGTCACCCTCCGGCAACGCTTCGGCGATCTGCCCGCCGGACCGGACGGCCTCGTCACCATCGCGGTCGCCAACGGCACGGTGCTCTCGGTCAGCTCCTCACTGGCCCGGAACACCGGCGCCCCGGCACCGGCCACCCGCACCGCCGAGCAGGCGTACGCCGCCGCGCTCGCCGAGGCGAAGCTGAGCGCCAGCGCGGTGGCCAGCCACACCGTGCGAGCCGTGGCGGTCCCCACCCCGCTGGACGGGCCTCGGGCCGCCTACGAGGTGACCATGATCGGCGCGGACACCGACCAGCCGGCCGCGTTCACCAGCTACGTGGACGGCATCACGGGGCACGTGCTGGTCCGGGAGGACCTCGTCGACTTCGACTCCGACAACCCGAGCTGGGCGGTCTTCCCGGCCACACCGCCCCGCGACCTCGACCCCGGGCAGGACCCCAGGGTGCGCTGGTGCGGCGACCCGTCGCCCGGCTGCCAGGCTGCCTCCCGCGACCCGGCCACCGGCCAACCGTGGGATGTTGACGCGGCCACCGGCACGCCAACCTTCACCTCGCGCGGCAACTCGGCGAACACGGTGCTCTCCTGGGGTGCGGGCACCCCGATCGTCCCGGCCACCACCAGCCCGGAACGCCGCTACGAATACCCCTTCACCGACCAGTGGCACCAGGCCCGCTGCAACCCGGCAGCGTTCACCTCCGCCCAGCGCAACGACGCGGACGCGTCGATCGCCAACCTCTTCGCCATGCACAACCGGCTGCACGACTGGTCGTACCAGCTGGGCTTCACCGAGTCGGCGTGGAACCTCCAGGCGGTCAACCTCACACCCGACGGGCTGGGCGGTGACGCCGAGCAGGGCCGCGCCCAGCAGGGCGCGCTGACCGGCAACCGAAACAACGCCAACCAGGGCACCATGCGCGACGGGCTGCCGCCGACCACCAACATGTACCTGTGGCAGCCGCTGGCCGGCGGGCCGTACCCGCCGTGCGTGGACGGCGACTACGACATGACGGTGATCGGCCACGAATACACCCACGCGATCACCAACCGGATGATCGCCGGCCCGGACAGCGGGATCGGCGGCCACCAGGGCGGGTCGATGGGTGAGTCGTGGGGTGACCTGCTCGCCGCCGAATACCTCTTCCAGCACGGGTTGCGCGCGCCCGGCGAGACGCCCTTCGTCACCGGGGGCTACGTCACCGGCAACCTGGTCAGCGGCATCCGCAACTACGACCTGAGCCGCAGCCCGCTCAACTATTCCGACATCGGCTACAACACCGGTGGCCCCGCCGTGCACGCCGACGGGGAGATCTGGGGCGCCACCAACTTCCGGGTCCGTTCCGCGCTGGTCAAGCGGTACGGCCTCGGCACCCCGCAGCGGCAGCTCGAATGCGCGCAGGGCAAGGTCGCCGCCGACAAGTGCCCGGGCAACCGGCGCTGGTCGCAACTGGTCTTCGACTCGTTCCTGCTCCAGGCCGCCAGCCAGGTCAGCATGCTCGACATGCGGGACAACATGCTCACCGCCGACCTGCTCCGCTTCGGCGGTGCCAACCAGGACCTGATCTGGGCCGAGTTCGCCCGCTCCGGGATGGGCCGGGACGCCGCAACCAACGGTGCCGGCGACACCGACCCGACGCCGAGTTTCGCCGCGCCGGGCGGCGGCAACGCGACGCTCACCCTGCGCCCGCGCGGGGACAGCGCCGACGCGCCCATCCGGGTGTACGTCGGGGCGTACGAGGCGCGGGCCGTGCCGGTGGCCGACACCGACCCGGCGACCCCGATCCCGGACACCGTGGAGCTGGTGGGCGGCACGTACGACCTGCTCGCCGTGGCCCCCGGCTTCGGGCACCAGCGGCTCAGCGTGGTCGCCAAGGCCGGTCAGACCGGATACGTGGACCTGCGGATGAGCCGCAACCTCGCATCCGCCGCGTCCGGCGCCACGGTCACCGGCGACGGGGTCAACCTGGACCGGATCGTCGACGACACCGAGGCGACGAACTGGGCGTCCCTGGACGGGGTCGCCGGCCGGCAGCTCACCGTGGCGTTGCCCGGTGGCGCCGCACAGGTGGTCACACGCGTGAACGTCAGCGCGATGCTGCGCCCGGCGATCACCGGTGACGCCGACACCGGCAGTCAGAACGCGCTCAGTGCGCTGCGCTCGTTCGCGGTGTCCGCCTGCAACGCGACGACCACCGACTGCGCGGATCCGGCACGCTGGCAGCGGATCTACACCAGCGCGGGCGACGCGTTCCCCGGTGGGGCGTACCGGGCATACAGCCGGGACATCAACCTCCGGACGTTCGCGGTGCCCACCACCCTCGCCACCCACCTGCGGCTTGAGGTGCTGGCGAGCCAGTGCACCGGCGGCCCGCAGTACGCGGGCGAGCAGGACGACGACCCGGCCACGACGACGGACTGCGCGACCGCCAGCCCGGCCCGGAGCCAGGTCAGGATCGCCGAGTTCCAGGCGTTCTCGAAGTGACACCGTGGGGGCCGGCGGATCGCTCGCTGGCCCCCACGGCCCTCGATCAGCGGCGGGCCGGTCGCCAACTGTCGGCCGGGGCCGGTCGCTCCCAGCGCCGGTCGACCGGCAGGTCTTCGACCTCGTCGCTCGTGCGGGTCAGGTGACGCAGCCGCAGCAGCAACCCCACCCCGAGCGAGAGCAGCAGCCCGCCGAGCAGGAACGCTGCCTGCACCGCGCCGAACCCTCCGGACTGCGAGACCGGGCGGCCGGGCGCCGGTGGCGCGGCGTCGACGGGTTGGTCCCCGATCGGCTCATCCTCGGACGTGCTCTCCTCCTCGGGCGTGTTCTCCTCCTCGGCCGGCGTACTCGCCGGGTCGCTGGGCTGCGGCGGCGTGGCGGTCGGCTTCGGCGTACGGGTCGGGATGCCGCCCGCCCCCACCACCGAGCGGGTGGCCGTCTGCCGGGCCAGCAGGCGCGCGTTGGCGTCGTACGCCTCGGCGGCGAGGGTGACCCGGCCCTGGGTGACGTCCTCGTCGAAGGCCACCCGGTAGCGTGCCGTGACCGTCCGGCCCGGGCAGAGCGTGCCCGGGTCGAGCTGCCGGTCGGTCAGCCGGGCCACGTCACCCTCGGTCCGGACATCCAGCGGAAAGTCCCCGTCCTCCTCCACCCGATCCATCTTCACCTGGTCGAGTCGGACGCCCTGGACGCTGAGCACCATCGACCACCGCACCTTCACACAGCCGCCACGCCGGTCGGTCCGGGAGACCACGGCGGACACCGTGCGCACCTGCTCGCCGGCGGTGAACCGGGCCGGCAGCCCACTCAGCTCGGTGGTGAACGCCGCCTGTGCCGGAGCGGCCAGGGTCAGCCCCACCCCGCTCAGGCAGGCCAGCACCACCCCTGCTCTCAGCGCATACCGCCACACCGTCACCACCGCCGCCTCGCCTCCGGTCTTCCCCACCCCGCAACGCTAAAAGCGGGGCACCGACCCGACCAGACGGGTGTGTTCGCACCGAACGGCAAGGATAGGGTGGGTTTTCACCGACGGTGGTGAACCGGTCACCGCTCCCCCGCGACACGCCGGTAGTCGGGCCGCTGGGACAATCGGCGACGTGTCCGAGCTCTCCAGCACGTTCGTCCGGCTGCACGCCCGGCTGGCCCCGGTCCCCTTCGTCCCCGAGGTGCGGCTGCACCAGGCCGACGAGCCGATCGGGCTGTGGGAGCTGACCGAGGGCGAGTTCTCCACCGACCGGCCGCCGCCGTTCTGGGCGTTCGCCTGGGCCGGTGGGCAGGCGCTCGCCCGATACGTGACCGACCACCCGGAACTGGTCGCCGGCCGCCGGGTGCTCGACCTCGCCTCCGGCTCCGGCCTGGTGGCGATCGCCGCCGCCCGTGCCGGCGCGGCGTCGGTGCGAGCCGTCGAGGTGGACGAGCTGGCGGTGGCGGCGGTCACGCTCAACGCCGAGGCCAACGGGGTACGTGTCGACGCCGAGTTCGGCGACATCCTCGACTCCGACGCCGGCGACGCCGAGGTGGTGCTCGCCGGCGACGTCTTCTACAGCGACGCGATGGCCCGCCGGGTGCTGCGGTTCCTGCTCCGCGCCACGCGGGCCGGCGCGCCGGCGCTGGTTGGCGACCCCGGCCGGGCGTTCCTGCCCCGGGACCGCTTCGACGAGCTGGCGGCGTACGACGTGCCGGTGCCGGAGGCGCTGGAGAGCGTCCGGGTGAAGCGCACCACCGTCTGGCGGCTGCGGGCCGGGCTGCCGGGAGCCGCCAGCTAGCGTGTCCGGGTGCTGTTCCGCAGCTGGGCGCAGGTAACCGACCCCGCGTGGCCGGACGTGACCCGGGTGCCGGACCACGTCGGCGGCACCCACCTGCTCGTCACCCGACACGCGCTGGTCCGTCAGGTCCTCGCCGACCCGGTCACCTACCGGCCGGACAACGCGCTGGACGCGGTGACACCGATGCCGGCGACCGCGCTGCGGATGCTCGCCGGGCACCGGTTCCGGCTGCCGCCGACCCTGGCGAACAACTCAGGTGCCAGCCATCCCCAGATCCGGACGATCGTCGCGGACGTCCTGCATCCCGCCCGGGTCGCCGCGCAGCGGCCCTGGCTCACCACGCTGGTCCGAGACCGGGTCGCCCAGATCCGCGCCACCCTAGACGCCGGCACGCCTGTCGATTTGTACGCGGACCTCGCCGCCGACCTGCCGCTGCTGGTGCTGGCCCGGCTGGTCGAGCTGCCGGACGCCCCGGTCGGCGCGGTCAAGGAGTTCGCCCGCGCCGCGCTGGAGTTGTTCTGGGCACCGCTGGACAACGACCGCCAGGTGGCCCTCGCCGCGGAGGTGGGCCGGTTCCACCGCGTACTGCGCGACTTCGCCGCCACCGGCGGCGGGTTGGCCGCCGAGCTGCGCGCGGCCGGGCACCCGCCGGACGTGGTGGTCGGCGCGCTGTTCTTCCTGCTGGTCGCCGGGCAGGAGACCACCTCGCAGTTCCTCACCCTGCTGCTGCACCGGTTGGCCGGCGAGCCCACCGTGCGCGCCGGCCTGCGCACCGGCGAGGTCGCGGTGGCCGACGTCGTGGAGGAGGGGCTGCGGCTGGAACCACCGATCGTCACCTGGCGGCGGGTGGCCGCGACGGACACCACGCTGGGCGGGACGGCGGTGCCGGCGGGCAGCAGCCTCGTGCTCTGGCTGGGCCGCGCCGGCCGGGACCCAGCGGTCGTCGAGGCCCCCGACGAGTTCCGCCCGGGCCAGCGCGGCTCGCGCCGACACCTGGCGTTCGGGGCGGGCGCGCACCGCTGCGTCGGTGACGTGCTGGCCCGCATGGAGGCTGCCGTGGTGGTCGCCGAGGCCGCGCCGCTGCTCGACGGGGTGACAGTGGTCCGCCCGCCCTGGTGCCCGGACAATCTCACCTTCCGGATGCCCGACGCCTTCGTGATCGCCGCCGCCCGTGCGGGCAGCACCGAGGGGGCGCGATCCTGACCTTGACCCGATATGTTTCCGGGCGTGTTGTCAGCCCCCGTGCGCCGCATCGTCGCGGCGGTAACGCTTCCGACCATCCTGGCGCTGAGTAGCTGCACAGCCGACCCAGGCCAGGCGGCCCACGCCCGCCAGGTCGCTGCGGGCCCGCCGAGCCCGTCCACCCCACCCCCGACGCCGTCGACCTCGCCGTCCCCGACGCCGTCGACCGCAGCGTCCCCGACGCCGTCGACCGCACCGTCCGCGACGGCGAAGCCCGCACCCGGGACCCTGGAGTGGTACGTGTCCCAGGCGCCGACCTTTCCCGAGGCGCCACCACCGCAACCGGTGCAGTTGCCGGCGACCGGGCCAGCCCCGATCTGGCACCGCCTGCCGACCGAACAGAAGGTCGCCTTCATCACCATCGACGACGGTGGCCTGGCCCGTCCGCCTGCGGTGGCCGACTTCATCTGGCAGGCGCACATCCCCGTCACGATGTTCCTGAACTCACCGGCGGCCGAGGAGCACGACGTCTACTTCCGGCAGATCGAGGTGGCGGGCGGGGTCATCGAGAACCACACGATCAGGCACACCTCGCTGGCTGGCCGGTCGTACGGCCACCAGAAGCAGGAGATCTGCGGCGCGGCGGACAAGCTGGAGGCGTTGTTCGGCAAACGCCCCACGCTGTTCCGCCCCCCGTTCGGCGAACATGACAGCACCACGTTGCAGGCCGCACACGACTGCGGCGCGAAGGCGGTCTTCCACTGGTCCGAGACCGTCCACGAGGGAAAGGTCCGCTATCAGACCCCGGAGAAGGTGGTACGCCCCGGCGACGTGCTGCTGATGCACTTCCGGCCGGCCCTGATGGACGACCTCCTCGCGGCGTTGAAGGCGATCCACCGGGCCGGGCTCACGCCGGCACTCCTGGAGGACTACGTACGGTAGTCATACCGTCGCCGGCATGACGAAAGTCAGGGTCGGGTGGTGCCGTTCGGGCGCAGTGGAGCAGCAGCTTGCTCGCCTAGCGTCGTCGCATGATCACATTACGTGGGTTGACGAAACGGTTCGGGGCGACCGTCGCGGTCGACGCGTTGACCGTCGACATCGCGCCCGGCCGGGTCACCGGCTTCCTCGGCCCCAACGGTGCCGGCAAGTCCACCACCATGCGCATGATCCTCGGGCTGGACCGCCCCACCGCCGGGCAGGCGCTGATCGGCGGGCGCGCGTACCGGGAGTTGCGTCGACCGCTGCACGAGGTGGGCGCGTTGCTCGACGCGCGGGCCATCCATCCGGCCCGGTCCGGCCGGGCGCACCTGCGCGCCATGGCCCACAGCAACGGCATCCCGATCCGCCGGGTCGACGAGGTGCTGGGCATCGTCGGGCTGGACGAGAAGGCCGCCGCCAAGCCGGGCCGGACTCTCTCCCTCGGTATGGGTCAGCGGCTCGGCATCGCCGGCGCGCTGCTCGGCGACCCGCCGGTGCTGATGTTCGACGAGCCGGTGAACGGCCTCGACCCGGACGGGGTGCGCTGGGTGCGGCAGCTGATGCGCTCGCTGGCCGACGAGGGACGGACGGTCTTCGTCTCCAGTCACCTGATGAGCGAGATGCAGCTCACCGCCGACCAGCTCGTGGTGATCGGCCGAGGACGACTGCTCGCCGACGCGCCGATCGGCGAGGTGATCGCCGGCAGCACGGTCGCGGTCCGGGTCCGCAGCCCGCACCCGGACGGCCTGGCCGCCCTCGCCACGAGCCTCACCGCCGCCGGCGCGAGCGTCGAGGCGGCCGACCGGAACGAGCTGACCGTCACCGGCGCCACCGCGGACCAGGTCGGGGACCTGGCGTACGAACTGAGGGTACGACTGCACGAGCTGAGCGCGCACGCCGCGTCGCTGGAGCAGGCGTTCATGGAGCTGACCGCCGACAGCGTCGAGTACGCCGGCGGCCCGACCGAAGGTGGGCAACGATGAGCACGCAGACCGACGCGGGCAGTCGTCCCGCCACCGCACCGGCCGCCGGTGCTCCGGGCGCCTTCCGAGGGGCGGTGGCCGCCGAGTGGACCAAGCTGTCCTCGGTCCGCAGCACCTGGTGGACGGCGCTGGCCGGGCTGCTGGTGATGGCCGCGAGCGCCGGTCAACTGGCCATCTACGCCGCCAACGGCAACACCAACGACGACCCGACCGACGACCGGGGAATCGTCACCGTCGGCAGCGTGCTGATCGACTCGGTCGAGTTGACCCAGTACGTGATGCTGGCGCTCGGCCTGCTGGCCATCACCGCCGAGTTCACCAGTGGCACCATCCGGACCACGCTCCAGTGCACCCCGTCCCGTGGCCGCGTACTGCTGGCCAAGGCCGCCGTCGCCGGCGCGGTCACCTTCGCCCTCGGTCTGCTGCTCGGCGGCGTCGGCACCCTGGTCGCCCGGCCGGTGCTCGGCGAGTGGGGCAGCGCACCGGCCGCCGAGACGATCGGCGACATCGTGGCGGTGGCCGCCTACCTGGCGCTGGTCGGCGTGCTCGCCCTGGGCCTCGGCGCTGCCCTACGGAGTGCGGTGCTCACACTCACCGTGCTCCTCGCCACCCTGATGATCGTGCCGCTGTCCCTTCAGGAGCCGGACATCGACGTGCTGAACCGGATCGCCGACGTGTTCCCCGGCGTGGCCGGCGGGCACTTCCTGGCCGGCGACACCGAGCCGTACCCGAGCCTGGTCGGCCTACTCCTGCTCGCCGGATGGGCCGGTGCCGCGCTGCTGCTGGGCCGGGCCGCGCTGCGCCGTCGCGACGCGTAGAGGCTGACGGGCTGAGCGGGGGCCGCGCAGGCCCCCGCTCAGCCGTCGACCAGCCCCGCTTCGTACGCGAGGATCGCCGCCTGCACCCGGTTGCGCACGTCCAGCCGGGTGAAGATGCTGGTCAGGTAGCTCTTCACGGTGCCCTCCACCAGATGCAGCCGGCGGGCGATCTCGGCATTTGACAGCCCCGCCCCGACCAGAGCCAGCACCTCCCGTTCCCGCTCGGTCAGCCCGGCCGTACGGTCCCGCGCGACGGGCCGGCGCGCCAGCCTCCCGGCACCCAGCTCGATCACCCGGCGGGCCACCTTCGGCGACAGGTACGCCCCACCGTCGGCGACGGCGTGCACACCGGCGATCAGCTCACGCGGATCGCCGGCCTTGAGCAGGAACCCGTTTGCGCCGTGCCCGAGCGCCCGGGCCACGTGGTCGTCCTCGCCGAACGTGGTCAGCATGATCGTCGCCGTTTCCGGCACGACCCGGCGGATCTCGGCGGCGGCGGCCAACCCGTCCAGCCGCGGCATCCGGATGTCCAGCAGCGCGACCCGAGGTCGGTGGGCACGGACAAGCTCCACCGCCGCGTGCCCGTCACCGGCCTCGGCGACCACCTCGATGCCGGGGTCGCTGGCGAGGATGGCCCGGACGCCGGCGCGGATCATCGCCTCGTCGTCGGCCAGCACCACCCGGATCGGCGGTGCCCCCGTCGTGTCGGTGTCCACTAGGCGATCCACTCCTTGCTGACCAGCCGGCCATCGGTGAAACAGAGCCGCCAGGTCGGCTCCGCGAGGGGGAAGTTGCCGTCGGTGTAGTACTCGCATCCGGCCCGGTCGACCCCCGCGGGGCGTTCCAACTGCCGCCGGGGCAGGCCGTTCAGCTCCGACCGGGCGGTGCCGACGCGCATCTGGTCGAAGGTGTCCCGATTCAGCACCGTCCCGGCGGTCGCCACCGAGTAGTGGACGAGGGAGAGCACCAGGGCGAAGCCGGCCGGTGCCAGGAGCGCCACGAGCAGACTGCGCCGGACGCGTCGGCGGGCGTCGTGCAGCCGCCGTTCCGCATCCGCCGGCCGCTCCACCGGACCGGGCTCGCCGTCGCCGGACCGTGCTGCCAGGCCCATCACAGAGGGCGCCGACTCGATCGCCTCCAGCGGCGGCGCACTCACCGGCAACGCCGCCCGTACGGCGAACCCCCCGTCACCGCGTGGGCCGGCGTCGAGCGTCCCACCGGCGAGGCGGACCCGCTCGGCGAGGGCGAGCAACCCGCTGCCCTGCGACGTCGGAGCGGGCAGCGGCCCAGCCGGCGGGGCGCTGTTGACGACGGTCACCTCGACCCGGTCACCGTCGTGGGTGAGGCGCACGTCGACCGGGGCACCCGGTGCGTACCGCGCGGCGTTTGTCAGCGCCTCACGGACGACCCGGTGGGCCGCGTGGCCGGTCATCGCCGGTAGGTCCGCGACCGCCGGGGCGGCGTCCATCCGTACCGCCATGCCGGCCTCCCGGGCACCTTCGACCAGGTCGGCGACGGTCTCCCCGCTCGGACGCACCGACGCACCGCCCTCCTCGCGGAGCACCCCGATGATCTCGTGCAGCCGCTCGGTCGCGGCGGAGACGCTGGCCCGCAACTCCCCCGCCGCGGCCCGGTGCCGGTCGTCCAGGTCGGCAGCTACCTCAAGGGCGGCGGCGCGCAACGCGATCAGGCTGAGATCGTGACCGAGCGAGTCGTGCATCTCCCCGGCGATCCGGGCCCGTTCCCGCAGCCGGATCCGCTCGGCGGCACCGCGCTCCTCTCGGGTCAACGCCTCGACGTGGCGACGACCCGCATCGGCCAACTCCTGCTGCTGGCGCCGGTACCGACCCACCAACCAGGGGAACACCGCGGCGAAAAGCAGCACCGAGGCGAGCAAGAACCAGGTGGCCGCGCCGGTGCCGAGCAAACCCAGGTTGAGCGCCGTGCCGCCGCCCGCGATCAGCACGAAGACCACGGCCGCCGGGGCCGCTGTCGCGCTGCGCCGCCCGGCGAGGTAGCTGAAGACCGGGATGGCGAACACGAAGTTGCCATCGACGACCGACCCGAGCACCACCAGCACGAGGGCGACCAACGGTCCGCGTCGACTCGCCACCACGGCCGCCCCCAGGAGCAGCAGCTTCCCGACGAGCAGCGGCAACGCGTACCGCGGGTAGGGCGGACTGAGCCCGGCGTAGCCGACCGGGGCCGCGACCACCGCCCAGAGCAGCGCGTCCAGCAACAGGCGACGCCGCCGGTCCGGCGAACCTGGCGGCGAGAGGTCGAGGATCCGCACGGCCGTCAGGCTACCCATGCCCGACCTGCGCGGACACCGACGAAAGTCAGGTGTTCAGCCGCTCTCCTCGGCCCAGACCCGCCAGTCGTCGAGCACGCCGTGCAGGGCCGGAGTGAGCCAACCCGGCGCGGAGCGCCGGAACACGCCCGGGTCCATCGCGCCCGCACCGTCGGGCAGCGCGCCGAGCAGGTTCGGCACCAGGTCGGTGAGGTTGGTCCAGTGCACCAACTCCGGCCGGGTCGGCCAGGCCCCGATCACCACGCCGGCCGGCACCGCACGCCGGTCGAGCGCCTCCAGGGTCAGCGCGGTGTGGTTGAGCGTGCCCAACCCGGCCCGGGCGACCACCACCGCCGGCGCGCCGAGCGACACCGCCAGATCGGCCATCGTCCACGGCTCACCCGACGGACGCACCCCCATCGGAACCAGCAACCCGCCCGCGCCCTCGATCAACACCAGGTCGTGCTTGTCGGCCTCCTCACGGACCGCGTCCACCGCCGCGTACAACTCCAACGGCGGCAGGTCGGCGACCCGGGCAGCGGCCAGCGGGGCGAGCGGGTCGGGGTAGCTGGCCAGGGTCCGCCCGGTCAGCGGGGCAGCCAGCCGGTTGACCGCGTCCACATCACCGGGCTCACCGCCGGCCGTACCGGTCTGGCCCGGTTTGACCACGGCCACCCGCAGCCCGGCGGCCTGCGCGGCGGCCGCGATCGCCGCGGTCGCCACGGTCTTGCCGACCTCGGTGTCGGTCCCGGTAACCAGAACCGGCCCCTCCCACCCGCTCACGGCGCTGTGTCCACGATGACCTCCAGGGCCCGCTCGAAATCCGCCCGGGGCACTCCAGCGCTGACCGTGAGGCGCAGACGGGAGCGGCTGTCCGGGGTCGACGGCGGCCGGAAACAGCCAACCGCGACGCCCCGGTCCCGGCAGTCGGCGGCCCAGGCGCTCGCCGCGTCCGGCCCCGAGGCGGTCACCGAGATCACCGCGGCGTCCGGCGCGGAGACGGTCAGCCCGGCCGCACGCAGTCGGCCGACCGCCAACCCCACCCGGTCGGACAGCTCCACGCGCAGGTCGTCGCCGAGCCGCGCCAACCGCAGCGCGGCGTGCACACCAGCGGCGACCGCCGGTGGCAGTGCCGTGTCGAAGATGAACGTGCGCCCGGTCTCGACCAGGTGCCGGATGAACTCGGCCGGGCCGGCGACCACTCCACCCGCGCCACCCAGCGCCTTGGACAGGGTGGCGGTAATCACGACGTCCGGTTCACCGGCCAGCCCGGCGGCGGCCACCGCGCCCACGCCGCCCGGACCGGTCACGCCGAGCGCGTGCGCGTCGTCGACCAGCAGGAGCGCGCCGTGACGACGGGCCACCGCGTGCAGGCGGGCCAGCGGGGCCAGATCACCGTCGACCGAGAAGATCGACTCGGTCACCACCACCGCCGGGCGACCCGGAGCGGCCGCGAGTGCGGCAGCCACGGCGTTCACATCGGCATGCGGGGTGACCACCGTCTCCGCACCGGAGATCCGGCAGCCGTCGATCAGGGACGCGTGGTTGTGCGCGTCGGAGACGAGCAGCGTCTGGGGTTGCACGAGTGCCCGCAGCGCACCGAGGTTGGCAAGGTAGCCGGAGGAGAAGACGAGGGCCCGGTCGGTGCCCAGCCACTGCGCCAGCTCATCCTCCAACGCCTGGTGTGCGTCGGTGGAGCCCCGCACCAGGCGCGACCCGGTCGCCCCCAGCCCGTACGCCGACAGAGCCGCCATGGCCGCGGCGGTGACCTCCGGGTGGGTGGCCAGGCCGAGGTAGTCGTTGCCGGCCAGGTCGGTCATCTGATCGTCGGCGGGACGCGGGTGCAGCCGCCGGGTCAGCCCGGCCTTCGCCCGCAACTGCGCGCGGCGGTCGAGCGCCGCCAGCCAATCCGCCACGTCACCCCTTCGCCGCTGTCCGCGCCGGTCAGCCCGACACCTGCCGGGCGAAATTACCACCCGCCATCATCGGCCCGACGGATCCACTCGGTGCGAGGGGTCGACGGGCTCCCAGGTCATTCCGGCTGTCCGGGGGGCCTAGGGCCTGTGTCAAAGCCCCTGGCCGGCCTGCGGCGGGCCCAGACGACGACCGGCCGCGTTGGAAATTCGTCCGGATACAACACCGGTATCCAGACGAATTTCCGCCTTGCCGGACCGCCGCCTGGACTCCGCCTCGGCTCAACCGAGGGCTTTGACACAGGCCCTAGTAGGGTACGAGCCATGCCAGAGATCCTCGACCAGGCCCGGACTCAGGTCCTGGGTGACGGTGTCGGCCTCGATCAGGCCGGCATCCTCGCCGTGCTGAACCTGCCCGACGAGCACCTGCCCGCCGCCCTGCAGCTCGCCCACGACGTGCGGATGCGCTGGTGCGGCCCGGAGGTCGAGGTCGAGGGGATCGTCTCGCTGAAGACCGGCGGCTGCCCGGAGGACTGCCACTTCTGCTCCCAGTCCGGCCTGTTCACCTCGCCGGTGCGCTCGGTCTGGCTGGACATCCCGTCGCTGGTCGAGGCGGCGAAGCAGACCGCCAAGACCGGGGCGACCGAATTCTGCATCGTCGCCGCCGTGCGCGGCCCGGACGCCCGCCTCATGAAGCAGATGCGCGAGGGCGTCGCCGCGATCAAGGCCGAGGTCGACATCCAGGTCGCGGCGTCGCTGGGCATGCTCAGCCAGGAGCAGGTCGACGACCTCGTCGACATGGGCGTGCACCGCTACAACCACAACCTGGAAACCTGCCGGTCGTACTTCCCCAACGTGGTCACCACCCACTCCTGGGAGGAACGGTGGGAGACGCTGCGGATGGTCCGCGACTCCGGCATGGAGGTGTGCTGCGGTGGCATCCTCGGCCTCGGTGAGACCGTGGAGCAGCGGGCCGAGTTCGCCGCGCAGCTTGCTGAACTCAACCCGCACGAGGTGCCGCTCAACTTCCTCAACCCGCGGCCCGGCACCCCGCTCGGTGACCGCCCGGTGGTGGAGGGCAAGGACGCGCTGCGGGCCATCGCCGCGTTCCGGCTGGCCATGCCGCGCACCATCCTGCGGTACGCGGGCGGTCGAGAGATCACCCTCGGTGACCTGGGCACTCGCGAGGGTCTGCTCGGCGGCATCAACGCGGTGATCGTCGGCAACTACCTGACCACGCTGGGTCGACCGGCGACCGCCGACCTGGACCTGCTGAACGAATTGAAGATGCCGGTCAAGGCGCTCTCTGCCACGCTGTGACGACCATGACGACGACCGAGCTGTGGTGCGACCGGTGCGGTGAACCGGCGACGGCGAGCGCCGCCCATCCGGGCTGCGTGGCAGCCCGCCAGTTGGAGCCGCCCCGGTTCTGCCCGCGGTGCCGCCGCCGGATGAAGGTGCAGGTGCTGCCGGTCGGTTGGTCGGCGGTCTGCGTCGAGCACGGCGAGATCCGGGGCTGATCCCCTCCACCTGACCCTCGTCAGCGGCGTCGGCGGGGACCCCGCCGACGCCGTGTGCGGTGGTAGGTTCCGACCCAGGGCTGGGTTGACGACCCGCAGGGGGACCAAAGTGGACGGTGACCGCGCGGCCCGGGAGCGGCGAATCCTGAGCACGGCTGCCGAATTGCGCGTCGCGGTTGGGGAGGCCACGGCGACCGTCGGATCGGCGGACGGCGCGGTGGTGGTGACGGCCGGGCCGCGCAACGCCCTGCTCGACCTCACGCTGACCCGCCGGATCCGACACCACGACAGCCGAGCCCTCGGCGCGCTGTTGGTCGCCACCGTGCGCGCCGCCACCGAGCAGGCCGACGAGTTGCTCGCCGAACGGGCCCGCGAGCTGGTGCCCGGCCGCGTCGACCTGCCCGACCTCCTCGCCAGCGCGCTGCCCGAGGCGCCCCCACCACCAGTAGACGACACCGCCGACGAGGAGATCGACCCGCTCGTTCGCCGTCTGCGCGACGAGGCACGACGGCAACTTGACGCCTGGACGACGACGCGGGCCGACTTGGCCGACCTGACCGCCACCGCCCACGCGATTCAGGGCAGGGTCGTCGCCGAGGTGGGTGCCACGGGCGAGTTGCGGCGCATCGAGCTGGCCGACGCGGCGCCCCGCCTGGACCCGACCCAGCTGGCTGCGCTGGTGCTCGACACCGTCCGCCGGGCCACCGCGGACGCCGCCGCGCTGCTCGCCGAGCGGGTCCAGCGTATTGCCGGCCCCCGCCTGGACCTGGTGTCGATGGTGGCCACCTACCAACCTTCCGGGACCGACGACGAGGAGGGCCGAGGTGGCTGACTTCGAAGCGAACGTGGACGAGATCCTGACCTGCCGGACGCGCCTGGCGGACATCCAGCAGCGAGCGGCAGCGATCGCCGACCTGGCCGAGGACGCCAACCCCGAGTGGTATATCTGGGGTGCCCTGGGAGCGCCGTTCGCCGCCCTGTACTGGCGCTTCGCCGGTGAATTCTACGAGCACCTGGGCCTGATGGGGGAGGCGCTCAGCGACCGGGCCGAGGCGTTGGACTGCACCGTCGAGGCGTACCGGCGCACCGAGCAGGACATCGAGGAGCGGATGCGCAGGTTGCATCAGCGGCTGGCCGAGGGCTTCCCCGAATGAGCGACGAACGCGACCTCAAGGACAGTGACGTCACCAATGACGTCACCAGGCAGGAGTGGGCGACCGGCCCGATCGGCGCGGACACGACCGGGGACGGGTACGGCGGCGCCGCGTCGGTGGACGTCGGCGGGTACGACGTGCTCCGCTTCGACCCGGTCAAGGACGTCCCGGGGCTCGCCGGGATCCCGCAAGCCGTCTCGGCGGGTGCCAAGTGGGCCGGCGGCGACGGCGACTGGTCGGAGCTGTTCAACATCGCCGGCAGCATCGGTGACCTGGGTGTCAACGTCTTCGCCTACGCGGTGGACCCCCTCAACTTCCTGATCTCCGCCGGGCTCACGTTTCTGGTGGACCTGGTGCAGCCACTGGAAGACCTGCTCGGGCTGGTCACCGGCAATGCCGAGCGGATGGAGGGTGAGATCGCCAAGTGGGAGCGGGTCGGCAACGCACTCGACCCGCTGGCCACGGAGATCCGTGCGGCGGTCCAGGAGGGGCTGGTGGGCTGGCAGGGGCTCGCCGCCGACGCCGCACGCCAGCGGATGGACGAGTTCGCCCAGGGGGTGGCTGGTCTCGGCAACGACGCCCGAAAGTTGGTGATGACGCTCAACGCGGTGAAGCTGCTGATGGAGGTGGCGCAGGGTTTCGTGCTCGGTCTGATCGCCACCTTCGTGGAGTGGATGGTCTTCACCTGGACGGCGGCGTTGGCCAGCGCGGTGCCGACGATGGGTGCGTCCACCGCCGCGGCGGGAGCCGCCACGACCGTGCAGGGCGCGGTGGTCACCACCCGGGCGACCACGTTCATCAGCAAGGTCGTCGCGTTGCTCCAGCGGCTGCGCACCGTCCTCACCAGGATGCACCCGAAGACGATGGCCTCGGTCAAGGCGTCGTTCCAGCTTCGTGGGGCCAACGGCACGTTCGCGCCGGGTTGGCGCGGTTCGTCGGCGGTGCTCGTCGACTCGGCGAAGGACTTCCGGACGTGGCTGGGCCCAGCCGACAAGCTCGCGGCGACGGCGGCTAACGAGGGCAAGCGGGCGACCGACTACTTCAGCGACGACGCCGAACTCTCCGACTCCCGGACGGAGCAATACCTTGACCCAGGTCGATGATCCCTTGGGCGGCGACCTCACCCACCCGCAGAGCGCCTACCAGATCGAGCCGTACGACCCGGCCGGCCCGCCACCACAGCTGCCGCCCGGGCACGGCGGGATCGCCGTGCACACCTGGCGCCCTCCGCAGTCGGCGCGGTTCACGCTCGCGCCGATGGTAGGTGTGGACGGCCGTCCGGCGACCTACGGCTTCGGACATGCCCTCATCGTGGTGCCGATGGGCGAACGGCTGGTCGAGGTGCAGTACGTTTCACCGCAGCGCAGTGCACTGGTCACCGTGAGCGAGGGAGAGGTCGTGCCTCTGGAGTACGCCGCCTCCTACGAGGCGTTCGGCGCGGGCGCGTTGGGGCGCGGCAAGCAGCGACCCAGCGGGCGGATGCCGATTGCCGCCGCGTTGACGTTCAGCCTGGTCTTCGGCCTCGGTGCCGCGTACCTGGGGTTCCTGCCGCTCCTGCTGTTTGACGACGCCCCGACCGCGCTGCTGCTGGTCCCACCGGTGCTGGGCATCATCGTCGGCGTCCTGGTGTTCCGGCGCGGCACGAGGCGGCGTCGGTGAGCGCGGCGGCGCTCTTCGTCGGAGCGGACACCGATCCGCCGACGCCTCCGAGCGGGCAGGCCGGAATCCTGCTCACCTTCTTCTTCACCAGCCAGGTCCAGTTGTACCGCGGCGACGTGCTTGTCGACGACCGTCCCAACTGGGACATCTGGATCCCCCCGCCGGTGCTGCTGATCGACGGCGAACCGGCGCGGGCCAGCTGGTCGAGCTGGTTCTATCCGCTGCGGATCGGCGCGCACCAGGTGGAGATCCGCGAACCGGCAGCGGCCCGGCAGCAGCTCGACGTGGTCGTCGACGGTGTGGCGCGGCTGCGGTACGAGGCCGCGATCATGATCCGCAAGGACCACACCGACACCCACGTCCTACGCTGGGACAGCAGCGCGACGCTGGGGAGCGGATCATGAGTACGTTGTCGGGCCGGGTGGTGACACTGCGCCTCGCCGAGGAGAAGGACGTTGCCGCGTTGGCCGACATCCGGGCCACGCCGGAGGTGCGCCGCTGGTGGCGTGGCGACGACGACCTGGCCGCAGCTGTCCGCGACGACCTCGCCGACGACGACCTGACCCTGTACGCCATCGAGCACGACGGCCGGGTGATCGGCGCGATCCAGTGGCACGCCGAACCGGACCCGGACTACCGGCACGCCAGCATGGACATCTTCCTCGACCCGGCGGTGCGCGGTGCCGGGCTGGGCGTCGACGCGATCCGCACCCTGGCCCGGCATCTGATCGACGAGTACGGCCACCACCGGTTCACCATCGACCCGGCGGCGGCGAACAGCGCCGCGATCCGCGCGTACGCGAAGGTTGGTTTCCGCCCGGTGGGTGTGCTGCGCCGTTACGAGCGCGGCGTGGACGGGCGCTGGCACGACGGCCTCCTGATGGACCTGCTCGCCGACGACCTGACCGGCTGACGTCTACGCACAGATCTTGGACAGTTACCGTCCCGCAAGACGGTAACTGTCCAAGATCTCGGTGCGGTGCGGCTCAGGCGACGGTGCAGGCGGTGTTGTTGACGGTGAAGGCTGTTGGTTTCGGGTTGGTGCCGGTGTGGGCGCCGTTGAAGCCGAAGCTGAGCGACGCGCCCGGCGCGATGGTGCCGTTGTAGGAGAGGTTCGTGGCGGTGACCGCCGCGCCGCTCTGGCTGACCGCCGCCGACCAGCCCTGGCTGACGGTCTGCCCGCCCGGGAAGCTGAACCGCAACGTCCAGCCGTTGAGCGCGCTGGTGCCGGTGTTGGTGATCGTCACCGTGGCGGTGAAGCCGGTGCTCCAGTCGTTGGTGGCGTACCCCACCGTGCAGGTGCCGCCGACCGGCGCAGGCGCGGTGGTCACCGCGACCGGCGCGGACGCCGCGGAGGTGTTGCCGGCCGCGTCCACGGCGACCACGTAGAACTGGTACGCCGTCGAGGCGGTCAGCCCGGACACGGCGAGGGTGGTGGCGGTCGGCGAGCCGACCAGCGGGTCGGTGGTGCCGGCCTCGCGGTAGACGCGGTACCCGGTGACGCCGACGTTGTCGGTGGACGCCGCCCAGCTCAGGCTGAGACCGGTGGCGGTGACCGCCGAGGCGACCGGGGTGCCGGGCACGCTCGGCGCGGTGGTGTCGGCGCTGCCGGCGGGCGGCGTGGTGACGGAGAGCACCGATGAGGCCGCCGACGTGTTGCCCGCGCCGTCGCGGGCGACGACCGAGAACTCGTACGTCCGCTCCGGCAGCAACGTCGAGATGGTGAGCGTGGTGCCGCTGACGGGTCGGTTCACCACCGTGTCGCTGCCGACCAGGATTTCGCGGACCTCGTACCCGGCCAGGCCGCTGCCGCCGGTGTCGGTGGACGCCGCCCAGTTGAGGGTGACCGAGCGGGGCGTGAGGCCGGACGCCACCGGCCTGCCCGGCACGGTCGGCGCGGTGGTGTCCGGTACGACCGGACCCGGCTCGTCGCCCCAGACGCGGGTGCTGCCGGAGTAGAGCGGCACCTTCCGGTTCGGCCCAGCGGTGGTCTGGTACGACGGGTCGTTTGTCGGGTCCCAGGTGCCGCCCTCCGGCACGCCGATCTTGAACTGGACCTCCATCCGGTGCTGCGACTGCCCGGCCGGCGCGATGGTGTGCCCGGTGCAGTCCACCTCGACGTACCAGATGTCGCCGCTGAACTGCTTGGCCGTGGTCGGGGACGGGCAGCCCTGGGTGTAGCCGGCGGTGACCTGCACCGGGCCGCTGCCGTCGGGCCGGAAGTAGTACCGGAATCGACCGTCGGTCAGCGCGCGGGCCGGGAACGCGGACTTGTTGTAGACGATCGCCTTGAGCCCGGTGGCCCGGGGTTCGGCCTGCATCACCGTGGTCTCCACGGTCAGCTCGTCGATGTCCGGCGTCTCGGCGACCGGGAAGCCGGCGAGCGGGCTGCCACCGTACTCGGAGGTCAGCCGGACCAGCGCGGACGTGAAGCCAGCGTTGTAGTCGGTCGCCACCTCGTTCATCACGTAGTCCGACCGGCTGTCGCTGTACGCGTCGTTGGCCGAGGACGGGCCGCCGACCAGTGCGCCGTAGAGGGTGTGCCGGGTCTGGACGGGGACGGTCTGGCTGTCCCACCAGGAGCCGTGCGCGGTGCGGTGGTGGGGGTTCTTCGGCGCGTTGGCCCCGAACCCGATCAGGTAGCTGGAGTTGCGCGGGTTGTCGCCGAGCGCGTAGTTGATCTGCCGGACGGCGAAGTCGTGGTAGCGCGCCTTACGGGTGGTGTCGGTGGTCTTGTCGCTGTAGACCAGCGCGGCGAACGAGGTGTTGGCCGCGTAGCGCAGCGCTCCCCAGGAGTCGAGCACCGCCATCCCACCCGGCGAGTACGGCACCCGCTGTCCGTTCACCCCGACGGTCCAGTAGTCCAGCCAGCGGTTGGCGTCGTCGACGTACTTCTGCTTGCCGGTCAGGTTCGCCAGCAGCACGTACGCGCCGAACTGCTTGTTGTCCCAGGCGATGGTCCACTTGTAGGAGCGGGTGGTGGACTGGTTCTCGGTGCCGAGCTTGTCGTATTCGCTCTCGGCCTTGGCCAGGTAGCTGGCCTCGCCGGTGGCACGGTGCAGCCAGATCGCGGCCCACACCAGCTCGTCCTGCCAGCCGCTCCACGAGCGGTAGAAGCTTGTCGCGTCGGTGATGCACTCGTGGTAGGCCTTCCGCACCGTGTCGGCGAAGGTGTAGAGCTGCCGGGCGTGCCCGAGCAGCTTGTCGGCGTAGGCCGCGTCGGTGGGCCGGAACACCATCGACGAGGCGGCCATCGCAGCCGCCGTCTCCCCCGCCAGGTCCGCGCCGCCACAGCTCGCATCGATCTTGTACGCGGGCCGCGCCATCGCCATCACCTCGGCTGGGCCCCACCACTTGTGGTCGTCGTCGCCCTTGCCGACCTGCCCGTAGAGGACGTTGGCCGACGGGTGTGCCTTGATGAAGTAGTCGTTGACGTAGCGCAGGTTGTTGAGCAGGTGTGGCAGTTGCCCGGATGCCGTGTAGCCGCTGCGGTACTCCACCGCGCCCCAGGCGAGCATCGTGGCGCTGAACGCCATCGGGAAGCCGAACTTGACGTGGTCGCCGGCGTCGTACCAGCCGCCGGTGAGGTCCAGCCCGGCGTCGGCGCCGTCGGTGAGCGCGCTGTCACCGCGCCAGGACACCCGGTTCCAGTCGGGCAGCCGGCCGGACTGCTGCGCCTCGTAGAAGAACAGCGACTTCTGCAATGCCTCGGCGTAGTTGTACGTCGCCGGGGCGGCCGACGCGGGCGACGATGCCGGCCCGGCGACCACGAGGGACAGACCGGTGAGCAGGGCGATGCCGGCGGCCAGTAACCGCCGCGGCCAGGGTTGGTCGGCCGGAGACAAGCCGGGTCGGCCGGAGACCGGCCGGGTGGGGTGGCGCATGGCGGGCTCCTGTCGGAGGCGCCGCCGGCGGCCGCACCGACGCGGGACGGCGTCGAAACGGCACGACCACCGGCGACTGCGTGGGGTGGCGGCGTGTCCAGAGTCAGCGCTATGGAAGCGCTCCCATGGATAACCGACAATGTAATGCTCTCGTCATCGGTTTGTGAAGGGGCACCCGAGCCCGCGCTATCGCCACCCCGTCGCCACGGCCACGACTAGCGTCACCACCAGGCGCTACGCGACGAGGGCGCCAACGAAAGGCGGGAGCCGCATGAGCATCAGGACGGAGAGGTGGGCACCCGAGGGCCCCGGTGCCGACCGGCTCACACTGCACCAACTGGAGGTGCCCGACCCGGGCATCGGAGAGATCACGATTACCGTTCGCGCCGTTGGCATGAACCGTGTCGACGCGATGAACCTCTCCGGCGGAACGCCGGAGATCGGTTACGAGGTGTCCGGAGTCGTCGCGGCCCTCGGGCCGGACGCCGGCAGTCACGCCGTCGGCGACGAGGTCCTGTCGTTCCGGGTGCAGGGCGGCTACGCGACCGCGGTCACCGTCGCGGCCCGGGACGTCTTCGGAAAACCACCGGGCCTCGGATGGGCCGAAGCGGCAAACCTCCTGCTCACCGGCACCACCGCCGCCGAGATGGTCCACCGAACCCAGATCGCGGCGGGCGACGTCGTTCTCGTCCACGGCGCCTCCGGCGCCGTCGGCATCAGCGCCGTCCAGCAGTCGAAGCTGCTCGGAGCGCGCGTGCTGGGAACGGCGAGCCCGAAGAACTGGGATCTGCTCCGACGATTCGGCGCCGAGCCGGTTGCCTACGGACCGGGCCTTGAGCAACGCGTACGCGAACTGACCGATCGCGTCGACGTCGCCTTGGACTCGGTCGGCACGGCCGAGGCCGTCGACGTCTCACTCACCCTGGTCGCTGACCGCCGACGCATCGCCTCCAGCGCGGCGTCCGATCGTGCGAAATCCGACGGCTTCTGGATCGCCGGTCACGAGACCGACAGCGCGGCCTACCGGGACCAGGTTCGGTCCCACCTGATCGAGCTTGCCGGCGCGGGACGTCTCACGGTGCCCATGGCGAAGACCTTCCCCTTCTCGGAAGCTCCCGCCGCACTGCACCTTGTGGCCTCGGGACACGCTGGCGGCAAGGTCGCTCTGCTCGTGTGAGCATCCGGAGCTACATCACATCATCGACAAGCACCAATTGCTGCACGCGCGTCCTTACTGCTCAGGTCAGACACCTCGGCACCCGCCACCGGGCTGTCCGGGCGTCACCGCGTCCAGCCAGACAAACGTACTGTTGCCGATCCACTACGCGGCGCGAGACAGTACCGATCACCAGTGGTGCCATCGACGCCGCCGCTCCCCGGTCAACCCAGAGGAGAACGCGATGGCACTACGACTCGCAGAGGGCACCGCCTGGTCCGACGTCCTCGCCCGCGCGGTGGCCGCCACGCCAGAGGCGTTCGGCGCCGAGGTCGACGGCATCACCACCCTGCACAACCTCATCGAGGGCGACTGGCGGGCAGTCGGTCAGCCCGGCCCGGTCCGCACCCCGGTGGACAACACCGTCGTCATCAACCTGCCCCGGCTCGACGCCGACGCCGCCCGCGCCGCGGTCACGCACGCCGCCGCAGCGCACCAGGCCTGGGCCCAGACCCCTCTCGCCGAGCGCAAGGCCCGGGTCGCCGACGCACTGGACTCGCTCACCGCCCACCGTGACCTGCTCGCGCTGCTGCTGGTCTGGGAGATCGGCAAGCCGTGGCGGCTGGCCTGCGCCGACGTGGACCGGGCGCTGGACGGCGTCCGCTGGTACGCCGGCGAGATCGACCGGATGCTCGCCGACGGCCGCGAGCCGCTTCCCGGCCCGGTCAGCAACATCGCGTCGTGGAACTACCCGATGAGCGTCCTGGTGCACGCCGAGCTGGTTCAGCTGCTGGCCGGCAACGCGGTCATCGCCAAGACCCCATCCCAGGGCGGTGCCGTCTGCCTGACCGTCGCGCACGCGCTGATGCGCCGGGCCGGCCTGCCCGCCACCCTCGTCTCCGGCAGTGGCGAGGAGCTGTCCGAAGTGCTGGTCCGGGCGCCCGAGATCGGCGCCGTCGCGTTCGTCGGCGGCCGATCCAACGGTGGCAAGGTCGCCGCCGCGCTGCTCGACAGCGACAAGCGGCACTTCATCGAGCAGGAAGGCCTCAACGCCTGGGGCATCTGGAACTTCTCCCAGTGGGACCTGCTCGCCACGCACCTCAAGAAGGGCTTCGAGTACGGCAAGCAGCGCTGCACGGCGTACCCCCGGTTCGTGGTGCAACGCGACCTGGTCGACGAGTTCCTCGACATGTACCTGCCGGTCGTACGCTCGGTCCGCTTCGGCCACCCGCTCGCCGTCGACGACGACTGGGCTGTCGGCGACCCGCTGCCCGAGTTGGACTTCGGGCCGCTGATCAGCGCCGCCAAGGCCGACGAGCTGCACCGCAAGGTCGACGAGGCGGTTCGCGGCGGCGCGGTGCCGCTGCACCGGGGCAAGCTGACCGGCGCGCCGTTCCTCCCCGATCAGGACACCTCGGCGTACGTGGCTCCGTCGGTGCTGCTCGCCCCGCCCGGCCGGTCCCGGCTGATGCACGCCGAGCCGTTCGGGCCGGTCGACACGATCGTCGTGGTGGACACCACCGACGAACTACTGGCCGCGATGAACGCCTCCAACGGCGCACTGGTGGCGTCGCTGGCCTGCGACGACACCGACGAGGCAGGCAAACTCGCGGTGGACCTGCAGGCGTTCAAGGTAGGCATCAACAAGCCGCGCTCGCGGGGGGACCGGGACGAGCCGTTCGGCGGCCGGGGCGCCTCCTGGAAGGGCGCGTTCGTCGGCGGCGATCTGCTGGTGCATGCCGTCACCGTCGGCGGCCAGAGCCGGCTCTACGGCAACTTCCCCGACTACAACAGCTACCCCAACACCTGACCAGCGGCGCAGGGGAGGGCGCCTGCTACGCGCCAGGCACCAAGGAGGTGCCCTCCCTTTCCGCCATTGCGGTGACGGCTAGTCCGACCGTGAGGGTGAGCAGAGTGCCGTCACGGTGCGCGACGCTGGGGCGGCCCAGTCGGCGCAGCGTACGCAGCATCGGGCCGTTCTCGGCCTGAACATGCAACACCAGCGCCGCGTACCCGGCGTGGTCGGCATGCTGGGCCAGCCGGCGCAGTAGCGCGAAGCCGAGCCCCCGCCGCTGCCAGTCGTCACGCACCAGCAGCGCCACCTCGGCCTCGTCACCCTCGCCGAGCAGGTTCGCCATCGCGACCACCGACTCCGCCGCGCCGCCGGGGCCGGTGGTCGTGGCGATCAGGGTCAGCCCTCGACTTGGCTCCAACAGCCGACGCAGTCGGGCCGGTTGCGGCAGCACCGCCCCACCCAGGTAACGCTGCTGGCGGCTGCGCGGTGAGCACGTCTCGTGCAACTCCACCACGCCGGACAGGTCGTGCGCGCAGGCCGGCCGGACGGCCACCTCGGCCCCGTCGGGCAGCACCAGGGTGACCTGTTCCGCGGCCCGACGTGCCACGGTGGCGGCCAACTCGACCAGTGCCTGCGCCCGGGCGTACTCCGCCGGGGTGAAGGCGGGCGCGGCCCGACGCAGCGAGAACGAACCACCCGCCGGGTCGGCCAGCAGCATGCTGGTGCCGGTGATTCCCCGTTCGACGCCGGTCGACGCGGGCCGCCAACTGACCGAGTCTGCGCCGAGCAGAGCCCGCAACGCTTCGCCTGCCGAGTCCGGGTCACGCACCAGCCGGTTGGCCAGCCCGAGCACCCGTGTGGGCTGATCGGCCAGACCGCGCGCCTCGCTGCGCGCCACCCAGCAGTCCCGACCCCGACCGCGCTCGACGGCGGCGATCAGCTCAGCCTCGTCGAGCGTGTCCGGTGCGTCGACCAGGAAGTCGTCCACCGCGCCCTGCTCGGTGGGCTGCACCTGCACACTGAGGATGTTGACCCCCCGCAGCGCAAGGCTCGCCGTGAGCACCGACAGGTAGCCCGGCCGGTCGTCCACGGTGGCTCGAATCCGCCACAACGTCATGATTGGCTCCCTTCCCCGCTAAGAGCCTCACCCCTGCCTGTTGCCGCCCGGTTGCTCAGCGGTGTCGGCCCGGGAACTCCTCCGGCCGCTCAGGGGCTGGCGACCACCGGGGGCGTCCCGACGAGGTCGAGCCGGTCACCGAGGATCACCGCGCTGGCCCGGACGAGCTGGGTGAGCCGGTCCACCTCGGTGCTGTGGAACGCGGCAGCGGAGAGGGTCTCGCTGTGCTCGCGGGCCACCACCAGCACCAGACCCGCCCGGCCGAACGGCACGATCGCGTGGTGGGTGCCGTCGGGCGTGGTCATCGACCGACCGCGCAGCGGGGTCACCTCCGGCAACCGCAGGGGTACGGGGGTACGCCAACTCGCGTGCCCCACGGTTGCCCCGCCACCGCCGGTCCGTGACGCCCAGTCGACCGGCACCACGGCGGCGACGGCCCAGTCGGCTGCCAGCAGCCCCGGCACCGCGTCGACCAGGGTGGCCAGCCCGTCGGCCGGGTTGGCCGCGACCTGGGCCAACAGCTCCGCGTCCTGACCGGTGGTGGTGGGCGCGCCGATCGCCCGCCACACACCGTCCACCCGCACGCCCGGAATCGCCGCGAGGCCAGCCAACAGCCGCTCCACCCGCGCCGCGCCCGGCCAGACGACCGTGAAGTCGTCCACCGCGCGCCCGCCGAGTCGTTCGAGGACCACCACCTGGACGATGTCCGCCCCGGAGACGCCCAGCGTGCGGGCGACTTGGCCGAGCGTGCCCGGACGGTCCGGCAGGGTGACCCGAACTCGCAGCAACATGTCTGTCCCTCCGCTCGGCGGGCCGGCGAAGAGCGGCCGGCAGGCTGCGTCCCAGCCTGACTGTTGACCATTTCGTCCCTGTTGCAGAGGCATGTCCCGAGGGGAAAATCTGACCTTGACAACGTGAGCGAGCTGCCATCAACTAGTCCGATGAGTGATCCGGCCGTCGATGCGCTGCGGCCGGGTGCCGTCCCCACCTCTCCCGCCGGGGTGTCCCTGGACCGACTCGCCGGTTACCTGGCCGAGCACCGACCCGGGCTGGTGGTCGGGCCGCTGCGGGCCGACCTGATCGCAGGCGGCAAGTCCAACCTCACCTACCTGCTGCGCCTCGGCGACCGGGAGGTCGTGCTGCGCCGCCCTCCGCTCGGGCACGTGCTGGCGACCGCGCACGACATGGCCCGCGAGTTCCGGGTCATCTCGGCCTTGGCGTCGACCGAGGTGCCGGTCCCGGGCGCGCTGCTGCTCTGCACCGATCCGGAGGTGATCGGCGCGCCGTTCTACCTCATGGAGCGAATGCCCGGCGAGGTGTTCCGCACCCGCGCGCAGACCGACCCGCTGGGTGACGAGCGACGCCGCACTCTCGCCATGGCGATGATGGACACGCTCGCCGCGTTGCACAACGTCGAGCCGTCCACGGTCGGGTTGAGCGACTTCGGCCACCCGGAGGGCTACCTGGCCCGGCAGGTCCGCCGCTGGGGCGGGCAGCTCGACCGCTCGCGCAGCCGCCCGCTGGCCGGCATCGACGAGCTGCGTGACCTGCTCGCGGCGACCGCCCCGGAGGGCGCGAACGCCGGCCGGATCGTGCACGGCGACTACCGGTTGGACAATCTCCTCGCCTCGGTCGACCCGGTGGCCGTGCACGCGGTGCTCGACTGGGAGATGGCCACCATCGGCGATCCCCTCGCCGACCTGGGGCTGCTCCTGACGTACTGGGATGTGCTGGGCGGCAGCGACACCGCTGCGGGCAACCCGGTCGCCGACGGGCTCGGCCCGCGCGCCGGCTTCCCCAACGGCGACGAGCTGATCGACAGGTACGCCGGTCGCAGCGACGTGAACGTCGGGCCGCTGCACTGGCACGTGGCGCTGGGCTGTTTCAAGCTCGCGGTGATCTGCGAGGGCATCCACTACCGCCACACGCTCGGGCAGACGCTCGGCGAGGGCTTCGACCGGATCGGCGAGATGGTGGCACCGCTGGTCGCGCACGGGCTGACCGCCGCCAGGGAGCGGTGATGGACTTCTCATTCGACAGCCGGACCGAGGAGTTGCGCGACGAGCTGACCCGGTTCCTGACCGAGCACGTCTACCCGGCCGAGGCCGTGCACGCCGAGCAGGTCGCCGCCGGTGACCCGTGGTCGCGTACCCCGGTGCTGGCCGAACTGAAGGCCGAGGCCCGCAAGCGCGGCCTGTGGAACCTGTTCCTGCCCGACCCGCGCTACGGCGCCGGCCTGACCAACCTGCAGTACGCTCCGCTCGCCGAGCTGACCGGGCGCAGCCCGCACCTCGCGCCGGAGGCGGTCAACTGTGCGGCACCGGACACCGGCAACATGGAGCTGCTGGCCGAGTTCGGGTCGGACGCGCAGCGGCAACGCTGGCTGATGCCGCTGCTGGAGGGCGAGATCCGCTCCGCGTTCTGCATGACGGAGCCGGACGTCGCGTCCTCCGACGCCACCAACATCGCCACCCGGATCACCCGGGACGGTGACGAGTACGTCATCAACGGGCGCAAGTGGTGGTCGTCCGGTGCGATGGACCCGCGCTGCGAAATCTTCATCGTGATGGGCAAGACCGACCCCGCCGCCGACCGGCACCGCCAGCAGAGCATGGTGCTGGTCCCCCGGGACACGCCCGGGGTGAGCGTCCGCCGGGGCATGACCGTCTTCGGCTACACCGATGGTTCACACGGTGGGCACGCCGAGATCGACTTCACCGACGTCCGGGTTCCCGCGGAAAATCTGATCGGTGCCGAGGGCACCGGCTTCGCCATCGCTCAGGCCCGGCTCGGCCCGGGCCGGATCCACCACTGCATGCGATTAATCGGAATGGCTGAGCGGGCATTGGAGCTGCTCTGCAAGCGGGCGCTCGGGCGGATCGCGTTCGGGCGGCCGCTGGCAGAGCAGGGCGTGGTCCGGGAGTGGATCGCCGAGTCGCGGGTGCGCATCGAACAGGCCCGCCTGCTGGTGCTGAAGACGGCCTGGCTCATGGACACCGTCGGCAACAAGGGCGCACACACCGAAATCCAGGCCATCAAGATCGGCACCCCGGCGATGGCGGAGTGGGTGATCGACAAGGCCATCCAGGGGTACGGCGGTGCCGGCGTCAGCCAGGACACTCCCCTGGCCGCGCTCTGGGCGCAGACCCGCACCCTGCGCCTGGCCGACGGTCCCGACGAGGTCCACCGCAACTCACTCGCCAAACGCGAGCTCCGCCGCTGGGCTCCCACCCCCGCCTGACTGCGCCAACCCCGAACCCGCCGCGCGGCTCCACATCCTCCCGCGCCCCCTCCGGCAGCCCGATCAGCAGTGGGCTGCCGTGGGAGCATTTCTCCGATTTATCCCCTGGAGGGTGGGGTGGCTCGTCTCCTTGGGCTCACCCCAGCGTCGTCGAGGGCTCGACTCGAGCGTGATCGACTCCATGTCGCCGATGTGGCGGTGTCTCGCCCCACGGATACCGCCACATCGCCGACATGGAGTGGATCACGCCCGTCGTCCACCGTGGCAAGTCGCCGAGCCGTCGATTTGTTCCGTCTGGGGATTTCGTCCGATGGCCGGGGTCACCGTGGCGGTGGAATCGGGGCCGGCCGGCCCCACGTTCCGTGCGCCACACCCTCCACGCAGCGCGCGGCACACTCTCCGCACCCCGCGCGACACACCCTCCACGCAGCGCGCGGCACACTCTCCGCACCCCGCGCGACACACCCTCCACGCAGCGCGCGGCACATCCTCCCGCACCCCGCGCGACATACCCTCCCGCACCCCGCGCGACACACCCTCCCGCACCCCGCGCGACACACCCTCCCGCACCCCGCGCGACACACCCTCCGGGCGCGGTGCGGCACCCCCATGCCGCGCAAGATCGTGCAACTTCCTGGTTGTAGTGGCCTCCAGCCCCACAGAAGCCACTACAACCAGGATCGAGCGTGACCTTGCCCTTTGACCCCGGCAATCTTGACCCCAATGGCCCTGTTCATCGCGATTCGTCCCCGGCAAACCATGATCATCGCTGGGGCGGTCGGCGGCACCGAACCCCCGGGGCCGGGCCGCAGTGGGACGAGCCCTCGGGGTCCGGACCGGGCCGGCCTGGCAGGCCGAGCGAGCCAGGCCGAGCCGAGCGGGCCACGCCAGGCTGCGGTGGGCCGGGGGCGGGGTGGGTTACGCGGAGGCTCGGTGGACCAACTGGGTGTCCAGGAGGATGTGGGGGGCGGGAAGGTCCTCGCCGCGGATCCGGGCGACCAGCAGGCGGGCCATCTGCCGACCCATCTCCTCGACCGGCTGGAAGACCGTGGTCAGCGGCGGGTCCGCCCGGAGGGCGATCGTCGCGTCGTCGAAGCCGATCACCGCGACGTCCTCGGGCACCCGCCGGCCGGCCTCACGCAAGGTACGCAACGCGCCGAACGCCATCAGGTCCGACGCGACGAAGACCGCGTCCAGATCCGGGCAGGCGTCCAGCAGTCGGCGCATACCGGACGCGCCACTGCCTTCGCTGAAGTCGCCGTACGCGATCAGGTCGGGGTTGACGCCGGCCCCGTTGCTCTTGACCGCCTCGGTGTAGCCGGTCAACCGGGCCAGGCCGACGCCCATGTCCTGCGGCCCGGCGATGGTGGCGATGCGGCGTCGCCCTTGCCTCGTCAGGTACTCCACCGCCTGCCGGGCCCCGCCAACGTTGTCCACGTCGACGAACCAGGCCGGCTGGGCGCCGGGTTGCAGCATCCGGGCGGGCCGACCGCCGAGCACGGCGGGCAGGCCGCGCTCTTCAAGCAACGTCGGCAGCGGGTCGGAGTCGTGCAACGACAGCAGCAGTACGCCGTCGACGTGCTGGTTGGTCAGGTGGTGCTCGACCCGCTCCCGTTCCACCGGCGACTGTGCCATGGCCAGCCAGAGCTGCATCGGCGTCTCCAGCAGCCCGGAGCTGATCCCCCGGACGATCGCGGCGAAGAACGGCTCGGTGAAGACCCGCTCACCGGATTCGGACACCACCAGCGCGACGGAGTCGGTCCGTTGGGTGACGAGCGCACGGGCGGCCCGGTTCGGCACGTACCCCAGCTCGGCGATGGCCTGTTGGACCGCGGCCCGGGCCTCCGGGCTGACCTGGGGCGAGCCGTTGACCACGCGGGAGACCGTGCCGCGGCCGACGCCGGCGCGGGCCGCGACCGCATCGAGGGTCGGGCGCCCGAGCGACCGGGTGCGCTGCGTTGTCATCGTCTGCTCCTCCGACGGCGGGCGGACCCGGCGCCACCTGCGAGAGGTGGACGCCAGGACCGTCCTGATGGCTGGCCCGAGCCTATTGTGCGGCCAGACCGTTGCGCCGGATCACCGAGGCGTACCACTTGGCGCTGGACTTGGGGATGCGTACCTGAGTGTCGTAGTCGACGTGGATCATGCCAAAGCGCTTGGTGTAGCCCCAGGCCCATTCGAAATTATCCATCAACGACCAGGCAAAGTATCCCCGCAGGGGCACTCCTGCGTCGATCGCCTCGTGCGCGGCGCGCAGGTGGGCGTCGAAGAAGGCCAGCCGCTCGACGTCGTCGACCTGCCCGTCGACCACCGTGTCGACGAACGCCGAGCCGTTCTCGGTGACGTACAGGGGCAGGTCGGTGTAGTCGTGCACCCGGCGCAGCGTCTCGACCAGGCCCGGTGCGTCGATCTCCCAGCCCATGTCGGTGACCGGGACGCCGCGGGTGACGAACCGGACGTCCTCGCTGCCCGGCCAGCACGAGGGGGCCGGGTCGGCCTCGCCGCCCTCGATCGCTGCGGCGACCACGTGCCGGCTGTAGTAGTTGACTCCGACCTGGTCCAGCGGCGTGGAGATGGTCGCCAGGTCACCGTCGCGCACGTGGGCGAAGTCGGTCACCGTGCTCAGGTCGGCCACCAGGTCATCCGGGTACGACCCGCGCAGCAACGGATCGAGGAAGAACCGGTTCGCCAACGCGTCGATCCGCCGGGCCGCGTCCGCGTCGGCAGGGGTGTCGCTGGCCGGATCGACCGGGTAGAGGTTGACCGTCACGCCCACCTCGGCGGTCGGGCGGGCGGCCCGCAGTGCCTGCACGGCCAGGCCGTGACCGAGCATCAGGTGGTGGCCGGCCCGCACCGCGTCCACACCGTTGGTGCGGCCGGGGGCGTGCACGCCGGAGCCGTAGCCGAGGAACGCGGAGCACCACGGCTCGTTCAGCGTGGTCCAGTAGCGCACCCGGTCACCGAGCGCGTCGGCGAGCAGCGTCGTGTAGTCGGCGAAGCGGGCCGCGGTGTCCCGGGCTGGCCAGCCCCCGGCGTCCTCCAGGGGCTGTGGCAGGTCCCAGTGGTAGAGGGTCAGCCACGGCTCGATGCCGTTGGCCAGCAACTCGTCGACCAGCCGCCGGTAGAAATCCAGACCCTGCGGGTTGGCCGCGCCGGTGCCGCCGGGCTGCACCCGGGACCAGGAGACCGAGAAACGGTACGACTTGAGGCCCATCTCGGCCATCAGCGCGACGTCGTCGCCGAGCCGGTGGTAGTGGTCGCAGGCCACGTCGCCGGTGTGCCCGAGGAGGACCCGACCGTCGGTGTGGCTGAAGGTGTCCCAGATCGACGGGGTACGGCCGTCGACGGCCGCTGCCCCCTCGATCTGGTACGCCGCGGTCGCGGCCCCCCACAGGAAACCGGGTGGAAAGGTCAGCCCGGGGCGCTCCTCGAGGACATCGACGGCGAATGGGCTGGCGGGGTTGCTCACGACTTGACGGCACCTTCCATGATCCCGCCGATGATCTGGCGGCCAAACACGAGAAAGACGAGCACCAGGGGAATCGTGCCGATCGCCGTGGCGGCGAACACCTGGGAGTAGTCGGTGTAGTAGGCGTACGACAGGAAGGAGAGCGAGACCTGCAGGGTCGGGTTCTCCGGGGTGAGGATGGCGTACGGCCAGATGAACGAGTTCCAGGTCTCCATGAAGGTCAGCAGACCGAGGACGCCGGCGGCGGGGCGCAGCGCGGGCAGCACGATGCTCCAGTAGATCCGGAACGTGCTCGCCCCGTCGACGCGACCCGCCTCGATCAGCTCGTCGGAGATCGCCTGGCTGGCGTACTGCCGCATCATGAACACCCCGAAGGCGCTGACCAGGAACGGCACGGTGACCGCGTAGAGGGTGTCGTACCACCCCAGGTCCTGCATCATGCCCCAGAGCGGGATGAGCCCCATCTGGGTCGGGATCATCATGGTGATGATGATCGCCAGCAGGAGAGCGTTGCTGCCCTTGAACCGCAGCTTGGCGAAGGCGAACCCGGCCAGCGAACCGGTGAGCACCACCGACAGGGTGACCACCGAGGAGACGATGATCGAGTTCATCATGCCGGTGAGGAAGTTGGCGGCGTCGTTGTCGAGCACGCGCCCGAAGTTGTCACCGAACGCCCCGCCCGGGGTAAGCGGCGGCGGCACGTCGTTGATGGAGTCCAGGCTGCGAGTGCCGATCACCATCATGTAGTAGAACGGGTAGATCGACAGCAGCGCCGCCAGGACGAGTGCCACGTAAGTCAGTGGACTGGTGCGCCACAGGCGCTGAGAAGCCGAGATCATCGGTCTCTCCTCACTTCGCCGAGCGGCGGACGAGTAGGAAGTTGAACAGCGACACCAGGACAATGATCATGAAGATCGCCCAGGCGACCGCAGCTCCGTAGCCTGCGGTGTTCAGGTTCTGGATGCCCATCTCGTACATGTACATGGCCAGCGTCTGGAACTGCCGCTGGTTGCCGCCGAGGATGTTGCCGTTGGCGAACAGCAGGGGCTCGGTGAAGAGCTGCATGCCGCCGATCGTGGACAGGATGACCACGAAGATGAAGGTGGGCTTGAGCATGGGCAGGGTGATCTGCCAGAACTGCCGCCACTGGCTGGCGCCGTCGATTGCCGCTGCCTCGTAGAGGTCCTTCGGAATCGCCTGCATGCCAGCGAGCAGGATCAGGGTGTTGTAGCCGGTCCACCGCCAGTTGACCATGGTGGAGATGGCGAACCAGGAACTCCACCGCTGTCCGTCCCAGTCGACCGGGTCGACACCGACGAAGCTGAGCAGCCAGTTGAACAGGCCGAACTCCCGCTGAAAGAGCATCCCGAAGACGATCGCGACCGCGGCCACCGAGACCACGTTCGGCATGAAGATGGCCATCCGGAAGAAGGTCTTGGCGCGCAGGAAGGTCCGGTTGAGCAGGTTCGCCAGGAAGAGGGCGAGCAGGAGCTGCGGGATGGTCGACAGGGCGAAGATGCCGAACGTGTTGACCAGCGCGTTCCAGAAGTACTCGTCGGAGAACAGCCGGGTGTAGTTGTCGAAGCCGATGAACGAGTGCTCGCCGATCATGTCCCAGTCGTGCAGCGACATCCAGGCGGTACGCACCATCGGGTACAGCCCGAATGCACCGAAGATCAGGAAGAACGGGGCGATGTAGAGGTACGGCGAGTACTTGACATCGAGGCGGTTGAGTAGCCTTCCCCGGCGCTGCCGGGAAGGGAGATCGGGAGAAGGCGGTGCTGCTGGCGACGGCGGTGCCGTCGTGGCCGACAGGCTCATGCGAAATTCCTTTTCCGGCGAGGCCCGGGGGCCCTCGCGCAGGGCGCTACGCGGAGGGGACCGGCCGGTGGCGTCCGGGAAGCCCCGAACGCCACCGGCAGGGGAATCACTCAGAAGGCGCCCTGAGTCTTGGCGTCCTTCGTGAACTGCTCCCAGGCCTTCGCCTTGTCGGCCTGCCCGCTCTCGAACGCCCGCAGGGCCGGCTCAAGCGCGTTCTCCTTGACCGCCTGGTGCTTCGGACCCAGGTGGGTCGGCTGGATCTTGGCGACGCTCTCCCCGAAAATCTTGCCGGTCGGCGCGTTGCTGAAGTACTCGTTGGTGTAACTGGTGAACGCGTCGTTCTTCAGCGCCTCCAGGTTGGTGGGCAGCGGGCCCTTGAGCTTGAAGGCCTCCACCTGGCTCTTCGCGTTGGTGAGGTACTCGGCGAGCTTCGCCGCCTCCTTCGGGTACTTGCTCTGCGCCGGAACGGCGAGCCACGAGCCGCCCCAGTTACCGCCGCCGCCCGGCACGGACGCGACATCCCACTTGCCCTTGTTGGCCGGACCGGAGTTGTCCGACACGATGCCGAGCATCCAGGACGGGCAGAAGGTGGCCGCGAAGGTGCCCTGCTTGAAGCCACCCGACCACTCCGGCGACCAGGTCTGCGCCTTGGCGGAGATGTCTGCCATCGACGTCGCGGTGTCCCAGGCGTTCTTTACCGCGGGGCTGGTGTCCGCGATGATGTTGTCTTCCTTGTCGTAGAACAGGTCACCGTTGCCCTGGAACATCACGCCGTTGGAGACGGCGGTGATCGAGTCGATGAACGCCTTGCCGCCGCTGCCCTGCTTGTACTTCAGACCGGCGTCGTGGAAGCCCTTCCAGTCCGGCCAGAGCGCCGACACCTGGTCGCGCTCGGTGGGCAGACCGGCCGCCTGGAACAGGTCCTTGCGGTAGCAGACCGCGAGGCTGCCGACGTCGGTCGGCAGGCCGATCAGCCGACCGTCCGGCGCCTTGCCCAGCTCCCACTTCCAGGGCAGGAACTCCTTGGAGTGGTCGGAGACCAGCGGCGCGAGGTCGGACCAGTTGCGCGCGTTGGGCTTGAACTCGTTGAGGATGCCCTCTTCCAGGGCAGTGACGTCCGCCGCGCCCTTGCCGGTGGCCAGGTAGCGGACCAGCTTCGGCCGGTACTCGGCGAGCTGCGCGGTCTTGCGCAGCTCGACCTTGATGCCGGTGTCCTTCTCGTACTGCTTGACGAGCTCGTCGTAGCCCATCTCGCCGAAGGTGTCGACGACCAACTTGGCCGGCTTCTCGCCGGCTGCTGGCTTGTCGTCGTCGTTGCCGCAGGCTGCGAGACCGCCGATTGCGGTGATCGCGGCCAGGGCAGCGGCCGCCAGGCGGGTACGCCGCGTGGTGACGCTCATTCGCTGACCCCTCTTTCCGGTGGTGAGGCTGGATGTGTGGTGGGGGGTGCTCATCGCGCCAGGCCGGGGATGGGTGAGTGACACAGGCCATCTCGGGAGCGCTCCCATGAGATTGCCGACAGGTAACGGGAGTGTCAATAGGACGATGGGAGCGTTCCCAGATCGTTACCACCAGGCGATCTACGCGACCAGGGGCAGGGTGGGGCTAGCAGAAACGACGCAGGAGGGTGGTTGTCCGGCGCGGGTCAAAGCGGGACGGGTCGAAGCGGGAGCCCGCCCAATCACGCAACATCGCGTCCCGCGGGTCGGCCAGGTCAGCCCCGTCGGCCAACGCGACCAGTAGCGCCTGATAGCCCGACGGCCCGCCGATGCCCTCCGGCGGGCAGGCCTGTTCGCCGGCCAGGCAGACCGGGTACCGCTCGTCGGGATCGACGGCCAGCGCGTCCTCCACGACCAGGTCGTGTTCCCACCAGTCAGTGAAGTCGTACGTGTAGGAGAACCGGCTGCCCTTGCCGAGCACCGCGTCCAGCCGCACGTCCAGTTCGTCGTGCAGCGCCAACTCCCCATCCGGGTCGGGCTCGCCGTACTGCACGGCGTCGATCTCGAACGAGTGCAGGTGGCAGTCCCGCCAACCCATCGCGTGCTGCACCACCCGGTGCAGCCGGTCCAGCGTGTAACCGGCCGGAACGAGCACCCGGCGCCACACCGGCGGGCGGACGCCGACGAGGGACATCTTGAGCTGGAAGATCTGACGCGGCATGCTGGCCCTGTCCTCCTGCGGCTTAGGCTGCGAGCATGATCTGCCGAGCGTGCCGGGCCCGGCGACACGACGACTGCCCGGGCCGGAACTGGTGCGACTGCCAGCACCGTACCGCCGAACCGACCCCTCCGGTCACCGGTCCGGCCAGCGAATGACCGTCGGAATCCCGATCCGACGGCTCTGGCCAGAGCCGTCGACGCAGCCGCTCGACGACGCCGCACTGACCGCCCTCTACGGCCGCGCCGCCGAACCTCGGCTCCGGGTCAACTTCGTCGCCAGCCTGGACGGCGCGGTCACCGTGGACGGCTACTCCGCCGGGCTCTCCGGCGAGCCGGACAAGCGGGTGTTCGGCCTGCTGCGGATGGTCTGCGACGCGCTGGTGGTGGCCGCCGGCACGTTTCGCCACGAGGGGTACCGGGCGGTCCGCCTCAACGAGCGGCGCCGCGCCTGGCGCCGCGAACACGGGCTGACCGAGTACCCGACGCTGGTGGTCGTCTCCGGTTCGCTCGACCTGGATCCGACACAGGCCGCCTTCGCCGACGCACCGACCCGCCCGATCGTGCTCACCCACGCCGACGCCGACCCGCCACCCGGCCTGACCGACGTCGCCGACCTGCTGCGCTGCGGCACCGACCGGGTCGACCTGGCCGCCGGCCTCGCCGAGCTGCACCGACGCGGGCTTACCCAACTGCTCTGCGAGGGCGGCCCACACCTGTTCGGCGCGCTCACCGCCGCCGACCTGGTGGACGAGCTGTGCCTGACCGTCTCGCCGCTGTTGGCGGGCCCCGGGCCGGGCCGGATCGCCGCGGGCGAGACCGTGCCACCTCGGCAGCTGCCACTGCGGCACGTGCTCGCCGCCGACGACGGCGTCCTCATGCTCCGCCACGCCCGCTTGTAACACCGGAGCAGGCGGGCAACGCGACTACGATGGCTGAATGAGGTTCGAACGAATCACCATCGATGCCTCGGTTATGGGTGGGATGCCCTGCAATACGCCGCCCAGGCGGTGCGGGAACGGGAACTGCCCTTGCGGCATGCGGCGTGAGGTTCCTGGTCGACAACAACCTGTCACCCAAGGTGGTGGCAATCATCCTTGCCAACCTGCCGCCGGTGATGGATGACCTTCACCGGGGAGCCATTGTCGTCCTCGGTGAGGATTCGGTCCAGGTTCGGTCGTTGCCGATCCTGGGCCGTTGATACAACAACGGGCTGTTGCTGACGCCGCCCCCAAGTCCGTCACCGTTGCGAACACAGTCTCGGACAGCGACGACCGGAAGAACTGCCTCAGCCGGTCAGCAGAGCCGGGGACCACTGGTCGAGACGAAGGTGCCGAAGTCGTCATTCATGCAGGCTCCATGTCTAGATAACGCGACCCTGGCACGGAGGTTGAGCGATCGATGACCGTACACCCAGACTGCGACACACTGTCCTCGGCTACACACCCAGCGTCAGGAGCGTGACGGAGCATGGTGTCGTCCGACGCGTCGCGTGGCGACCTGTCGTACTCCTCGGGCAGGATGCACAGCATGGTTCCCGACCGTGCTGCCCGACCGACCCGAGTCGCCCGATGACCGACGCCGACCTCGACAGCCCTGGCGAGGCGGTCGGGCGGGTGCTGGGCACCGCCGACGCCACTCCGTTACAGTTCTGGACGGCCGTGGCACCCGGCAGCTATCTCCAACTCGACGACGTCGTGGTCACCCGGCGAGAGCTGCCCGACCGGGAGCCGGTGACGATCGCCGGCGTCGTCACCCAGGTCCGCGCTCGGCACGAGGGTGCCCAGTTCGACTCCGACGTGTTCGCCATCGCCGACGGCACGCTGCCCGCGCAGGTGCAGGAGGCCGCCGAGGTCACCACCACCCGGGTCGATCCGGAGCTCTACGTGCCGCCGACCCCGGGTGCGGTGGTGCACCGCGCCGAGGGCGACGCCCGGGCGCGTGCGTTGCACTTCGACCGGATGGAGCGGCGCATCCCGATGGGGATGGGTCGTGACGGGGTCCCGGTCTACCTCAACGCCGACTTCCTCGACGGCAGCCGGGGCGCGCACGTCTCCATCTCCGGCATCTCCGGGGTGGCCACCAAGACCAGCTTCGCCACTTTCCTGCTCTACTCGGTCTTCCGCTCCGGGGTGCTGGGCGGCGACGCGGTCAACGCCAAGGCGCTGATCTTCAACGTCAAGGGTGAGGACCTGCTTTTCCTGGACCACCCCAATACGCGCCTCGACGAGCCCACCCGCGCGGCGTACGCGAAGCTCGGTCTGAGTGCCGGCGCGTTCCCGGACGTGCGGGTGTACGCCCCTCCCCGCGTCGGTGACGCGGCCGGCACGCCGGATGTGAGCAGCCGGCTGACGGGGGTCGACTCGTTCTACTGGACGCTCAGCGAGTTCTGCGCCGACCGGCTCCTGCCGTACGTCTTCGCCGACGCCGACGACGAGCGCCAGCAGTACACGATGGTGGTCCACTCGGTGACCGCGCACCTGGCTCGCTACGCCCAGCCCGCGGACGGCGGGGTGAGCATCGACGGGGTTCGGCTCGGCTCCTACGGCGATCTGGTCGACCACATCGTCGATCAGCTCAACAACGACGAGACCCGCTCCGACTGGGCGGGCAGCGCTGTCGGTCTGGGCACCGTCAACGCGTTCGCCCGGCGGTTGATCGGCAGCAAGAAGGACCTCGCCCGGCTGATCCGCGGTGACCTCACCACCCGCCGCCCGCATTCCATCAACACCAGCGAGTCGGCGCAGGTCACCGTGGTTGACCTGCACAATCTTCCGGATCGCGCCCAACGGTTCGTGGTCGGCGTGACGCTCAAGAGCGAGTTCGAGCGCAAGGAGAAGTCCGGCACCGCCAAGCCGCTGCTCTTCGTCGTCCTCGACGAGCTCAACAAGTACGCCCCCCGGGAGGGCTCCTCCCCGATCAAGGAGGTCCTGCTGGACATCGCCGAGCGGGGCCGCTCGCTCGGGGTGATCCTGATCGGCGCGCAGCAGACGGCGAGCGAGGTGGAGCGGCGCATCGTCACCAACTCGGCGATCCGGGTGGTCGGGCGGCTCGACCCGGCCGAGGCTTCCCGCCCGGAGTACGGCTTCCTCCCGCCCGCCCAGCGACAGCGGGCGCTGCTGGCCAAGCCGGGCACCATGTTCGTCAACCAGCCGGACATTCCGGTGCCGCTCTGCCTGGAGTTCCCGTTCCCGGCCTGGGCCACCCGGGTCTCCGAGGCGGGCCGGGCACCATCGGAGACGCTGCGCTCGATCACCCAGTCGGCCGACCCGTTCGCCGTGGTGGGCTCCGGTGGCGGCAGCACCGACGACGACATCCCGTTCTAGGTAGGGCCGGCACAGGTGAGCGCGAGGAGCGAGCTTGCGAGCCCCGCAGTCGCGAACGGAAGGCAAGCACAGGTGAGCGCGAGGAGCGAGCTTGCGAGCCCCGCAGTCGCGAACGGAAGGCAAGCACAGCAATGAAGATCCTGCACACCTCCGACTGGCACGTGGGAAAGGTGCTCAAGGGGCAGTCCCGGGCCGAGGAGCACAAGGCCGTGCTGGCCGGCGTGATCGACATCGCACGCGCCGAGCAGCCGGATCTGGTGATCGTCGCTGGCGACCTCTACGACACCGCCGCGCCAACCTCGGAGGCGACCCGCCTGGTCACCCGGGCGTTGACCGCGTTGCGTCGCACCGGCGCGGACGTGGTCGCGATCGGCGGCAACCACGACAATGGCCCCGCGCTGGACGCGCTGCGCCCGTGGGCTGATGCCGCCAGCATCACGCTGCGCGGCGGAGTGCGGGAAGATCCGGACGAGCACGTGATCGACGGCGTCACTGCCGACGGCGAGCGGTGGCAGCTGGCCGCGCTGCCGTTCCTGTCCCAGCGGTACGCGATCCGCGCCCTGGAGATGTACGAGCTGACCGCCGCGGAGACCAATCAGACGTACGCCGACCACCTGGGCCGGGTGTTGGGGCGGCTGACCGAGGGTTTCCGCGAACCGGACCGGGTGCACCTGGTCACCGCGCACCTGACGGTGACCGGCGCGGCCACCGGCGGCGGCGAACGGGACGCGCACACCGTGCTGGGCTACGCCGTTCCGGCCACCGTCTTTCCGGCCACCGCGCACTACGTGGCGCTGGGCCATCTGCACCGGGCGCAGCGGGTCGCCGGCCCCTGCCCGGTGCGCTACAGCGGCAGCCCGCTCGCGGTCGACTTCGGTGAGCAGGAAAATGTCCCCTCGGTGACGATGGTCGAGGTGACCGCCAGCACCGCCGCCCGGGTGCGTGAGGTGCCGGTCACCGCGGCGAGCGCGCTGCGTACGGTGCGCGGCACCCTGGCCCAGCTCGCCGAGATCGAGGCGCCGGATGCCTGGCTGCGGGTGTACGTGCGGGAGCAACCCCGCGCCGGCCTGCGTGAGGAGGTCCAGGAGCTGCTTCCCCGTGCGCTGGAGATCCGAATCGACCCGGAGCTGCTGGCCGCGCCGGGCAGCGGTGCCCGCATCGCGCAACGCTCGGGGCGTTCCCCCCGCGAGTTGTTCGCCGACTACCTGGACAGCCGGGGCCACGCCGACGAGGGCGTCCGGGAGCTCTTCGACGAGCTCTTCGAGGAGGTCGAGCACTGATGCGTCCGATGCGGCTGGACATGGCCGGGTTCACGGTCTTCCGGGACGACACCACCGTCGACTTCACCGACGCCGACTTCTTCGCCCTGATCGGCCCGACCGGTTCGGGCAAGTCCACGGTGCTGGACGCCATCTGCTTCGCCCTCTACGGGATGGTGCCCCGGTGGGGTGGCGCCCGAGGGTTGGCGAACGCGCTCGCTCCGTCGGCGACCGAGGCCCGGGTGCGGTTGGTCTTCGAGTCTGGCGGGGCCCGCTATGTGGCCACCCGGGTGGTGCGCCGGGACGGCCGGGGCAACGTCAAGACCGCGAACGCGGGGTTGCAGCTGATGCCGGCCGGCTTCGACGTGACGAAGCTGGACACCGGGTTGAGCCCGGACGACCTCGGCGAGGTGGTGGCCGGCACTCCCGCCGAGATGGAGCAGGCGGTGCTGGAGGCGGTTGGGCTGCCGTACGAGCAGTTCACCAGCTGTGTGGTGCTGCCGCAGGGGCAGTTCGCCGATTTCCTGCACGCCAAGCCGGCGACCCGACAGCAGATCCTGGTCAACCTGCTCGGCCTCGGCGTCTACGAGGATGTGCAAAAGAAGGCGACGGCGCGCGCCGCGCAGGCGGATGCCCGACTCGACGCGGTCGACCAGTTGCTCGCCGGGCTCACTGGCGTGGACGACGAGGCGTTGGCCGAGGCCGACGCTCGGGTCGACCGGATGGCCGAGCTGGCGGCCACGGTGACCGCCGCGGTGCCGGAGCTGGCGTCGGCCAGAGGCGCCGCCCGGGAGGCTGCGGCGGCGCTGACCGCCCTCGACGACGAGCTGACCGTGTTGGCCGGGGTGCGTGCGCCCGCCGGGGTGGCCGAGGTGGCTCGCGCGGTTACCTCGGCGCGGGCCGAGGCCGAGGCTGCGGCGACCGGCGTGTCGCTGGCCGAGGAGCGGGAGGAGAAGCTGCGCGGCGAGCTGGCTGGTGCCGGCGACGAGAGCGCGGTGCGACTGCTGCTGCGGGCGTACGACGATCGGGACCGGCTGTCCGGCGAGGCCGACACGGTCCGTGCTGCGGTGAGTGCGGCGAACGACGAGCACGCTACGGCGGTGGCCGCGCTGGCCGTCGCCCGCACGGCTGCCGAGCGGGCCGATGCCGAGTTGGAGGCGGCTTTCCGGGCGCACGAGGAGGCGAAGGCCACCGACCTGGCGGTCAGCCTGCGGGTGCACCTGCATGCCGGCGCGGCCTGCCCGGTCTGCGAGCAGCCGGTGGCGCGGGTGCCGGCGGTGCCGGCCGATTCGGCGGTGGCGGCTGCGACGGCGGCGGGCAAGGCGGCGCGGGCCGCGACCAAGGCGGCGCAGGCGACCGTACAACAGCGGGACGCGGCGGCGCGTGACCTGGAGCGGCTGCTGGTGCAGGCGCGGGCCCGTCAGGAGCAGTTGGAAGCCCGATTGGCTGAGCTGGACGGGCAACTCGCCGGCGCGGCCGAGCCTGCGGTGCTGCACCGGGAGTTGGCCGAGCATGCCCGGTTGCGGCGCGCGCTGGACGAGGCGGCGACCGCGGTCCGGGCCGGCCGTGAGACCGCCCGCCAGACCCGGGCTGGGGTGGACGCCGCCGAGGAGCGGCTGCGGGCGGCGTGGCGGGCCTTCGACACCTCCCGCGACGGGCTGGCCCGGTTTGGCCCGCCCGCGACCGATCGGGACGACGTGGCCGCCGCGTGGGCCGCGTTGACCGGCTGGGCGACGACCGAGGCGGACCGCCGCCGCGCCGACCGAGCCGGTTTGGCCGTCGACGTCGCCGAGGCCGAGGCGAAGGCCGACGCGGTGCAGCGGCGTATCGCCGGCATCTTCGCCACCGCCGACGTGCCGGTCGGTGACGACCCGGTGCACGCCGCGACCGTGGCGGTGGAGCGGGCCGATGCCGACCGGCGGCGGCTGCGGGAGCGTCGCGAGCAGGCCGGGACGCTACGCGAGCAGCGGGCCGGGCACGAGCGGGAGGCGCAGGTGGCCCGTGCGTTGGCCGGGCACCTGCGGGCCAACAACTTCGAACGGTGGTTGCTGGCCGAGGCGTTGGACCTGCTGGTCGACGGTGCGTCGGGGATCCTGCGGGAGCTCTCCTCCGGCCAGTACGAGTTGGTGCACGACAAGGGTGAGTTCGTCGTGGTCGACCACCACGACGCGGGGCTACGCCGGGGCGTTCGCACCCTTTCCGGCGGTGAGACGTTCCAGGCGTCCCTGGCGCTGGCGTTGGCGCTCTCCGAGCAGCTGGCGGGGATGTCGACCACGGCGGCGAGCCTGGAGTCGATCGTCCTGGATGAGGGCTTCGGCACGCTCGACGCGGCCACCCTCGACACGGTCGCCGCCACGTTGGAAAATCTGGCCGCCCGGGGTGACCGGATGGTCGGCGTGGTCACCCATGTGCCGGCGCTGGCCGAGCGGATCCCGGTCCGCTTCGAGGTGCGCAAGGATGCCCGGTCGGCGCGCATCGAACGGACCGGCCGGTGAGCGCGAGGAGTGCAGCGCAGCGGAGCCCCGCAGTCGCGAACGAAAGGCTCACCCGTTGAGTGACGCCGCGTTCTTTGTCGACTCGTGGGACCCGGCGTACGGGGCGTCGTTCGAGGCGTCCGCCGCCGGGCCGGCAGCGCAGAGCAGCGCGCAGGTCGAGGCCGACGTGGAGTTGCCCGCCGTGGACTGGCGGGCGATCGGGGTACGCCCAGGGGTGCGGGCACCCGACGTGGTGTTGATGGTCGACGGGGTGCGCCGGATCGACGCGAGCATCTGGACGGCGGAGACGGACGGCGGGTCGTTCCCCGGGTTGGCCGCCTCGTACGCGGCCGGGGTGGTCCGGTGCGACCTGGGTCGGGGTGCCGCGCAGTTGGCCGGCACCCGGGTTGGTCGGGGTCTGTTCACCGCGAGCCCGTCGGCGCAGGATGTGGTGGCCGGTGCGATTCGTTACCCGGTGCACCGGGTGGGTGGCACCGGTGAGCTGGCGAAACTGCCGGCCGCCGTGCAGGGCCCGCTGACCGCGCTGGAGGTGGCGGTGTCCGACGCCGCCCGGGTCGACGGTGACCTGCTGGTGGTGGACGGCCCGTTGCGGAGTCGCCGGCAGTTGCCGCGCACGCTCGGCTATATCAAGACCCAGCACAGCCAGTACCTGGATGCCCGGCTGACTGCGGTGGTGACCGGTTTGGCGTCGGGTGAGCGTTCGCCGGTGTTCCGGTTGGGCACAGCCTGGGGTGGTTGGTCGTGGTATTTGCGGCTGCCGGTGGCGGTCGGTGCGCCGTGGGCGGGCATCGTGCGGGTGGAGTGCTCTGCCGACCTGCCCGTCGAGGCGGCGATCGAGCTGGCCGACCTGTCGCTGGTCACCCTGCCTCGTTTCGCCTCCACCCCGTACAAGGATCCGCGAGCCCCACAGAATCTGATCCCGATCGCCGGGCTGGAGCGCCGACTGCGTGCCCTGCTCGGCGATTCCCGACTGCTGCACCGCGCGTTGACCGCTGCGGCCCGCGCGGCCCGTTGAACGCGGAGACTGGTCAGGATGGGACGTAAACGGGCGGCTGACCGGGTGGTCGAGCAGGTGGACACGGGGCAGGCCGAGCTTGTTCCGGACCAGGACCGGGCCGGCTCGTGGACGCTGTTGTTGGACGGCGCACCGCAGTCGCACGTCGACCTGACCGACCCCACTCACCTGGAATTCGAGTACGTGCGGCGGTTGGCCGCCGCGGTGGACCTGATCGCACCGCCGGGCGAGCCGCTGCGGGTGCTGCATCTGGGCGGCGGCGCCCTGACCCTGCCCCGGTACGTGTCCGCCACCCGGCCCGGCTCCACCCAGCGGGTGTCCGAGGTGGACGGCGCTCTGGTGGAGCTGGTCCGCCGGGCGTTGCCGTGGCCGTCCGATGCCCGGCTGCGGGTGCGCGTGGAGGACGCGCGGGCCGTGTTGACCGCCACCCGGGACGCCAGTTACGACGTGGTGGTCGCCGACGTGTTCGCCGGTGCCCGTACTCCGGCGCACCTCACGTCCGTGGAATACACGGCCGAGGTGGCGCGGGTGCTCCGCCCCGACGGCTGGTATTTGGCGAATCTGGCCGACGGGCCGCCGCTGCGGCACGCGCGTGGGCAGGTTGCCACGGTCCGTTCGGTGTTGCCGCAGGCCTGTCTGGTGGGCGACGCGGCGGTGCTGCGTGGCCGCCGGTACGGAAACCTGGTGCTGGTCGCTGGGCGGGCCACGCCGCCGGTGCCGGAGCTGACCCGGCGCGCCGCGGGCGACTGGTTCCCCGGCCGGGTGGTGGCCGGTGACGAGTTGGACCGCTTCGCCGGCGGTGCGCAGGTGGTCCGGGACGCCGACGCCACCGGCTCCGATCCGCCACCGCCGGGCCTGTTCTCCGTACGCCGCTGACTGCCCGCCGACGGCCGCGCAGAACTTTTTTCGGCGTTTGTTGATCCGCTGGGGACGGTGCTGCGTACCACCGGGCGGCTCGCTTCGTGGGCCGGCGATGGTTTCGGACACCCCGGAGGTCTGCATGCATGCGGTGGCGGCCGGTTGGCATGGCGACGCGGTACGCGCGGACTGGATGTCGGCGCGGTCCTCGTCTCGGCCGACGTCGTCAGCTCGGGGGGTCGACGCGCGCGCGACGTCTCGCCAGAATGGTCCGGTGACGCCGCGACCGGCGCCCGGGCGTCATCAGGCGACGTCAACCGAGGCCAGCCACTCCGACCAGCTGATCCGGTTGCTCTACGCCGAGCACGCCGGCCCGTTGCTGATGTTCGTCATGCGACTCACCGGGGGGGACCGGCAGCGTGCGGAGGACATCGTCCAGGAGACACTGCTGCGGGCCTGGCGTAACGCACACCGGTTGGGCACGCAGGGGCAGGGTTCGCTGCGGCCGTGGCTGGTCACGGTGGCCCGCCGGATCGCCATCGACGAGCACCGCAGCCAGGAGGCCCGCCCGCCGGAGACGTACGACCGGGATCTCACCGCCTTCGCGGAGGCGGACAGCACCGACCGGGTGTTGCGGACGATGACGGTGGCGGACGCGCTGCGTACGCTCAGCCAGTCGCACCGGGAGATCCTGATCTCGACGTACTTCCGGGGGCGGACGGTGCCGGAGGCCGCTGAGGAGTTGGGGCTGCCACTCGGCACCGCCAAGTCGCGTGTCTACTACGCGTTGCGCGCGCTGCGTACGGCTCTGCAGGAGCGGGGGGTGACAGAATGAGCCGGCCGGACCACATGGACGTCGCGGCGTACGCGCTCGGCGTGCTCGACGAGCAGGACACTGAGCGGTTCGAGGAGCATCTCGCCACCTGCTGGGCGTGCGCGGCCGAGTTGGAGACGATGGTGCCGGTGGTGGGGCTGCTCTCCGACATCGACGGCGAGACGATGATGGCGCTGGAGCAGACGGCGACCGACCCGGCGCTGCTGGACCGGACGCTGGGCGCGGTCCGGGCCGACCGGCGTCGCACCCGGTTTCGTCAGATGCTCGCGACGGCCGCCGCGGTGGTGGTCTTCGGCGGGTTGAGCGGGTATGGCTTCGTCAGCGTGACCGACAGCGAGCCGTCGCCGCTCGCCGGTTCGACGCCGAGCGCACCGAGCGCACCGAGCGAGCCGGCGACGATCGGGCCGACGGCCCCGCCGAGCGGCCCGGGTGTCGGCGGCACCGAGGAGGAGGGCGATCAGGTCGAGGCCACCGACCCGACCACCGGTGTGCAGACCACCATGTTCCTGGTGAAGCGGGAGTACGGCACCCGGATCAATTTCAGCTTGCGGAAGCTGCCCGGCCCACGCACGTGCCGGCTGGTGGTGGTGCGCAAGAACGGCAGCACCGAGGTTGTCTCGAGCTGGTCGGTGCCCAATGACGGCTATGGCACCAACACCCGACCGCAGGGCCTCGAGTTGAGTGCGTCGACGTCAGCCCTGGCCGAGGAGATCAAGCAGCTCCAGGTGCAGTCGGTGGATGCCACCGGTGTGGCGAGTCCGCTGGTCACGGTGCCGTTGTAGTCTCGCGTACCGTATCGGCGCCAGTCATTGTCACAATGACTGGCGTCGATCTGCTTTTCGGCTGACAGCCCGCTCCGGGGGCGTACGGACGTCCGCCCGAATCGGTTCAATCAATTCGCGTGAAATTGACCACTGTTACTACTTCAACCTTGACAGCCCGCTCTCCGTACCTATGGGTGAACTGCCAAGAATGAGGAGGGCACGTGGCACAGATGAAGCGGACCGTCATCGTCGCGAGCGCGATGGTCGCACTAACGGCCTGCGCTCCCGCGGGTTACGACGGGGCGAACTCGAGCGCGGCCGAGCCGGTCGCCGTCGCCGCGGCCGAGCCCACCGCGACGGCTGAACCCGAGGCCTCGGCGTCCGCGGAGGCGCCGGTCGCCGACGCGCCGCCCGCGAACGTCGACCTGACCGAGCAGTTGGTCGGCAAGAGCGTTGCCCGGATGGGCAAGGTGGTCACCGACCAGGACGGCTGGATCCTGTACCGCTTCGACAAGGACACCGCCGACCCGCCGTCGTCGAACTGCGTCGACAAGTGCGCCGAGGTGTGGCCCCCGGCGCTGACCGACGGCAACCCGCAGCTCACCGGCGTCTCCGATGACAAGGTCAGCAGCGTGACCCGTCAGGACGGCACCCGTCAGCTCACCATTTCTGGCTGGCCGGTTTACCGCTACATCGGCGACAAGAAGCCCGGCCAGTGGAAGGGCCAGGCTGTCGGTGGCACCTGGTTCGTGGTCCAGCCGGACGGCAAGAAGAACCTCAGCTGCCTGCCGACCTCCACGCCGAAGGCGGTCGCGCCGCCAGCGGACAGCGGCTCGAACGACGCCGGAGGCTCGGGCTACTCGTACTGAGCCCGTTCGTCACCAGGACACGGTGGTCGGTCGTCGCCGGGGAGGGCGCGGCCGACCACCGTCGTGTCCGCAGGTTCAGCGGCGCCGTCACCGCCACGCGGCGGTGGACAGCCGGAGGTTGCGCTCACTCCCCCGTTCGAACTGGCTGGCGATGGGGAAGTAGGCACCGAGGAACGCCTCGATGATCCTTGCCTGATCCTCCGCCGGCACGTCGCCGTCGTGGTAGTCGTTCAGGCAGAACACGTCGAACGCCCGGCTGGCCAGCAGGCTGTCCAGCCGCGGCAGGTGAGCGGCCAGGCCGATGTTGGCGAAGGTGCAGCGGACCGACCCCGCCGTCGTCCGTCCGCTCATCAACCCGAAGTGGTGCGCGAGGGACGAAAGCATGGACACATCGTCGGTCGACCGGAGCCGGTTGGCCGCCGTCCGTCGGACCGCATCCGGGAACGCCGCCTCGACCTCGTAGAGGGTGCTGCGCCGATGTGCGTGCGGAGCGTGCAGGAACGCGTGGATCAGCGTCTTGCCGAAGGCCTCCTCCAGCAGCCGCCGATTGTTCTTGCCGGCCACCGCGAACGCCTCGTCGTCGAGATTGGGGGGCGTGAGCGGGATCTGCGTGGGACTACGGAACGACTTGGGCAGCCCACCCGGGTTGAAGAACATGTCGGGGCCGAACAGGCGACCAAAGAAGACGTCGTCGTTGAGGTAGACGAAGTGCTCGGACAACCCCTCGATGTGGTGCAGCTGAGTTTCGATGGCATGGGAGTTGTACGTCGGCAGCACCCCCGGGTCGGTGAAGATCTCCCGGTGGTCGACGATCCGGACCTTGGGATGCGCGGTGTCGAGCCACTCCGGCACCTGTTCGTCGGTGACGATCCAGATCCGGTTGGCCCACGGTGCGAAGAGGTCGACCGACCTCAGCGAATACCGCAGCTCGTCCCGGCTGCGGAAACGTGCGGCGCCCTGCAACGAATCCTGCTCGGCGTACCCGATCCCCAGAGCCTGCGCCCGGCGGCGCGCCCAGGCCGGGTCCGCTCCGTCCACCCAGGTGTAGACGAGATCGATGGGAAAGGTGATCTCGTCAGCGAGCCGTCGCGTGAACGGATCGACGGATCGATAGCTCTGCCCGCCCACGCTCACCACGGCGGGGGTGAGGGATTCGGCTGCCAACCGGTCCCCCACCAGGGTCCGGGATGGGCCGCAGAGGTCCGTCCCGTCCTCGGCGGTGTGCCAGAACTCCACGGCACACCCGTAGATCGTGCCCATCCGCAGCGTCTGCGACAGGGTCATCGCGGGTTCGAAGACTCGCAGCCACGAGGCCGTGGCCATCGCGGTGACCCCTGGTGTGGCTGCGGCCGGCCAGACCCCCATCGTGCGGTTCCGCTGGTCGAAGGCCTCCACGTAGACCGGGCGATCGGCGTATCGGCGGGCGAGGGCGGCCACGACGGACTGTCGGGTCTCCTCACGAACGGCCACCCGGAAGGTCGGCGACATCTGTCGGACGAGGAAGTAGTCGATGCCCGCGGTGTCGAGACTCTCCACCGTCAGGTCGAGGTTGTCTCGCGCCACCTCGTACGGCGTGGAGTCCCGCAGGCGCGTCAACTGCCCCCGAGTCCAGATCAGGTCCTCGCGTCCGGCCTCGACTCCAGCAGCCCATGCCTCGACATCGACCGTGCCCACGCTGCGGGCGGCGGCTTTGCTCGGCACCACGTTGGGTGCCGCCCTCCGGGCCTGGCTGGCCGCAACCGCGGCGAATCGTCGTTCCGTCCACCCAGGACCGTCATGGTCGGCGAGCAGCTCGGTGAAGAGCTGCTCCCACTGCGGCATCACCCGGTCGACCGAGAAGCGCTCCACATCGCGCAAGGCCGCGTGCCCCATCGTGTGCCGCAGGCCATCGTCCTCGATGAGCTTGCGCAGTGCGACGGCGAGTTCGTCGATGTTGTCCGGGGCGATCAGGAAGCCGGTCTTACCGTCCTCGATGACCTCGCGGGGCCCGTTGGGGCAGTCGTACGCCACCACCGGCACCGCAGCGCTCATCGCCTCGATCAGGGTGAGACCGAAGGACTCCACGCGGGACGTCACCATCGCCACCGACGCCTTGGCCCACTCGTCCTCGATGCTCTCGGTGGGGCCGAGCAGTTGGACCTGATTACCGAGCTTGAGACCGGCGATCCGCTCCTCCAAGCGCGACCGTGACCCGCCACCGAAGATGCGCAGCCGCCAGTCGGGGTGGTCCGGGGCGATCTGGGCGAAGGCGGCGATCGCGTGCTCGAACTGCTTTTCGGGGCTCAACCGACCCGCCATGACCACGCTGCGGGTCTCCCGGGTCGACCGCGGCCGGTAGCCCTCCTCGATCGGGTTGGGCAGCACGACCAGCCGGGGAGCAGCGTCGCCCAGAAGGTCGGCGAACCAGTCCCGGGTGGGTCGGGAGAGCAGCGCGATCGCGTCGGCCCGGGCGGCGAAGAGCCCGAAAGGCTCACCGGAGGAACCCCGCAGCTCGGCGACACGGTGCTCCTGCGCGACGATCACCACGCGTCGGGGCAACAGCTTCGCGGCCACGGCGAGCAACGCGGGCGTGGTGGTGACCACCACGTCGGCGTCGGTCTCGCCGAGTACGCGTTCGAGTTCGAGGTCGGACAGCGCGGAGAACGCGCCCTCCCAGTGTCGCTGCACCAGCGTGCTGGGCTCGGCGGCGAGCGTCTCGGCGACGGCGTCGGGCATCCCGCCCCGCACTGGCCGGACCACACCGTCACGGGTGTCGAGAAGGTGCACCAGCCGCACCGCGGGATCCACCTCGAAGGGCATCTCGTCGCGGGTGCGGAGGACACCGACGATCTCCACCTCGTGCCGACGGGCCAGCCAGTTCGCCTGCCGCAGGACGGTGCGCTCGGTGCCACCGATGGCATCGGCCCACGTGAGCAGATAGGTGATCTTCATGAGTTGCCGTCCGTCGAGCAGGATTGGATGGGCAGGCAGGCCAGGGCGAGGCTGCCTGCCGGGGTGAAGTAGGGGCGTACGCGGACCGACCGGCCGGGCGCAGCCCAGACGATCGCCGCCGGCGGCCGTAGCGACCGCTTGGGGTTGGTGAGGTCGTGCAGCACCGTGCCGACACGCAGCCGGCGGGACTCGGCGTGCAGCCGGACGTCGAAGATCCGCTCCCGAACGTGCCCGGCCTCCGTCATCGCCGACAACGGCAGGCTGAACCGCAGCAGGTCGGGGCCGACCGGTTCACCGTGGACGCGGAGAGACTCGCCGCCACCGCGCGGCTCCAGCCCCACCTCCACCGGCCCGTCGGCCCGCCAACCGACCGTCCGCACCTGGAGGCTCGCCCCGGTCCAGTCCAGTCGGACGTCGGTGAGTTCGGCCAACGCCCCGGGAGCCGTGACGGCGAGCGCGAGTCGGCCGGCTTGGTCGGTCACCGGCCGGTACCGGTATCCCGAGTCGGGACAGGGCGGGGCCGACACGGTGGGGCCGGCAGCTCGTTCGGTCGCGCCTCCGACCACCCGGACGGGGTCTCCCCCACCCGTCTCGCTGACCAGGCGGCACTCCACCCGCCACGAGCCACCCGAGGGCAGGTCCAGGCCGCCCGGCCGAGCGCAGAGCAGGACGGCGGCGGAGACGGCCAGACCGTCGCCGGCGTGACGCAGCTCAGCGGGCACGGTGAGCCGCGTACTCCCACGGACGAGGTGCAACTCGGCACCGACGACGTCGGCGGCGAGCGCGGGCGGCACCTCGAGGTCCAGGTTGAGGGTGTGCCCGTCGAGCACGCCCACGAAGCGGGCCTGGATCGACGATCCGGCCGGCAGCGCGGCCCGAAAGAGCCGCCGGGGGGCGGGTGCCCGCATCGTGCCCTTCAGCTGCGCCACCTGCCGGCCCAGTTGCCGGTCGGCCCGGCGCAGGGCGACCCGCAGCCGGGGCCAGCGCCGCAGCGCGTCTGACGCCAGCTCGCGCAGATGCGCCCCGTTCATGCCAGTTCCGCTCATGCCTGTCCCCGCCCATTTCCGATGGCCGTCCAGTCGCCGTCAACCATGTCAGGCCTTCTCCCACGGGCTGGGCACCGGGAAGTAGGTGTCGAGAAAGGGTGTGAGGACCGCGAGCTGGGCGGTCAGGTCCGCCTCGGAGGAGAAGGCGTCGTTCAGGCAGAAGACGTGCCGGTCCCGGCGGGCCAACAGGTGCGCGAGCCGCGCGGGAGTGTCGGGGTGGGACAACTCGGCGATTGTGTATTCCAGCTCGCCCGGCGCGGCCCGACCGGTGTGGAACGCGTAGTAGTGGTGCAGCGACGAGGCGACCGAGATGTCGGTCATGCCGCGGAACCGGCTGGCGGCGGTCCCACGGTGCGGTGCCGGGAACTCCTGCTCGATCTCGTACAGGACGCTGCGCCGCAGCGCGTGCGGCATGTGCTTCATCTTCTTGTTGAGCACTGTGCCGAAGCGCTCGGCGAGCAGTGCCCGATTGTTCTTCCCAGCGGCTGACGACGGGATGTCCTCGGCGCTCGGCGCTCCCGGCGGCACGAGCGCCGGCGACGGGAAGAAGCGGGAGATGCCGTTGGCCAGGAAGAAGTCCTGGGGAAGCACCTCGGTGCCGAGGAAGACGTCGTCGTTGAAGTACAGGAAGTGCTCGGAGAGCCCGTCGATGTGATGCAGCTGGCTCTCGATCGCGTGCGAGTTGTAGGTGGGCAGCACCGATGGGTCGGTGAAGATCTCCCGGTGGCTGACCACGCGGATCCCCGGCACCGACGGGTCCAACCAACTCGGCACCTGGTCGTCGGTCACCAGGTAGATGTGCCGCACCCACGGCGCGAACAGATGCACCGACCGCAGCGAGTAGCGCAGCTCGTCGCGGCTGAGGAACCGAGCCGGACTCGCCGCCTCGGCGTGGTAGGGAATTCCGGTCACGGTGGCGCGTCGACGCAGCCAGTCCGGATCTGTGCCGTCCACCCAGGTGTAGACGACGTCGATGGGGAAGGCCACGTCGTACGGGGAGCGGCCGGCGAACTCCGGCCGGGTTCGAACGGTCGTGCTGTCGGTGGGCGGCACCAGGCCGGTGAACTGCGACTCGGGTACGAGGACCGAAGGCGACGACACCTGGACCTGCTCCGCCACCGGGTTACGGCGGGGGGCGACGAGGACGTCCTCCTGCCGGGTCCAGAACTCGACGTCACAGCCGTACGCCGGCCCCAGCACCAGACGGTGCCGTGGATCCGTCCAGTACCAGGTCAGTCGTAGCACCGGGGCCTCGGCGACCCGGTCCCACGTCCGTGGCTCGAAGCCCGCGACCGGGGGCCGTTCACCGTTCTGCCGAGGTATGGAGACGTAGCCGGGAACTCGTGCGCAGGCAGCAGCGAGCGCGGTCTGAGCGCGGCTGCGGTCGGCGACGTCGACGGCGACCACGGACGCACGAGGTGACCGACCACGGACCTGGAAATATTCGATGCCAGCCTCGTCGAGCGCCGCCGTCACGGCGGTCAGGTTCGCCGCCCGGGCCCGCAGCGGCGTGACTGCCCGGTCGACGAGGGCGATCCGCGACGCACGGTCCGCTGTCACGACCGCCCGGTCACCACCGGCGAGCAGTTCCGGCTGCCGTCGCGCCAACCGCTCGCCCCGGCGCCCCGCCACCAGGGCGTCTCGGGATGCCCGTGCGACCCACTGTTTGAGTTGGTGGCGTGCTCGCGGGCTCACCTTCGTCGCGATCGCGCGACGGGTCTGTGCGCTCAGCACCCGACGGTAGACGTCGACGAGCCCCGACGGCTCGGCGAGCGCCCGCGGCGGCTCCGACGATGGCGGTTGAGGTGCGGGGCGTACCAAGCTGGGCTCCACTACAGACGATGTCCGAAAATTGCGGGCTGAGACGGTGCGGGCGGGTCAGCCGTCCATCCTCGGCGCAAAGCCCCTGAAGTCGGTGACCGTGCTGAGCATGGTGTTGGGCGTGGTGGGCGCGTCGATCGGGGTGCCTCGACGGGCATCCACCACCTGACGGTACGACCGCCGCCACAGCTCACCGGCGCCCACGGACCGCCGCTCCGCCACGACGTCGTCGGGCAGCTCGAATGGGGCGGGGAAGGGCAGGTAGCGCGGCAGGAAGTCGGCCAGCATCTTCTCCTGCTCTTCGAACGACCGCGGATCGGAGTCGGTGTCATTGAGGCAGAAGACGTCGCGGTCCCGGCGGGCCAGCAGCTCGGCCAGTCGGGCGGGGGTCGAGGGGTGGCCCAGGTCGGCGTACTCGTACTCGATGTCGCCGGGAACAGCCTGCGCGGTCAGGAACGCCCAGTACTGGTGCAGCGACGACGGGATGGACAGGTCGCCGTGGTGACGGAACCGGTGCCGTGCGGTGGCCATCACCTCCTCCGGCAGCCTGCCCTCGATCTGCTGCATGATGCTGCGGCGCAGCGCGAACGGGGTGTGCTTCATCTTCTGTGTGATGGTCACGCCGAACTGCCGCTGGATGTGTCGACGGTTGTTCTTTCCGGCGGCTTTCACCGGCGGGTCCTCAGGATTCGCCTCGCCCAGGCCGAACTGCGCCGGTGAGGGGAAGAACTTCGCGATCCCGTTGGCGTGGAAGAAGTGGTTCGGCAGCAGTGGACGCCCGAGGAACACGTCGTCGTTGAGGTAGAGGAAGTGTTCGGCCAGACCGTCGATGCGGTGCAGCCGAGACTCGATGGCGTGCGAGTTGTACGACGACCGGCCGCCGAGGTCGGCGAAGAGTTCCGCGTGTGAGATGAGCGTGATCCTGGGATGGCTCGGGTCGAGCCAGCTCGGCAGCTGACTGTCGGTGATCAGGAAGATCCGCCTCAGCCAGGGCGCGAAGCTGTGCAGCGACCGCATCGAATACCGCAGCTCGTCGCGGTTGTGGTAGCGCGAGGAGTTCGCGGCCACCGCGTGCACCGGGCCGTCGGGGGCACCGAGTGCCATCGACTTCCGCTTCTGCCACTGCGGGTCGGAGCCGTCCACCCAGGTGTAGACGGCGTCGATCGGGAAGCCAACGCGGTCCGGCGCCCGGACGGCCAGGTCCCGGCGGGTGCCGTAGGTGTGGTCGTCGGCCTCGGGCACGAAGTGACTCATCAAGGCTGCGGCCACCCGGACCGGTTGTGCCCGGGCGGGCGCCTCGTCGACGACACCGTTGCGTCGGGGCGCGCGGACCATGTCCCCGCGCCGGCTCCAGAGCTCGATCTCGCAGGCGAACTGGGCACCGAGGACCACACCGGCTCGGGCGTCGGTCACTGGGAAGCAGACTTGGAACACCTCGGTCGGGGCGGCGTCCGGCTGGTCCCGAGCGGGCTGGACCTGCACCACCCGGACGTTGGCCCCCGACAACTCCGGCGCGGAGCGGATGACGTGTTGCACCGCCGGCCGCTGGTCGTCGAGGACTGCGACAGTGCTGCGCAGGTGGTCATCGTTACGGATGCAGTGGTAGTCGATGCCGGCAGCGTGCAGCGCGGTGGTGACGGCGGTGAGGTTGCGGTGCCACTGCTCCAACGGCGTAGCTGTGGCGACCACCTCGGCCTTGATTCGGACGCCGCCGTCGGGCACGGTCACCCGGGCACCCAGGGGATGCACGGTGTCACCGCCGCGCGGCCGGGAGAGCGTCTGCACCAGGCCGATCCGCCGGTGGGCCGGCAGCACAGCGAGGAGGCGCCGCCGCACCTGCGGCGGCAGAAGTCGGTAGACCTTCAGAGCGATCATGCGCTGGGCCGTCCGACACACACTCGTGCAGCCATCACTGCATGCCTTTCCACAGATCCCCCGTTGGCACTGCGTGGCGATCTAGCGCCGATCGCTCGCCGTGTTGGGCGGCTGTCGGCGGACACCGATCTCCGGGCCGGGCCACGGTCGCCCGCGAGTGGGGACGATGGTGGCCGCCGCAGGTGACCCGGGACAGTGTGTTTACCTGCAGGACATCAAACAACCACACGATCGATGCCTGACCCACAACCTCTGGCGGCATAAGTGAGTTTGGTTCTGGTTTGCCGAGAGAATCCTGGCCGTTCGGGTAGTTCGCGCCACCGTTACGGCTGCCTTAACGTGCCCTCACGTTTCTCCCCAATCGATAGCGGGACCGGTACGGCGGCTGCCAGGGCCGGATCCTGACCTGGCAAAGTAGCGGGGTGACCGACACCGAACCCGCCGCGACCAGGGTGCTGCACCCGCCGGTCGGCTACCGGCTGGCCGCGTCGGTCCGTGGGCTCACCTTCAGCCCGTACGACCCGTGTGCGCGCGTGGCCGCCGGTGCCTTCTGGTGGGCCACCCGCACCCCGGACGGGCCGGCCACCCTCGCGCTGCGGCCCGCCGGTGGCGAGCTGCTCGCGGAGGGCTACGGGCCGGGCGCGGAGCATGTTCTGGCGCGCGCCGACGCGATCGCCGGGCTACGCGACGACCTGACCGGCTTCACCGAGCTGGCCGGGGCGCACCCGCTGGTCGCCCGGCTGGCCCGGGAGCACCGAGGGCTGCGGATGCCCTCGACCGGGCAGGTCTTCCCGCACCTGCTGCGCGCGATCTTCGAGCAGAAGGTCACCGTCAAGGAGGCGTTCCGGGCGTACTCGGCAACTGTGCGGCACTTCCGGGAGCCGGCACCCGGCCCGTTGCAGCCGCTGCTCCTGCCGCCCGAGGCTGCCGCGGTGGCCGCCACCCCGTACTGGGTGTTCCACCCGTTCGGGGTGGAGCAGCGCCGGGCCGACACGCTGCGTCGCGCCGCAGCGCTCGCCGACCGGTTGGAGCGCAGCGCCGACGCCACCGACGCCACCCGCCGGCTGACCGCCATCCCCGGCATCGGGCCGTGGACGGCCGCCGAGGTGGTCCGGGTCGCGTACGGGGACCCGGACGCGGTCAGCGTCGGCGACTATCACGTCCCGAACACCGTGGCCTGGGCGCTCGCCGGCGAGCCGAGGGGCGACGACGCCCGGATGCTGGCCCTGCTGGAACCGTTCCGGGGTCACCGGGGCCGGGTGTGCCTGCTGCTGAGGGCCGCCGGCATCCAGGCTCCGAAGTACGGTCCACGGGCCCAGATCCGCTCGTTCGCCCGATTCTGACTCCCGTCAGCCCCGCTCGCTCCGACTCCTGAGCCCGTCGGCCTCCAGCCGAAGGTAGCGGCGGAACAGCCCACCGTAGAGCCGGCCGATCAGGCCGGCCAACGGCCCGGACTGGCTCAGCACCAGCTCGACGCGGGTGCGCCCGTCGGGCAGCGGCAGCAGCCGGTGCTCTGCCGTGGTCCGCACGCCCGGAGTGTCGGAGACCCAGACGAACGACCGCTGCTCGGTCAGCTCGGTGACCCGCCACACCGCCGGCCGTAGCTTCGGCTGGGTCAACCGGGCAGTCGCGCCGACGGCGAGGGGCCCGGGCTCACCCCGCTCGGCCCGGGACACCGACGCCGTCCACTCGGGCCAGCGCTGCACGTCGACGAGCACCGCCCAGACCTGCTCGACCTCGGCGGCGATGTCCGTAACGGCTTCGAACCGCATCGCGTCCCTCCCCGGCCGCGCCGCCGGGCACCCACGACGGGTGCGGACGAGGCCGCCAGGTGGATCGTGACACCAGCGCGCAAACCCGACGGGATCAGGCGGCTTCGCGCAGGTCGGCCAGGCTCAAAGGGGTACGCCGACGCAGCAGTTCCTCCAACTCCGGCACCGAACCGACCTCGCCGAGCACGTTCCGGCCGCCGCCGAACCGCTGCGGGTAACGGCGGGTCAGCCGGTAGCGGTAGCGGCCCCGGATCAGCTCGACGCTCACCCGCCACCGCCCGCAGCAGTCACAGACCCACTCGGACACCTCGTGAAAATAGCTCTGACCTGTGGTTATTCGATTCGCCAGGGACGGGACGAGCGGCGCGTGGGCGGACACGCCACCTCGGCACCCACGGTGATCTGCCTCACGACTGTCGGCACCGTCTGATTGACTGGTCGCCGTGGACCTGCCCATCAACCCTCCGGTCGAGCCGATGCTGGCCAAGAGCGTCGCCAAGCTTCCCACCACGCCCGGGGTGACCTACGAGCCCAAGTGGGACGGGTTCCGGTGCATCGTGTTCCGCGACGGCGACGAGGTCGAGCTGGCCAGCCGGGGCGGCAAGTCGATGACCCGCTATTTCCCCGAGGTGGTCGATCAGGCCCGCCGGCAGTTGCCCGAGCGGTGCGCGGTCGACGGTGAGCTGATCGTCATCCGGCGGGAGGGGCCGAGCGGCCAGGCGCGGTTGGATTTCGAGCTGCTGGCCCAGCGCATCCATCCGGCCGCTTCCCGGGTGAAGATGCTGGCCGAGACGACACCGGCCGACTTCGTCGCCTTCGACCTGCTGGCCATCGGCGACGAGGCGCTGCTCGACCAGCCCTACCCGCGTCGCCGGGAGCGGTTGGTCGAAGCGCTGGCCGGGGTGCGTCCGCCGATGCACGTCACCCAGGTCACCACCGATCCCGACACCGCCCGCCGCTGGTTCGACGTCTTCGAGGGTGCCGGGCTGGACGGGTTGATCGTCAAGCCGGCCGACCTGCCGTACGAGCCGGGCAAACGGCTGATGTTCAAGGTCAAGCACGCCCGCACCGCGGACGCGGTGGTGGCCGGCTTCCGCTGGCACAAGTCCGGCCCGGTGGTGGGTTCGCTGCTGCTCGGCCTGCACGACGACGCCGGGGTCCTGCACCACGTGGGGGTGAGCGCGTCGTTCAGCATGGCCCGCCGAGCCGAGCTGCTCGACGAGTTGGCGCCCTACCGGGACACCGGCGGCGAGCACCCGTGGGTGCACGGCGACCACGAGCGCGGCCAACGCATCCCGGGTGGGGTGAGCCGGTGGACCGGCACGAAGAACCTGGAGTGGGAGCCGGTGCGTCCGGAGCTGGTGGTCGAGGTGGGCTACGACGCGATGGAGGGCGAACGGTTCCGGCACACCGCCCAGTTCGTCCGCTGGCGCCCGGACCGCGATCCCCGGTCCTGCCGCTACGACCAGCTCGACCGGCCGATCCGCTTCGATGTGGACCAGGTGCTGCGCGGCGACCCGGCGGCCACCGTGGACCGGGCCGCCAGCGGCTCAGCGTAGCCTGGCCGTCGACTCGATTCCGGAGGACCACGTGACCCGCACCGCCAATCAGCAACGGATGGCGACCAGTCGCCGGGTCCGTCGTACTCTGGCCGTCTTCAGCGTCGCGGCGCTGCTCACCGCCGGTTGCACGCTGCCGGCGTTCGCGCCACGCACCGAGGTCGAGGGTGCGGCCGCACCGACCGGCAGCGCGCCCGCCTGGCGGCCCTGCCCGGAGGTGCCCGACGAGTTGGTCGGGCGCGGCGCACCGGACATGCGCTACGAGTGCGCCCGGATCGCGGTGCCCCGCGACTGGGGCACCGGCGGCGGGGCGAGCACCGGCCCGGGAGTCGGGCAAACCTTCGAGATCGCCCTGCTGCGGGCACGCTCCACAAAGCAGCACGACCGGCTCGGTTCACTTGTGGTCAACCCGGGCGGCCCGGGCGGCTCCGGCGTCGACACCGCCGTCTACCTCTCCTTCGGCCCCCAGTTCGGCGGGCTTCCCACCTCGATCACCGAGCGCTTCGACATCGTCGGCTTCGACCCGCGCGGGGTCTCCCGGTCCAGCCCGGTGAAATGCATCTCCGACGCCGACCTCGATGCCAGCTTCGGCTTCGACCCGGATCCATCGAGCCAGTCGGCGTTCGACGGCTTCGCCAGCCTGAACCAGCGGATCGGGCGTGGCTGCGGCGATCGGTACGGCGACCAGTTGCCGCTGTACGGCACCGAGCAGGCCGCCCGTGACATGGATGCGGTGCGCGCCGCCGTGGGCGACGACAAGCTCACCTACCTGGGCTACTCCTACGGCACTCTGCTGGGCGCCACATACGCCCAGCTCTACCCGCAGCGGGTGCGTGCGCTGGTGCTCGACGGCGCGGTCGACCCACAGCAGAAGCTGGTGGAAGGCTCGGAGAGCCAGGCCCGCGGCTTCGAGCGGGCGTTCACCAACTTCACCCGCTGGTGCGCGGCGAACGCGAGTCGCTGCCCGATCGCCCCGGACGCGCGGGCCGCGGTCACCTCGGCAATCGACAAGGCCAAGGCCTCCCCGGTCCGTGGTGCCAACGGGCGGGAGGCCACCGCCGGCTGGGTGTTCTACGCGGTCATCTCGTCGCTCTACACCGAAGCCGGCTGGCAGGAGTTGGCCCAGGCGATCGACAAGCTGGCCGAGGGCGACCCGAAGGACGTGTTCCGGCTCGCCGACTCGTACGCCGGCCGGGGCTCCGACGGGCGTTACTCGAACCTGTTCGACGCCAACCTGGCCATCAACTGCGCCGACGAGACGGAGAAGCCGAGCCGGGAGCAGATCCGCCAGTTGCAGTCGCAGTGGCGTGGGAAATACCCGCTGTTCGGGCCGGCGCTGGCAGTCGGCATGTTGAGCTGCGTCGAGTGGCCGGGTGGGCGGGACCCGTACCCGACCGGCCGGGCGAACGGCGCACCGCCGATCGTGGTGGTCGGCACCACCGGTGACCCCGCGACGCCCTACGAGCAGACCCCACAGCTCGCGTCGATGCTGGGCGTCGGCCGAGTGCTCACCTGGGAGGGCGAGGGGCACACCGCCTACCCGCAGACCTCCTGCATCACCAACGCGGTCGACGCCTACCTGCTCGACCTGACCGTTCCGCGGGAGGGCCTCCGCTGCCCGGCCCGCTGACGTCAGGGCTCGGTGGCAGCGGCGGCAGCTCGATGCCCTGCCGGGTGGCCAACTCCTCCAGCAGCGCCCGCATCCGGCGGACGTCGGTCTTGAGCTGCTCCTGCTCCTCGTGCACGAAGGCGTCGTCATCGACGATGAGTCGGCTGGCGAAGTGTGCGGTGATCAGCGGGATCACCAGCAACACCATGGTCGAGATGAGCAGCGCGGCAAGCGTCCGGCCCGCCCAGGTGGTCGGCGAGATGTCGCCGTACCCGACGGTGGACGCGGTCACCACCGCCCACCAGACGGCGTCGGCGGGGCTGCGGTGCTCGACCTCGCCGTAGATGACCCCCGCCACCACGATCATCAGCAGGTACGACGTGATCAGCGTGCGGGGCGAGTTCGCAAACCACACAAGCGCCCTATAGATCCACCGGAACGGCAGCAGCAGAGGCTCCATGCCGCCCCATGCTGCCCGTCGATGGCAACCGCCGCCGTCCCATCCGCCGGCGTCGCTGTGTCAGGCTCACCAGCATGACCGACGTGATCTACCGAGAGGCGGTCCGGGCCGACCTGCCCGCCGTCATCGCCCTGCTCGCCGACGACGTCCTGGGCAAGGCGCGCGATTTCACCGAGGTCGACGAGGCGTACGAGCGGGCGTTCGCGGACATCAGCTCGGACCCGCGCAACCAACTGATCGTCGCCGAGCAAGGCGGTGAACTGGTCGGCTGCCTCCAGATCACCTACATCCCCGGGCTCGGGCGGCACGGCAGCGAGCGGTCGCTCATCGAGTCGGTCCGGGTCCGCTCCGACCGGCGCGGCCAGGGGCTGGGCCGGGACCTGATGACCTGGGCCATCGACCAGGCCCGGCAGCGCGGCTGCGCGCTGGTGCAGCTCACCACGGACAAGACCCGCGCGGACGCGCACCGCTTCTACCTGGGCCTCGGCTTCGCGGCCAGCCACGAGGGCATGAAGCTCGCGCTCTGACCGTCCGCCGGTGGTGTCCCGCGGCGACGCCCTCCCTGCTCCTACCGGATCGACGGTTGGTCAAGGACCAATATCCCGTCGGCTGGTAGATTCCCGGGCCGTAAGAGCTGGTCGGCCACCGACGATTGCGGGGAGTTCGATGAGGCTGTTTCGAGGCGCATCGAAAAAGGGCGAACTTCCGGTAAGTCCCGCACGCCAGCTGACCCACCTGCAAATCCTCGCCCACACCGACGACGACCTGTATTTCATGGTCCCCGACCTGCTGCAAACGCTTCGGTCCGGCACCGCGGTCGTCTGCGTCTATCTCACGGCCGGCGAGGCGGACGGCCGCAACGTGCCGACCTCGGACCGCAACCGGCTGGACTACCCGCAGGATTTCGAGGGCTACACGACGGGCCGGCAGAGTGGCCTGCGAGCTGCCTATTCCGCGATCGTCACCGGCCGCAGGGACGCGGTCTGGAAGCGCACCACGCTCGATGTCCGCGACGGCGTGGTCGCCGAGGTGAACACCCTTGAGGAGGGCTGCGCGCCGGTCACTTTGATTTTCCTCAATCTGCGCATGGGTCCGGGGGACGCGCGGGTTCGCCTGCGGACGTTGTGGACCGGCGACTCCGAGGCACAGGAGACCCTGCGGCCGACCGACAGCCCCATTCCGGCCGCGAGCGGTTCCTATCGCTTTACCCGGGAAGGACTGCTCACCACGCTGGTCGACCTGCTCGAGGCGAACCAGCCGAGCGTGGTCCGGGTGATGGACCCTGATCCCGATCACACCAAGTACGGCGACGGGCCGACGCACTACTGCGACAACGAGGACCACACGGCCGCCGCGTTGTTCGCCATGGAAGCGTTGCGGCGCTACGACGTGGCCGGCCATCCCCAGAGGGTGACGACCGAGAGCTACCGCGGTTACTGGAACAAGCTTTGGCCTTTCAACCTCAGCGGCGCGGCGTTCGCCGAAAAGGTGAAGTACCTGAGCATCTACGGCGGTGAGGACGGCCACAAGTGCGGCCAGCCCCTGCTGTGCGGGGACCGGCAGCTGGGCAACCGTTCGTACAACCGCGGCTACGGCCAGAGCACCACCTACCGGTACCACGGATCGACCAGTTGGCTGCGCCGCATGCGCGACGGCCGGCTGGCCGCATTCGGCGTGCTCGACGGGCGCCCGGCCCGCTGGCTCGAGTCGGCCGCCGGCTCCGGGACCTGGACCGGTCCGGAATCGTTCGGCGGCTCCGCCGGAGCCGACCAGGAGGCGTTTCTCCCGCTGCTGGAGGTGGTCCGAGACATCGACGGCAGACTGCACGCCTTCGGGATTCGGGCGACCTTCTCCGCGAACATCTACGGCCACGTCCGTGACGTCGTGCTGGCCAGCGAGACGGACCGGCAGGGCGAGTTCACCGACTGGGAGAACCTCGGTAACCCGTACAACGGCTCGGGCCCCAATCCGATCAAGCGCCGCGAGATCGGTTCACCGGCGGCGGTGGTGGACGGTAAGGGCCGGCTTCGCTTCTTCGTCCGCAATTTCGGTTCCGGGATGAGCGCCCGGGTCCGCGAGCTCGACGGCACCTGGGGTCCCTGGCTGGACCACGGTGGCCGATCCCAGGACGGTTACCACGCCATCCGGACCGGTCGCGGGACCATCGAGCTCTACGGCGGATCCGTCGGAGACGGCGTCCAGCCGGGCATCGTGCGATGGAGTCAGCAGAACGCCGAGGGCGACATCGAACCCGCGTACAACACGCTGTTGCCGGCGCCCGCCGGGCCGCCGACCGTGGTCGAGCTGCCGGACGGCCGACTGTTGTTGCTGGTCCGGCAGCCGAACACCGCGTGGGTCGTGGCGTACCGCCAGGAGAAGCCGGGCGGCCGCTGGGACCCGACGGCGCATTTCCTCGGCGGGGACGGCGGCATCGGACTACTGGCTGCCCTGGTGCTGAACGACGACCAGGGCGTGGTGATCGCGCAGCGCAACGATGCCGGGCGGATCAGCGTATGCCTGCAGCCCGCGTCCGGCGGCGCCTTCCACACTCGATGGGTCGATCTGGGCGGCAGCCCCGTGCTGCGTACGCCGGCGGTCGAGACGGACGCGACGGGGCTGCCCACCGTGGCGGTGGTCGGCGCCGACGGGCGGCTCCGCTCGATCCGCCTCTCGGTGGCCAAGGGTGTGCTCACCCCACAGGAGTGGGTCACCGCCTGACCAAGTCGACCGGCGCCCGGGAGCACTATCGGCCTGGGCGCCGGCTCGTCACGCCCACCTGGTGGGGCAGCGGAAGTTGCCCCGACCGAGTTACGTTCGCTGCCATGAGCAGGCCGACGATGCCCAGCGCCTCGCAGTCGCGCCCGGCGTGGCGGCAGTCTGGCTCGGCGCTCCTGGCGGTCGGCGTCCTCCTTGTCATCGTCGCGTTCTGGCTGCCCGCCTGGCGCAGTGTCTACCTGGATCGGACGGATGCCACTCCGGGTTGGAAGGTGCTCGGCTGGGCGCTACCGTTCGCGGTGATCGCCGCCGTGTTCGCGGTGCTGTCGCTCGCCAACAGCGGCCCGGCCCGGTGGATCTGGCGGCAGGCCAGCCGGGGCATGCTCATCTCCAACGCGCTCGCCTGCGGCAGCCTCACCGGGGTGTACTGGTATTTCGAGGCTGAGGACCCCTACGTCGAACACGAGTTGATCTCGACCGGGCCGGGCGCCGGTCTTCTCCTCGCCCTGCTGGGCTACCTCTTGATCCCGCTCGCCGGTTCCCTCCCTGACGGCCAGAAACGCCCCGCCCAGCCCGACCAGACGCAGTAGGGAAGCTCCCTTGTCCTACCGCCATACAAACGCTGTGCAGCGAGCGCGACCACCATCCGCCACCCGTCGCCTGCGCTCTCGCAAGCACCACCGAATTCAGCAGCGGCTCAGCCGTCGACCAGACGGCCGTCGCGCAGGACGAGCACCCGGTCGGCGAGGTCGATCAGGGCCGGGTCGTGCGTGGCCACCAACGCCGTCATGCCGCGAGCGTGCACCACCGCGCGCAACAGGTCCATGATGGACCGGCCGGTCTCCGAGTCCAGTTGACCGGTCGGCTCGTCGGCGATGAGCAGGTCTGGCTCGTTGGCCAGTGCTCGGGCCACCGCCACCCGCTGCTGCTGCCCACCGGAGAGCTCGTACGGGCGCTGGGCCGCGTGCCCACCCAGGCCGACGAGCTCCAGCAGCACCGCGACCCGCTGCTCCCGCTCCGCGGCCGGCACCTGTGCCAGCCGCAACGGCACACCCACGTTCTCGGCGGCGGAGAGGATCGGGACCAGCCCGAAGGTCTGGAACACGAACCCGACCGTGCCGCGGCGCAGCCGCAGCAGCTCCGCCTCACCTGCCGAGGTCACCTCGTGCCCAGCCACCACCACCTGACCGCTGTCCGGCCGGTCCAACCCGCCGATCAGGTTCAGCAGCGTGGTCTTGCCGGCCCCGGACCGGCCCCGGATGGCGACCAGCTCACCGCGGTTGGCGCTGAGCGAGACGTCCCGCACCGCGTGCACGGCGTGCTCGCCCCGGCCAAAGGTCCGGCTCACGCCACTGACCCGGACCACCTCGGCGGGGTGCGCCGCAGGCCCACTGCCGACCCCGGCCGCGCCGGTCACCACCATGTCCCGACGGCTCACGCCCGTGCCCCCTGCCCGTCCGAAGCCCGGTCGCCGGGCCGTACCTGCACATGGTCCGGCTCCAGATCGAGCCGGACCCGCTCCCTCAACGAGAGCGCGTCGACGAACGCAGCCGGTAGCTGCATTCGGCCATTCCGATCCAGCACCGCGTACTCCTCGCTGACCAGCTCGGTGTTGCCGTCCGCGTCGGTCCGAGCGGTTCGGCGTACCTCGGAGGCGGTCCGGCCGTCGCGGATCCCGACGGTCCGGCGGACCTGCGTGGCCACGGCGTGGTCGTGGGTGACGACCACGATGGTCACGCCCAGTTCGGCGTTGATGGTGCGCAGCGCGGCGAAGACGTCGGCGCCGGTCGCCTCGTCCAGTTCACCGGTCGGCTCGTCGGCGAAGAGCACCTCCGGGTCGTTGGCCACCGCCACAGCCACGGCACACCGCTGCTGTTCGCCGCCGCTGAGCTGCCCCGGCCGCCGGTCCGCGCAGTAACCCACGCCCACCATGTCGAGCAACTCCCGGGCGCGCTGCCTGCGGGCCTTACCGCCACGCTTGCCGGCCAGCTGCATCGGCAGCTCGACGTTCTCCAGCGCGGTGAGGTACGGCAGCAGGTTGCGGCCGGTCTGCTGCCAGACGAAGCCGACCAGCTCCCGCCGGTAGCTCAGTCGCCGCTTCGCAGACAGCGAGAGCAGGTCGTAGTCGGCCACCCGGGCGATGCCGGCGGTCGGCGTGTCCAGGCCGGAGAGGATGTTGAGCAGGGTCGACTTGCCGGAGCCGGACGCGCCGACGATCGCCACCAGCTCACCCCGGTCGATGACCAGGTCGAGCCCCTGCAGGGCGACCACCTCCACCCCCTCGGTCTTGAAGATGCGCACCAGACCGTCGCAGACGATGTGCCCGCGCAGCCGGTCCTGCCCGCCGGCCCGCTCGGCGGCGCGAAGCGCTGCCCGCTGCTGCAGGGCAGCCAGGTCGGGCACCAGTGAAGTCTGGGCGGTAGCGGTCATCTCAGCTCTCCTCTCCGAGCCGAAGCACCTCACCGAGGCGCAACCGGCGGTTGTTCAGGGCCTCGACGGCGACCGCGAAGCCGAGGGCGACCACTCCGAGCGCGAGCACCGCGGCCACCAGGCCGGGCTCGAAGGCCACTCGGACCGGCATGCCGCCGGTGAAGGCGGACAGGCCGAGCACCGGGTTGAGTAGCAGGGGCAGCACCGCACCGACCAGCGCGCCGGTCAGCACCGACACACTGACCAGCGGTGCCAGCTCGACCAGCAGCAGCCCACGCCACTGTCGGCGGGACAGACCGAGGGTACGCAGCCGGGACAGCACCTGGCCTCGCGCCCGTGCGCCGGCCAGCACGGTGAACGCGATGGCCAGCAGCCCGAGCACGGAGCCACCAACCGCGCCGGCCATGAACCCGAAGGCCAGTACGCCGTTGGCACCGCCGTTACCGAGATCCCTCCGGACGTCGGCCCGGGTGTCGACGACGACCCCGATCGGCCGTTCCTTCCCGGTGACCGCCCCCTCCTGCTGGTAACGCAGCTGCCCCTGGTCGCCGGCACGGCGTAGCGCCTCCGCGTCCAGCCGATCCCCGGCGACCAACAGGCTGGTCGCCACCGGTGTGGTGTTTCGCGCCGGCAGCGCCTGCCAGGGCAGGATGACGAACCGGCTGGTGTCCGCCGGCAGGAACGGGAAACTCTCCTCCCTGCCGGCCACCCGGAACTCGTACCGCTGGCCCTGCACGGAGATGAAGGCGGAGCGGTCCAGCCCGGCCTTGGCCAGATCGGTGGCGACCGCCGGCGAGACGATCGCCGGCAGCGGCCCCGGTTCGGGCCGGGCGGTGCGCAACGCGTCCGGAAGCGGCAGGTCCACCTCGGATTCCCGGGCCACCGCGGCCAGTCCTGATCCGTCGACCAGCAGCACGGCCGCCGACCCGAGCCGAGGGCTGGTCCCGAGTTCGTCGGCCGCCAGCTGCTCGTCGGACGCGTACAGCAGCCGCGTCACGGCCCGGACCCCCTGCAGGCGGCCCAACTCGTCGACCGTGTCGGGGGCGAAGCGTTCCCCACGGATCACCGCGTCGGCGGGCACCATCCGGTCGGCGGCCCGGTCCCGGCTCGCGTCGACGCCGGCGGCTACGACCGCGCAGAACGCTGCGGTGCCGATCGCCAGCACCACGACGACCAGCGGGGCGGCGACGGCCGACCGGCCGGCCCGCGCCGTCCCGAGGAAGGCGACACTGCCCCGGGTCCGCGCGGCCAGCCGGCTGACCAGCAGCAATGGCCAGGGGTACACCCGCAGCGCGAGCACCGCCGCGGCGATCGCGAGCAGCACCGGCACCGACACCAGCAGCGGGTCCACCTCACCGAGGGTGAGGCCGCGCCGACGCAGCAGCACCGCGCCGAGCACTGCGAGCAGCAGCACGAAGAGTTCGACGGTGAGCCGGCGGGTCGACGGGCGCATCCGGACCAGGTCGCCACGGGCCGCCCCGCCGGTCGGCACGGCCAACGTGGCCAGCGGCAAGGCCAGGGTGACCAGGACGGTCGCGGCGATCGCGTACGGCGTGTTGGGGTCCGGGGCTCCGGGGAACAGGGTGCCCATCCACCAGCCGAGCACGGCGGCGACCGGCACCACCAGTAGTGACTCGGCGAGGCTGCGTCGGGCGCCGGCCGTGGCGCCGCCGCCTCGTGCACGGATCAGCACGAACTCCGACCGTCGCCGCCGGGTGGCGAGGGTCGCCGCGAGCACGACCAGCCCGGCCAGGGTCGCCAGTACGCCGGCCGCGATCACCGCCAGTAGGGTCCGGGCGGCGTTCACCTGCGCGGCGAACGCCCGCAGCGGAATGTCAACGCCCTGGGTCATCGAGAGGTCAGCTGGCTTGTTGCGCTGCACTTCCTGAAGGCCGTCGATCAGCTGGTCCAGCTTCCGCGCGTCGATGCTGTCGACGCCCAGTCGATATCGCCAGTTGGACCGGATCGACCAACCCTCCGCAGCCCGCTTGTCGAGGGCCGACGAGGCGACCGCGCCCGTGGCGATGAGGGGCTCACCGTCCCCAACCGGTTCGGTGATCCGCAGCATCGACGGCAGCCCGTCCCAGATGCCGCCCGTACGGTCGACGGGGCGGAACAGCCCGACCACGGTCAGCGGGGAATCGTCGACGAGGCTGTTCTTGCCTTCGGCCCTGCCGATGCGTAGTTGGCTGCCGGTGCGCAGGTTGAGCTTGGTAGCCACGTCGACGTCCAGCGCCACCTCGATCGGGCGGTCGGGGACATAGGTTTCGCTCGGCCATGCCCCCTCGACGAGGGTGCTGGCGTTCTGAATGTCGGGCACGGCCCGCAGACCCAGGTCGACCAGCAGGTTGCGGGCCGCGAGGTCCGGCCCGACCACCCGGGTCGCTTCGGCGTCCACGTTGTACCAGGACTCGTTCACCGCCGAGCGCAGCTGCGGCGGCATCCCCGCAGCCAGGGCCTCGAACCGCCCGCGAGCGTCGCCCGTCGCGGGTTTCGTGGCGGGGGCGGTCACCACGCCTGTGGTGTAGGAGATGTCCCGACGGGCCGCCGGCTCACTGTTGAGCTGCGCCCGAAGCCCCTGTTCGGCGAGCCGGTTGACCAGCCGGGGCACGCCGCTGATCAGGAGCGTGACCACCAGCGTCAGCACCGCCAGGAGCAGGAATTGCCCTCCGTACGCCCGGACCCGCCGGACAGCCGCGCCGACGCTCATCGTTCTCCCCCGATTCGCAACTGCACCGCCGCCACCCGCTGACGGATGCCGGCGGCGATGAACGCGCTGAAGGCGAGCGCCGCCAGCAGCAGACCGACCGCGGTCAGACCGATCGGCACCCAGGGAAGCGCGAACGCCGGCGGGGGGATCGGCCGGCCTGCGGCCGGGGTGAGGATGACAAGTGGGGCCATGGTGGCCCCGACCGCGGCACCGAGCAGCAGACCGACGCCTACGCCGATGCCGGCGAGGAAGGTCTGCTCGGCCAGCAGCGCCCGGGCCAGCAACCGAGGCGTGGCACCGAGGGTGTGCAGCACCGCGAACTCGCTGACCCGGCGCCGGGCGGTAGCCCACACGTCCACCATCAGGCCGACGATGGCGAGCAGCACCGCGCCGAGCGCGGCGGCGAGCATCCCGGTACGCGACCCGCGCCAGTACGGGTCGTCGGCGGCCGACTCGATCACCTTCTCCCGGTCGAGCACGGTCACGCCGGGCAGTTCGCTGACCGCCTGGGCGGCGGCCGTCGCGTCGTCGGTGCCGACCCACCACTCCGGAATCGACCGCACCGTGCCGCCGGCACGGATCAGCGCGTCGACCCCGGCGGGCAGGTCGAGCAGCACGCCCTCGCCGGTGGTGGTCGGCACGGAAGCCAGTTCACCGATCAGGCGGACCTTCAGTGACACCCCGGAGAGTGTCAGGTCGACGGCGTCGCCGACGCGCAGGCTCAGCGCTTCGCGTACCGCAGGGGTCATCAGCACCGGGACGGCCGCGCTCGGTCCGGCGGGCACGACGGCGAACCGGGTGGGAGGTTGGTACGCGAACTCAGCGTCGGGTATCACCTCCACGGCGCGGACCGCCGCGAACCCGGTACCGGTGGTCCGCACCGGCGTGGGTTTCACGCCGAGGGCCGTCATCGCCCATTCGCCGCTCAGTTCGGCGGGCCGGGTTGTGCCGTCGGCCCCGACCACGGCCAGCCCGTCGATCTGGAGTCGGTAGGCGTTGCCGGCCGCCAGCCCGCCGTCGGCTTCGAACCCGGCGAGCCGTAGCCGTGCCCCGCCCACGTCGGGTAGTTGCACGGTGAACTGGGTGGCACGGCCGTCACCGGGGGCGTCCGCCGCCGGCAGCCGCAGGGCGAGCCCGTCGGAGCTGGTGACCAGCAGCGTCACCGCGACCCGGAGGGACCGGACGGCGCTGCTCACCGGGGTACGCACGGTGCCGGTGATCGCGCGCGCCTCGGCGGGCAGTTCGATGCCCGCGGGGACCCCGCGCGCATCGCTCATCCGCTTGTACTGCTCCGACGCCGGCTCGTCGGCGAGGCGGTCGGCGAGGCGGACGACGCCGGGGGCGCTGGCCGGGTCGACACCGATCACGGTCACCGGGAGGTCGTCCCGGCCGACCCGCACCTCGTCGCGCCACGCCGGGAGTGCGCGGTCCACCCCCGGCAGGGCGGCGAGCTGACCGGCCCGGCTCAGCGGGGCGGAACCGCCGCGCTCGGTGACCCGCAGGTCGGCACCGACCGTGTGCCCGGCCTGCTCGACCTGGGACCGCTCCCCCGTGCTGATCAGTGACCAGGCCAGGGTGCTGCCGCCGACGGCGAGGGCGAGCAGCAGCACCGGGCCGGCGTGCGGACGCCGTCCGGCCTGCCACATGCCGAACATGGTGGCCGTCCAGGGGCGTCGGTCGACGAACCGCTCGGCGAACCGGGTGAGCGGAGGGAGCACCCGCAGGGCCAACACGGCGCCGGCCAGCACGCCGAGCGTCGGGGCGGCGACCAGCAGCGGGTCGAGCCCGAGCCGGCCGTCGGAGCCAGCCAGCGGTGAGGCGTACCGGCGCAGCTGCACCCAGGCGAGCACGGCGAGCGCCACCAGCACCAGGTCGACGCTGGCCCGCTGGACGCTCGCCGCCCGGTTCGGGCGGGAACGGGCGGCCATGTCGGCGACGTACGTGCCGGCACCGCGCAGCGTCGGCGCGACCATGGCCACCAGGCAGCCGACCGCGGTTGCCACGGCGGCTGCCCAGACCAGGGCGGTGTTGCCGCCCGCGGCGGTGAGCTCCGCCGACCCGCCGGGCCGAACGAATCGCAGCGCTTCCACGGCGATCAGCGGCCCGAGCAGGGCGGCCGGGGCAACCACCAGGGTGGCCTCACGGGCGGCGAGACCGGCCAACTGCCGGCGGGCCGCACCCCGGGCGCGCAGCAGCGCGGTCTGCGGACGGCGGTCCTCGTGCAGCAGGGCGGCGACCAGCACCAGCGCGTACCCGCCGAGCACCAGGATGAGCAGCATCGGGGTGGCCAGCGAGGAGCGGCCCACCAGGTCGGCACGGGCGATCCGGTCCAGCAGCCCTTCCATCTTGGTCGCCGTCTGCGCCGACGAACCCAGTTGGGCTGCCTCCGGCACCGCCGTGCCGGCTGCGGCCAGGGCCTTCCGCACGGCTGGCAGATCGGCGGAGTCGACGTCACCGAGATCCGGTTCGGCCAGCCAGGACGCCGACACCGCACCCGGGAAGGTCGCCTCGAAGTCGGCCGGGTCGAGCACGAACGGCCCGTACGAGGTGCCGTAGGCGGCGCTGCCCGCGCCCACCCCGGGGGCGAGCAACCAGTACGCGTCGGTCGGGTCGCGGGGCCGCCAGGTGCCCGCGAGCACGAGCTCGCTGCGCCGTTCGGTGGCCCGGTCGCGCACCGGGATGCGTTCGCCGGCGCTCAGGCCCAGCGCACCTGCGGCCCGTTCCGGGAGGCTCACCTCTATCGGGTTCGTCCCCGGGCGGGGCCACGTTCCGCTGGTCAGCTCCGCGTGCTCGGCGAGGTCGGCGAGGGTGGCCAGGTTGGCGAAGACGGGTTCGTCGTCGGTGCGGGGCACGGATCCGAGGGAACCGGTCAGCTCCCGGCCGGTGCCGTACCGGGCGACAGCGACGCTGACCGGGACGCCGGCGAGCCCGTCGGCGAACTCGGCGCGGACCGCCTTGTCGCGGGTGGCGAACTCAGCCGCGTCGCCTCCGCCTGACCCACTGACCAAAAGGCCGCGTTCCTCGGCTGGCGAGGCGGCGATCAGCGCCCGCTGTCCGGCGTCCACTGCCCGGCGGTTGTAGTCGGACAGCCCGGTGACCAACGCGACGGCGACCAGGGCCGCGATCACCGCGGCCACCAGCAGCCCGCGCGCCTCGCGGGCACGCCTCCACACCAACTTCATCCGACGCCTCCCCTGGCCCTGACGGGCCGCCGACCATCAAGACAGGCCACCTACCGGGAAAGGTTCGCGCCCGTTACATGATCGTTATTCTTAGGAGGGTCGGCTTGGGCTGGCGCACGGGCGGCTAGCTGCCGCCCCGAACGTTGCGGATGCCGAACACCACCGCGCCGATCACGAGTACGACGCCTATGAGCTGGAGGCCCGGCGAGTCGTCTGCCTCCCCGTGCGCGATTGTGGCGAGGCCGAACGCGATGCCGAGAATCGCGACGGCCGCCAGGACGTACCTCATGGGGTTTCCTCCTCGACCCACTCGAGCAGGTCTCCGGGCTGGCAGTCGAGCACCCGGCACATCGCTTCCAGGGTGCTGAAGCGGACGGCCTTGGCCCGGCCGTTCTTCAGCACCGCGACGTTGGCCGGCGTGAGCCCGACACGCTCGGCGAACTCCCCGACGCTCATCTTGCGTCTGGCCAACTCGACATCGATGCGGACGACGATGGGCATCAGATCACCGCTTCCATGTCGGACCGCAGCGTGGTTGCCTGCCGCAGCAGCGCACGCATCACCACCATGAGGAGCCCCAGCACGGTGACTCCCACCGTCAGCAGGAACAGCAGCAGCGGCAGTCCGGGGTCGTCCGCGTTGAACCCGACGTAGAGGAAGACACCCACGAGCACCAGCCAGGCGGCGGCGATGGCCCACACGATCGCGTCCACCCACCTCAGGGACGCCTCGGTGAAGATGCGGTCGTTCTTGACCAGGCTGAGCAACTTCCAGGTCGAGACGATGACCACCTGGACGCACAGCACCCAGAACACCGCGACGACGGTCGCCGGCCACCGGAGATAGGCGTCCTCCGGTGATTCCGCGGCCATGTACGCGAACTGCCCCGGCAGCGAGAGGGTCTGGAACACAACCAGGACCCCGAACAGCACCACGAGGAACACTCGGAGAGCGGCAACCGCTCGATACTCCGTAACCATGCATCGAGTTTCGCTCGCTACCTATCGAAAGTCAATCGGTTGCGCAGGCCCCCGGCAGCGGGAACCCGCCCTCCGCGTGGCGTGATCCACTCCGTTTCGCCGACATAGCGGCATCCGGCCCGCCCCGACACCCCAACTTCGGCGATATGGAGTGGATCATGCGTGTACGACAGCCTTGCCCCGTCCATCGGGACGCCGGTCCCCAGCCGTGGTGAGCGGGGACATCAGTTGACGCCATGCTTGCGTTAGAGCGCGCTCACAGCCCTAGCGTGCAGGGCATGAAGGTTGATGACGCACTTCGGGAGGCCTTGCGCCTCGCGGTGGACCCGCCAGGTGGTGTCTCCATCGAGTCGCTGCGCGAGCTCGCCCGCGATGACGATGCAACCGAGTGGGACATCGCCACCGCGGCAGAGCATCTGAAGATCAATCCCCACACGTTGCGCTATTACGAACGAATCGGCCTGGTCCAGGTCGCGCGGGACAACGCCGGCCACCGCCGGTACGACGCTGCGGCCATCCGACGTCTGGTCTTCCTCATTCGAATGCGGACCTCTGGCATGCCGATCAGTGACCTGCGCCATTACATCGGCCTCGTTGACGCCGGCCAGTCCACCGTGCCCGAGCGCCTCGACCTGCTGCTGGAGCACCGAGACACCCTGCGCTCACAGATTGCTCAGCTGCAGCTTGCCCTGGCCGCCACCGAATACAAGATCGCCGCCTATGAAGGAGCAACCCAGCCATGACGAGGACCACAAGCACCGCCCAGTACGACATCAACAGCCCGGAGAGCCTTGCCCGCCGCGAGCACGGCCTGGGCGTGCTGTCCCAGATCGACGGACACCAGGGTGAGGCCGTCGTCGACGCACTGGCCGACATCAACCCCGCCCTGGGCCACCACGTCGCAGCCTTCGCCTTCGGCGACATCTATGACCGTCCCGGACTCGACCCGCGAAGCCGGCAGTTGGTCACCATCGGCGTCCTCACCGCTCTGGGTGGATGCGAGCCGCAGCTGAAGGTCCACATCGGCGCGGCGCTCAACGTCGGTCTGACGCGCGAGGAGATCACCGAAGCCATCCTCCACGCCGCGGTCTACTGCGGATTCCCCCGCGCAGTGAACGCCACCTTCGCCGCCCGCGAGGTCTTCGCCACGCGCGACGACCCGGCGTAACCTCGACGGACCACCTGCCGCGATTTTCCGATCGGCAACTGTCACGACGGGCGGTGGACCGGACATGGGGTAGACGTGAGCTCCGGGACTGAACACGAAGAACGCTTCCGCCGCGTCTACGCCGTCAACTTCGAGGCACTGATGGCGTACGCGATGCGGCGCGTCGAGCAGCCCGAGGACGCTGCCGATGTTGTCGCCGAGACCTTCCTCGTCGCCTGGCGGCGCAGCCGCGAGATGCCGCCCGAGGCCGAGGCCCGGTTGTGGTTGCACGGCGTGGCCCGGCGGGTGCTGGCCAACCACCACCGCGGCGGAGCGCGCCGGGGGCGGCTGGGCGATCGGTTGCGGCAACGGTTCCGGGCGGCCCTCGCCGCCGACCCGGGCAGCGTGGTGCCCGAACGACTCACTGTCCGGGCCGCGCTGGCCCGGCTCAACGAGTTGGACCGGGAGGTGCTGATGCTGACCTTCTGGGAGGGGCTGGAGCCGCGCGAGGTCGCCGTGGTCCTCCAGGTGAGCCCGGCCGCGGTCCGTACGCGACTGTCCCGTGCCCGAGTCCGGTTACGGGACATCCTCGGTAACGACCTCGAACCCTCCGGACATGTACTCGACGTCATGGCCGTACGAGCCCCTGAGGAGGGCAGATGACCGACGAACAGCTCGACCGGAGGGTCCGCGACGCCGACCCGTACCGACCCGAGGTCGTCGCGCACCTCGACGGGGCCGCGCAGGACCTCCTGGAGGAGATCATGTCCACGCCGATCCTCGAATCCGTCACCGAACCGCCAGGGCGGCGGCGCTCCCGACCACGCCGCCGTCTGATGGGCGGTCTCGCCAGCGCGGGCGTCGCTGCCGCCGTCCTCGGCGTCGTATTCGGCACCTCCGTCCTGAAGACCGATCAGCCAGGGAGCCACGAGGCGTCTCCGGAAACGAACGCCACCGCCGAGGCACCGGGAACGACCACCTATTCGGCGATGGTGCTCAAGGCGGCCGAGGAGAACCCGCGGCTGCTGATCGACCAGCCCGGCTGGAAGGCAACCAGCGCGGACGGGTTCGCCGAGCGGACGGGCAGCATCACCTACAGCAACGGTGGGCGAAGCATCAGAATGAGCTGGTACAAGGCCAGCGAGTACGACGGGCGCTACAAGGACCGGCTCGAGACAAGCAAGCCGGAGTCGGTGCAGGTCGACCGCTGGCCCGGTCACCTGTTCCGATACAACGACCGCGAGTTCGAGGTCATCCTTGAGCCTCGCGACGGGTCCATGGTCGAGGTGCGCACCGCGACCGCCTATACGCGCGCCGATTTCGACCGGGTGCTCGCCAGCGTGGTCCGCGTCGACGCCCGTACGTGGCTGGCCGCGCTCCCGGCGGAGATCGTCACACCGGAGCGCGTGGACGACCGGCGGGCCGCGGTGCTCGCCGACGTGCCGCTCCCCCCGGGCTTCGACCCCGCCACGCTGAACGTCGAAGGCGTCAACGACTCCGACCAGTTCGGCATCCAGGTGCTCGGCCCGGTCGGCTGCGCGTGGATCACCGAATGGACGCGCGCGAAGAAGAGTGGCGACGACGCCGCTCTCCGGCGGGCGGCTGACGCGTTGCGCAGCAGCCACAACTGGAAGGCGCTCCAGCAGATCGACAAGGGCGGCTACTGGGCGGACGGCTTCTGGGAGATCGCCGACACGGTGGCCGCCGGCAAGCCGATCCATCCCAAGATGTTCAACCCCTGCAATCCAGAGGGGTAGCAGACCGTCGGGCTGCCCGGGGACGACGACGTGTCGGCCCCGGGCAGCCCGGCATCCAGCCCGCTCAGGTGCTCTCGTCGGGCGCGCGCTTGGCGCGGCTGGGCTGCACCCGCTTGGGTTCGCCGGGCATCTTCGGGTGGTCCGGCGGATACGGCAGGTCGCCCTGGCCGGCAGCGGCGTCCCGTTCGGCCCACTCCAGCAGCGGCGTGATGTCCCATGGAACATCGTCGATGCCGGTGTGCGGGTCGCCGCGCTCGGCGAGCCGGGCCGGGACGGTGCGCAGGTCGAAGTCGTCCGGGTCGACGTCGGGCAGCTCGTCCCAGGTGACCGGGGTCGAGACGGTGGCCCGCGCGTTGGCTCGCAGCGAGTACGCGCAGGCGATCGTCCGGTCCCGAGCCATCTGGTTGAAGTCGACGAAGACCCGACTGCCGCGCTCCTCCTTCCACCAGGCCGTGGTGACCAGGTCGGGGTGGCGGCGCTCCACCTCCCGTGCGAGCGCGATGGTGGCCCGGCGGACCTCGGTGAACGTCCAGCGGGGCTGAATGCGCAGATAGACGTGCACGCCCCGGCCACCTGACGTTTTCGGCCAACCGGTCACACCCAGCTCGTCGAGGATCTCGCGGACCTGCCCGGCGGCCCGCGCGGCGTCGGCGAAGTCGGTGCCGGGCTGCGGGTCCAGGTCGATGCGCAGCTCGTCGGGTCGGTCGACGTCGGCGGCGCGCACGGGCCACGGGTGGAAGACGATGGTGCCCATCTGCGCCGCCCACGCCACATGCGCCAGATCGACGGGGCAGAGCTCCGCCGCGCTCCGACCGCTCGGGAAGGTGATCTCGGCGGTCGTCACCCAGGGTGGCACGCCCCGAGTGGGCACCCTCTTCTGGAAGAACATCTCGCCCTCGACGCCCTCGGGGAAGCGTTGCAGCGTGGTGGGCCGGTCCCGCAGCGCACGCATGATCCCGTCGCCGACGGCGAGGTAGTAGTGGAAGACGTCCGCCTTGGTGAAGCCGCGCTGCGGGAAGATGACCCGATCGGGACTGCTCAGTCGAACGCTGTGCCCGGCCACGTCGACCTCGGCGACCGCTGCCTTTGTGCCAGCCATCTCGCGACCATATGCCACGGCCCTGACGTTCGACGTACCGTTGACGGGTGAGTCTTGACGACAATGAGCTGCCCCGCACCGAGGACGAGTGGCGGGTCCGGTTGACCCCCGAGGAGTTCCACGTCCTGCGGGAGGCCGGCACCGAACGCCCATGGACCGGCGAGTACGTGGACACGAAGACGGCGGGGGTCTACAACTGCCGAGCCTGCGGGCTGGAGCTCTTCTCCAGCGACACGAAGTTCGACTCGCACTGCGGGTGGCCGAGCTTCGACGACGCCATCCCGGGCCGGGTCAAGGAGATCGAGGATCGCAGCCTCGGCATGGCCCGCACCGAGATCCGCTGCGCCCGCTGCGACAGTCACCTCGGGCACGTCTTCCACGGCGAGGGCTTCACCCCGAAGGACACCCGACACTGTGTCAACTCGGTCTCCATCCGGCTGGAACCCCGCTGACCTGAGCTGTCCGGGTGCGGTCGACGCACCCTCACGGCGTACCCCTGAGCAGCTCGACCTCGGCGGTGCGGGACTGCTGGATCCGCCGGGCCAAGTCACGGACCCGCTCGTTGCGGCCGACGCCGACCTGGGCTCGGGCCAGGTCGGCCGCCGCCCGTTGGTGGTCCGCGAGCACCGCGCGGAGCACCCGGTCGACGTCCGCGTCGGGCGCGGTCCGCAGCCGGTCGAGCGCGGCCTCGTCGCCGTGCCCTTCGTGCTGGTGTGCGGCCGCGCTGGCGCCCGGCCCGGCGGTGGGCAGCCAGCCACGCATCGCGGCCAGCTCGTCGGCCTCGGTCGCCTCGATGGCGGCGGCCAGGGTTCGCAGCGCGTCGTCGCGCACCCGGTCGCGGGCGAGCCGGACGATCTGCAGGGTGCGTTCGCTGTGCCCGACCATCGTGCTCAGGAAGACCACGTCGATCCCGCTCATCTCGGCCACGTCGGCCGGGGAACCGGCCACCGCGGACCCGGCCGCCGCCGACCCCGCCGGGGACGCGGGCGCCGGTTGTGGCACGACTGACGGGCTCGACGTGGGTGACCCGGCGCAGGCGCTGGCCCCGGCGCTGGTCAGCAGCAGAGCGACGAGCAGGGACGCCAGATGGCTACGACGGGGCATGCCGGTTGCTCCGTTCACGCGGGGGCGGCGACACGGGTGCGACCAGCGGCCGCACCCGTGCGGTCAGACCTGTTGCCAGAGCGCCGGTACGTTCGGCGGTTCCCAGCCGGGGATCGCCGTGTGCGCCTGCCGGCAGCGGTACGTCCGTCCGCCGTAGCTGACCTGGTCACCGACCTGGTAGGCCCGGCCCGTCGTCCAACTGCCGCCCGGGGCGGGCGTCGTGGGCGGTGCGGTGGTCGGGGTGGGCCGTGGGGTGGGTGAGGTGGTCGGGGTGGGGGTGGGCGTTGATCCGCCTCCGCCGCCGATCTGCACGTCGATGCAGGAGTAGAAGGCGTTCGCGGTGTCGGAGATATTCCACACCGCGAGGATCTTCTGCCGCCCGGAGTAGCCGCCGAGGTTGACGGTGTGCGAGACCGTGGCGCCCGGCTGCTGGCCGTTGCCGTTGACCACGCCGACCCGGGTGTTGCCGATCCAGTACTCCCAGTTGCTGGTGGCGTGCCGGGCGGTGTTCACCCAGGTGAAGGTCAGCGAGCTGCCGACCGAGGTGGCCGGCCAGCCCCGGTTGTCGTCGTTGAGGACGGCGAACTGGGCGATTCCGGCGTTGCAGCTGCGCAGGCCTTTGGGCCCCTCGACGCTCTGCGGCTCGTACTTGATCTGCCCGCAGTCGGGCACCCGGCCCTGCGCACAGAGCGCCTGCCTGCTCGGCGGGGCGGAGACGTAACCGTGCGCCTGCGCGGGGGCGGCGACGGTGAGGGTGGCAGCGACAGCACCCGCCGCCACCAGCGGGACGGTGATTTTTCGACGCATGGGGGCGGCTCCTTCTCCAGTTCCGGTGGGTGCCCCTCAACGTAATTTAAACATTGTTAACAGTAAAGACTTCCATCGATAAATACATCGATGGTGGCGAGTTTCCTGTCAGAGTCGGAGCAGGCTGCCGCCGCCGTCGACATGGTCGGCTGATTCGTCGTCCAACCAGACGCCACCGCTGGCGAGGTAACGGAACCGGTACTCCCCGGGCGGGAGCTTCACGGTGACAGTCCGGGTGCCGTCGCGGCGGATCACCAGCTCGTGCCGACCCGGCTCCCAACCGTTGAAGGAGCCGACGACGCTCACCGGGCCGGGCGGGGCATCGCGGGGCAGACAGAAGGTGACCCGGGTCTGATTGCCGAAGAGCCTGTTGCGCTTGATCACTGCGATCCTCCGGGGGTTGCGGGGGTTCACCCGGCACAACGGGCAACACGCCGGGGCCGACACGCCGCCCGGGCCGCTGAACACCGACATTTCACCCCATCCGCGCCGCCGTTCGAGGCAGTATGTGCGTACATGTCCTATTACGGGAGGTTATCCATGGCAACGTGCGAGGTCTGCGGCAACGACTACTGGATGGCGTTCGAGGTGCGCACCGTCAGCGGCGACGTGCACACCTTCGACTCGTTCGAGTGCGCGATCCACCGGATGGCACCGATCTGCGAGCACTGCGAGGTCAAGATCGTCGGGCACGGCGTCGAGGTCAACGGCCGGTTCTTCTGCTGTGGGCACTGCGCCCGCGCCGTCGAGGGCACAGTGGGCGCCGAGATCCGCGACGCCGTCGGCGCACGCCCGGCCTGACCGCGCCGAGCCCTGCGGTACGGTCGTCCCCATGCGGCCGTTGCTGGGCGTCCTGCCCCCGCCGCGCTCCTGAACGGAGCGCCGCGCCTCTCGCCGACCGGGTGACCAACCCCGCTCGGTCTCCTTGCCGTACGCGCTCCGTCGACGTCGTCCCCGTCAACGGCTCACCCCTCGGAGCGCATCCGTGTCCACCTCCCGTACCGCGCCGCCGGCCGCTTCGGCCCCGGCCGTCATCCAGGCCCGCACCGGCCTGATCCAGATCACCGTCACCGGCGTGCTGTGGGGCACCACCGGCGTGGCGGTGCAACTCCTGCGCGAGAGCACCGGGCTCAGCCCGGTGAGCATCGGTTTCCACCGCCTCGCGATCGCCGCGCTCGTACTGCTGGCATGCACCGCTCCTCGGCTCGGCACGATCCTGGCCGCCCTGCGCGCGGCGCCCGTACCGCTGCTGCTCACCGGCGTCGGCCTTGGTCTCTACCAGGCGCTCTACTTCGCCGCCGTGGCCTGGGCCGGCGTCAGCGTGGCCACCGTCGTCAGCCTGGGCGTGGCCCCGGTGCTCGCGGCGACCTGGGAGTCGGTGCGCGCCCGGCGGATCCCCGGCCCGCTGCCACTCGGCACGCTGGTCGCGGCCGTGGCCGGCCTCGTCCTGATCACCGGCGCCACGGCGGGCCCCGACGTCGCGGCGCCCGCCCCACTGCTCGGCCTGCTCGCGGCGGCCGGTTCCGGCCTGGGGTACGCGGTGACCACCCTGATCAGCCGGCAGGTGTCGCAGCGTGCCACGCCGATGACGCTGACCACCATCTCCACCACGGTCGGAGCGCTGACCCTGGCACCGTTCGCCCTGGTCGCCGGGGTCAGCGCTCCGGTACGCCTCGACAGCGTGGCACTGCTGCTGCACCTCGGCGTGGTCACCACCGCTGTGGCGTACGCGCTGTTCTACGCCGGGCTGCGCACCACCCCCGGCAGCGTCGCCGCCGTGCTGACCCTGCTCGAACCCCTCACCGCCGCGGCACTGGCGGTGGCGCTGCTGCACGAACCGCTCCCGCTACCGGTCATCGGCGGCGGCGCACTGCTACTCACCGCCGTGGCCGCCACCTACCTCGCACCCGCCCGTCTGAAAACACCGTGAGCGGGTCGGCGGCGCAGCACGGCCTACCATCGGTGGGTGCCTCAGCAGACCACCGAAATCCGTACGGCCTCCTTCGCCGACCTGGACGCCCGCACCTTCCATGACCTGCTCAAGCTGCGCATCGACGTGTTCGTGGTGGAGCAGAACTGCCCGTACCCGGAGCTCGACGGGCGGGACCTGGAGCCGGGCACCCGGCATCTCTGGCTGACCGACGGCGGCGCGCCGCTGGCGTACCTGCGGATCCTGGCCGACCCGGACGACACCGCCCGGATCGGTCGGGTGGTGGTGGCGCCGGCGGCGCGCGGCGGCGGGCACGCCGGCCGGCTGATGACCGCGGCGCTGGAGGTGGTGGGCAACCGGCCCTGCGTGCTGGAGGCCCAGTCGCACCTGGTGGCGTTCTACGCCCGGCACGGCTTCGCGGTCAGCGGCCCGGAGTACGTCGAGGACGGCATCCCCCACACGCCGATGCGCCGCACAGCAATTGACGTCTGACGATCGGTCTGGCATGGTGCCGGGTAGAGCCATCGCGGGAGCCAGCGAATAGGCCCGGGAGTGGGCAACTCCCGGCGGTCCGGGTGTCGTCGTCCGACCTCATCCCCCCGGGGGCTCCATGTCCACTCTTGCCCGATCACCACGCGTGCTCCGGCCGCTCGCCATCGCGGTGGCCGCCACGCTCCTGCTGACCAGCGCACTGTTCACGGTGCTGGCCCAGCCCGCCTCGGCGCACGGCTCGGTCGTCGACCCGGCCTCCCGCAACTACAGCTGCTGGCAACGCTGGGGCAGCGACTTCCAGAATCCCCGGATGGCCACCGAGGACCCGATGTGTTGGCAGGCCTGGCAGGCCGACCCGGCCGCCATGTGGAACTGGAACGGCCTGTTCCGCGAGGGGGTCGCCGGTAACCACCAGGGTGCCGTCCCCAACGGCCAGCTGTGCAGCGGCGGGCGCACCCAGAGCCCTCGCTACAACGCGCTGGACACCATCGGCGCCTGGAAGACCACCTCGGTGTCGAACAACTTCCGGCTCCGCTTCTTCGACCAGGCCAGTCACGGGGCCGACTACATCCGGGTGTACGTGACGAGGCAGGGCTTCGACGCGCTCACCGAGCCGCTCGGTTGGGACGACCTGGAGTTGGCCGGCCAGATCGGCAACACCCCTGCCTCGCAATGGGATCAGGACACCGGGGGCGTCTCCATCCAGATCCCCGTCAACGCGTCGGGACGCACCGGGAGGCACATCGTCTACACCGTCTGGCAGGCCAGCCACCTGGACCAGTCGTACTACCTGTGCAGCGACGTGACCTTCGGCGGGACGAGCACCCCACCACCGACCACCCCGCCGCCGACGACTCCCCCGCCCACCACGCCGCCACCCACCACGCCGCCACCGACCACCACGCCACCGACCACCACGCCGCCGACTCTGCCGCCGGCCGGGGCCTGCACGGCGACGTACCAGGTCACCGGCCAGTGGGCTGGCGGCTTCCAGGCTGAGGTGAAGGTGACCGCTGGCGGCTCTCCCACCCGGGGCTGGTCGGTGAGTTGGAACTACGGCAACGGCCAGCAGGTCGCCTCGTCGTGGAACGCCACAGTCAGCACCAACGGCACGTTGGTCACCGCGCGCAACGTCAACTACAACGGCAATCTCGCCGCCGGAGCGAGCACCACGTTCGGCCTGCTCGGCTCGTGGAACGGCAGCAACCCGGTTCCGCTGGTCTCCTGTACGACGACCAGTTGACCCGGTCCGGTGCCGCACCCGGGCGGGGGTGCGGCACCGGCCGGTGGTTTTTCGATGGCGCGCGCACGCCGCCACAGGGCATCATCCACGCATGATCGAGATGCGGGTGCTCACCCCCGACGACTGGCCGACCTGGCGCGAACTGCGGCTGGCCGCCCTCACCGAGGCGCCGGAGGCATTCGGATCCCGGCTCGCCGACTGGCAGGGCGAGGGCGACCTCGAGCAGCGCTGGCGCGACCGGCTGAGCATCCCCGGCGCACACAACCTGGTGGCTGTCCTGGACGAACGTCCGGTCGGCATGGCCAGCGGCGTACCGACGGCGGACCCACTCATGATGGAGCTGATCTCGATGTGGGTGCACCCCGACGCCCGCGGCCACGGCGTCGGCGACCGCCTGCTGGACGAGGTGGCGCAGTGGGCCCGCAAGGCCGGCGCCGACCGGCTACGCCTCAGCGTCATGCCGGACAACGCGCGGGCGAAGGCCCTCTACCGTCGCACCGGCTTCAACCAGACCGACGAGTTGGGCGATCTCCTGCCCGACGGCGTGAGCCGCGAACAGGTAATGCTCCGCCCCCTCTGACCACCCCTGCCCCGCCCCTGCCCCGCCCCCGCCCCCGCGATCTTGCAGTTTCTGTCGCCGGTTTGCGGCTTATGCCGTTTTTGCCGGGACACAAAGTGCAAGATCGCCGAGGCAGGGTGGGGCCGGGCCGGGTCAGACCAGGCAGTTGACGATCTCGGCTACCGAGCGGCGGCGACCCGTGTAGAAGGGAACCTCCTCGCGGACGTGCCGGCGGGCGCCAGAGGCGCGCAGGTCACGCATCAGGTCGACGATCCGGTGCAGTTCGTCGGCCTCGAACGCGAGCATCCACTCGTAGTCACCCAACGCGAACGAGGCCACCGTGTTGGCCCGTACGTCCGGGTAGCCGCGGGCCATCTTCCCGTGCTCCGCCAGCATCTCGCGCCGCTCGGCGTCGGGCAGCAGGTACCACTCGTAGGAGCGGATGAACGGGTACACGCAGATGTAGGGGCGAGCCTCCTCGCCGGCCAGGAACGCCGGGATGTGGCTCTTGTTGAACTCGGCCGGACGGTGCAACGCCATCTGCGACCAGACCGGGGTCAGCGCCCGGCCCAGCGTGGTGCGGCGGAACCGCAGGTACGCGTCCTGCAGCGCGTCGCTGGACGCGGAGTGCCACCAGATCATCACGTCCGCGTCGGCGCGCAGACCGGAGACGTCGTACACGCCCCGGATCACCACGTCCTTGCCGGCCAACTCCTCGAAGAGGGACTCAACCTCACCGGTGACGTTGTCGCGCAGCGACGGCAGCGGAGCGCTGGCCCGGAACACCGACCACATGGTGTAGCGGATGCTGTCGTTCAGCTCCCGCAACCGGGCCGCGTTGGTCTGCTCGGTCATCTCGCCGATCCTCCCAGTGCTGTGATGATCTCTTCGGCCGCCGTTTCGCCGGAGCGGACGCAGACCGGAATGCCGACGCCGTCGTAACCCGCGCCGGCGAGGGCCAGGGTGGGGTGTGCGGCCCGCAACGCCGTCCGCGCGGCGGCGACCCGGTCGGTGTGCCCCGGGGCGTACTGGGGCAGCGCCCCGCCCCACCGCTGCACGTGCCCGTCGACCGGGGCGGGCAGCGGGGCGCCGAGCACCGCCGAGAGCTCTCGGTGCACGGTGGTCGCCAGATCCGCGTCGCTGCGCTGCAGGTGCGCCTCCTCGCCGTACCGGCCCACCGATGCGCGCACCAACGCCAACCCGTCCGGCCGGCGCAGGTGCCCCCACTTCGTGGTGAAGAAGGTGGCGGCTTTGATCAGCAGCCCTTCGGTGCTCGGCACCAGGAAGCCTGACAACTCGGGCAGTTGCGGCTGTGGCACCGCCAGGGTGACCAACGCGACGCTCGCGTAGTCCAGCTCCCCGACACCCGCCGCAGCCGCCGGGGCCGGACCCGCGAGCAGCCGGGCTGCCGGTCGCGCCGGCACCGCCAGCACCACCGCGTCCACGTCGACCAGCTCTGGATCACGCGTGGGGCCGACCGTGAGCCGCCAACCCGTGTCGGTCGGGGTCAACTCACGGACGGCGGCGTCCCGCCGTACCGTCGCGCCGCTGGCCGTCACCGCCGCCTCGACCAGGGCGCTGAGCCCACCAACCAGGGTGCCGAAGACCGGGGCGCCGGGTGCACGCGGGGCGGCCGCCTGCGCCGCCCGGACCGCGCCGGTCAGGGTGTGCTCCACCCGAGCCGTGCGGGCCAGCGCCGGCATCGTCGTGACCAGGGAGAGGTCGTCGGCGCGGCCCGCGTACACGCCACCCAGCATCGGGTCGACCAACCGCTCGACCACCTCGTCACCGAAGCGGGACCGGACCAGCGCGCCGACCGAGACGTCCGCGTCGGGCCCGACCAGCGGCCGACCGCCGTCGGTGTCGGCGCCCTCGGTCGGGCGGGCGACCGTGGTCACCCGGTCCAGATCCCCGGGTACGCCCACCAGTGTGCCGCCCGGGATGGGGCGCAGCCCCCCGTCGATGACCAGCGCGGCCTGCCCGACCGTGGGGTGCACGATCCGATCAGCCAGCCCGAGCCGGCGGGCCAACGCCACAGCCGCGCTCTCGGCGCCCATCGGGTCGCGCATGAGGAACGACTCAGCGCCGAACTCCACCGGCTGGCCAGCCAACTCCCCGGTGCGCAGCTTGCCGCCCAGCGCGCCGGACTGCTCGTACACGGTGATCTCGGTGCCAGCCGGTGCGCGGTCGCGCAACCGGACCGCAGCGGCCAAGCCGGCGATCCCGCCGCCGACCACCGCCACCCGCCATGGCTGCCGCATCGCCGCCTCAGCCCTGGTCGACCCGGCGGCTGGAAAGCTCGTGCACCAGCGCGACCACCCGGGTCAACACCTCCGGGTCGACTTCCGGCAGCACGCCGTGGCCGAGGTTGAACACGTGCCCGGGGGCCGCCGCGCCCTGGACCAGAATGCGGCGCACCTCGGCCTCCACCACCGGCCACGGCGCGAGCAGCACGGCCGGGTCCAGGTTGCCCTGCACCGCCTTGTCCGGGCCGATCCGGTGCGTTGCCACGTCCAGTGGGGTACGCCAGTCGACGCCGACCACGTCCGCGCCGGCCTCGCCCATCGCGCCGAGCAGCTCGGCGGTGCCCACCCCGAAGTGGATCCGCGGCACCCCGGCGTGCGACCGCTCCGGCTCGGCGCGTCTGTCGCCGCGCCCCGACCCGGAGCAGTCGTGCGCCAGGCCGCTCAGCACGGCGGTGGAGTGCGGCAGCACGTAACGGCGGTAGTCGGCCTCGGAGAGCGCACCCGCCCACGAGTCGAACAGCTGCACGGCGGACACGCCGGCCTCGATCTGCACCCGCAGGAAGGCCAGTGTCACCTCGGCCAGCCGGCCGCAGAGCGCGTGCCACAGCTCCTCATCGCCGTACATCAGTGCCTTGGTCTTCGCGTGGGTCCGCGACGGCCCGCCCTCGACCAGGTAGCTGGCCAGGGTGAACGGCGCTCCGGCGAAACCGATCAGCGGGGTGTCGCCCAGCTCGACCACCAACTGCCGGACAGCCTCATCCACGTACGAGACGTCGTCGCGGGTGATCGGGCGAATCCGCTCGACGTCGGCGGCGGTGCGGATCGGCTCGGCGACCACCGGGCCGGTGCCCGGCACGATGTCCAGGTCGACACCGGCCGCGGCGACCGGCACCACGATGTCGCTGAACAGGATCGCCGCGTCCACTCCGTGCCGGCGCACCGGCTGGAGGGTGATCTCGGTGACCAACTCCGGACGACGGCAGGATTCGAGCATCGGCACGCTCGCCCGGATCTCCCGGTATTCCGGCAGGGAGCGACCGGCCTGGCGCATGAACCAGACCGGGGTGTGCGGGACGGGCCGGCGTCGGCAGGCCCGGATGAAGGGCGAGTCGGCCGGTCCGCCGGGGCGGGGTTCTCCGTCTCGGGCGGCAATGCCCGTGGTGTCCGTGGTCATCGCCGCAATCGTGCCACGCCCACCACCCCCAGCCGGGTGGGGGTGAGAGGAAGGGCACCGTCGCGTACGCCCGCCCTGGAGCAGGGGCCCCGCGGTGAGCGTCGGCGCGCCGTCGAAGCAGGGGAGCCGACGGCGGCATAGGCTGCCGACATGGCCCCCCCGATCGCGCTCCCGGAGACGTTCGCCCGCGCGGTCAGCGGGCTGCGGTCGGCGGCACCCCGGCCAGAGATCACCCTGGAGGAGGTCGGCGCACCCCAGCGGCTGGCCCCGTTCACGTTCGCGCTCTCCGCGACCGTGCTGCGCGACGGCGACGAGGTGGCCACCGGCCGGCTGATCCTGCTGCACGACCCGGTCGGCCACGAGGCGTGGCAGGGCACCCTACGGTTGGTCACCTACGTGACCGCCGAGTTGGAGGTCGACCTGGCCGCCGACCCGCTGCTGCCCGGGGTCGGCTGGACGTGGCTGACCGACGCGTTGGACACCCAGGACGCCGGCCACCGGGCGATCGGCGGGACAGTGACGCAGACCATGTCGACCCGGTTCGGCGACCTTGCCGGCCCACCGACCGTCGGCGACATCGAGATCCGCGCCTCCTGGACGCCCGTCGACGACGAGCTGGCCCCACACCTGCTCGGCTGGTGTGCGCTACTCGCCTCCACGGCCGGCCTGCCACCACCCGGGGTCACGGCCCTGTCCGATCGCCGCCCCGCCGGCGCAGCCTGAGCGACCCACCCCAGCGGCGTCGAGCCCCAGCGGCGTCGAGCATGGAATTGTGGTGGGCGAGATGCCCCTCCGCGCGGCATTTGCGAGGCACCACAAGTCCATGATCGACGAAGACTCCGGCAAGGGCGTCGCTTACAGGTAGCCCTCTGCCTCGTTGCAGACCTTGTCGAGGTCCTTCATCGCCGCGTCGTACGCGCCCCTGTCGCGAGCCGCCGCCGCTTCCAGCGCGGTCGTCAGCTTGTCCAGACAGCTCGCGATGACCGTCTTCTGCCGGGCCTGTTCGTCGCGGTCGTTGCGGGTGCCGGTCAGGTCCTGCTCGGTGTTGTCGAGCTTCTCCTGCACGGCCTGCAGATCGGTCTTCAGCTTCGTGATCTCGGCGGTGTTGGCGGCGATGGTGTCGTCGCGCTGACTGACCTGACCGGTGAGGCGCTTTTCGGTGCGGTGCAACTCGTTGTTCTTCATCACGAACAGCCCGGTCATCACCCCGCTGACCACGAAGAGCAGCGCGGCCACCAGGGCCAGCACCAGCACCGCGGGACCTCGACCGCCCGGCGCACCGCCCGGGCCGTACACCGGCGCCATGCCGGGCGGCGCGGACATCGGCTGCCCGTACCCGTGGCCAGAGACCGGCGGCGCGGACATCGGCTGCCCGTAGGCGGGGCCGGGCACCGGCGGCGCGGAGACCGGACCGGGGTACGGCGGCGTGCTGGCCGGGTAGCTCGGCATCCCCTGCGGCACGCCGGAATGCGGTGGCACGGGCGGGTGCGCACCGTACTGCGGTGGGGCCTGGCCCGGGGCGTACGGCTGCGGCGCGGGTTCGCTGACCGGGTGCGGCACGGTCGGGTGCGGCACGGTCGGGTGCGGCACGGTCGGGTGCGGCACGGTCGGGTCGGCGCTGGTCGACTGCGGGACGGCCTGCTGCGGCACGGTCCGGTCCGGATCGGGCGGTGTGGGGAAGGCCGGCGGTGGACCCTCCGGCCCGGGCGGTGGGTGGGTCATCTTGGCTCCTGGAGGTGGGCAGGTCCCCGCGTCGGCAGGCGCGGTGGGGGTTGTCAGCAGATCTTGAAAACGTCGCAGGCGACCTTGATCGGTACGGCAAGCCCGATGCCCTCGGCGTTGCGTGCCTTGGCGGTGGCGATGCCGACCACCTGCTTGCTGCCGTTGATCACCGGCCCACCGGAGTTGCCCGGGTTGATCGGTGCGTCGAACTGGATCGCTGGCCCGGATCCGCCCTTGGCGGGCCGCAGCGCGCTCACCACACCGGTGGTGACGCTGTCCTCCAGGCCGAGCGGAGCGCCGACGACGACGATCTGCTGGCCGGACTTCGCCGCAGCGGGTGCGGTGACCAGCCCGGTGAACTTGCCGCTGGTACGCAGGTGCGCCACATCGTTGGTCTTGTCGACCTTGACGATGGTCGCCGGGAAGCGTTGGCTGGTGCGCTCCAGGAAGACTTCGCGGCCGCCGCCGTCCCAGACCGCCTCCACCACGTGGAAGTTGGTGAACAGGTTGGTCCCGCCGCCGGCCGCCGGCTTGCCCACCGCGAACGCGGTGCCGGTGAACTGGCCGGCGCGGACCCGGAACACGCTGGGCAGCACCGCACTGGCCACCGCCTCCGGGTTGAACGCGGCACCCGCCTGCTTCTCCAACGCCTCCGCGCGCGCGTCCAGGCCGTCGAGACGGGCGCCGTCGCCATCCTGGGCCTGCGCCAGCCGACGGTCGGTGTCGGCGAGCCGGTCGCCGAGCCGATCGAGCTGGTACGCCTGCAACCCGGCCACCGCGGCGAGCGCGACGATGGCCAACGTGGCGAGCACGGCCGGCCAGCGGCGGCGGGTGGGTCGGACGGCCGGCGGTGCCGCACCTGGCCAACCGGGGTGTGTGGCGGCGAGGGGCGCGGCGCCGCCCGGCGGCGGGAAGCTGGGTGCGGCCGGTGGGTAGCCAGCGGCTGCCGGCGGAGCGCCAGTGGCGTACGGCCCGGCTGGCGGGGTGCCCCACTGGCCGGTGTTCGGCAGAACAGGCCGGTCGGCACGGGGTGCCGGGACGGGCCGGTACGGGCCGGTGCCGCCGCTCGGGGGCGTGGACCAGGTCGGCTGGGCACTCGGGTAGGGGTCAATGTGCGGTGGCAGCGGCCCAGGTCGGTTCGCCATCGACCCGCCTACGTCGTCGGGCTCCGGACCCGCCGGTCGCCCGTCCCCCGAACCGAAGCCAGCCGTCATGATCGCCGTGCCTTTCCCCGTGGTCACCCCCGCAGCCGTCAACTCGTGCGTCAGGCGTTGCGGGTCGCGGTTCGGTGGAACGTACCTGCGCGAACGGGCTTTGTCTCCCCCAATGTCCGGCATCCGAAGGGACACCTTGCGGACACCTGACCGACACACGCCGGACCGGCTGCACCCACCGAATCACCGCGCGCACTAGGGTTGGCAGGTGACCGACGAACCACCCCTGCGCCGTCGGCCCGCCGAAGAACTCCCGGGAAACGCACCCCAGCACCCGCCGTCGGCCCAGCCGCAGCCGGCGGGCGAGAGGGTCGACCCGGCCGACGGTGGGCCCGTTCCGCTGATTGCCCCGCGTGACGGCACCCCCGATCCGGTGGCCGCTCCAGCCGAGCTCGCCGAGGTCGTGGCCCGTTTCGCGGCAGGCACCGGCCCAGTCGCCCTGGATGCCGAGCGGGCCTCCGGCTACCGCTACAGCCAGCGCGCGTACCTGGTGCAGCTGCGCCGGGCCGGTGCGGGCACGGCGCTGATCGACCCGCTGCCGCTGCCTGACCTCAGTGCGCTGGACGCGGCGATCGGGGATGCCGAGTGGGTGCTGCACGCGGCAAGCCAGGATCTGCCCTGCCTGGCCGAGGTGGGGCTGCGACCGCGCCGGTTGTTCGACACAGAACTGGCTGCTCGGCTGGCCGGGTTCGAGCGGGTCGGGCTGGCCGCACTGACCGAGCAGTTGCTCGGGTTCACCCTGGAGAAGCACCACTCGGCGGCCGACTGGTCGAGTCGACCGCTGCCCGAGTCGTGGCTGACGTACGCCGCCCTCGACGTGGAGATGCTCACCGACCTGCGCGACGCACTCGACGCCGAACTGGCCCGGCAGGGAAAGTCGGCCTGGGCCGCGGAGGAGTTCGCCGCGTTGGTCCGCACCGGGGCACGTCCGCCGCGGGTCCGTGCCGAGCCTTGGCGGCGTACCTCCGGCATCCACCGGCTGCGTGGGGCGCGGGCCCAGGCCCGCGTCCGTTCGATGTGGTATGCCCGGGACCAGATCGCTTCCCGGCGGGACGCCGCACCCGGTCGGGTGTTGCCCGACTCGGCGATCATCGCCGCTGCCGAGTTGGACCCGAAGGACGAGAAGACCCTGCTGACCCTGCCCGGTTTCGGCGGTCGGTCGGTCCGTCGGTTGGCCCGCACCTGGCTCGCCGCTCTCGACGACGCCCGGCAATTGCCGGACGACTCGCTGCCGGTCTCCCCGATCGTGGAGGGCCCACCCCCACCGCACCGCTGGGCCGAACGGGACCCGGTGGCGGCCGGTCGGCTGGCCCGCTGCCGGGAGGTGGTCCTGCGCATCGCCGGTGAGCACAACCTGCCGCCGGAAAACCTGATCACCCCGGATTCGGTTCGCCGGCTGGCCTGGACCCCGCCGGAGGAGCTCACCGAGGAGACGGTCGCGGAGACCCTGCGCGGCCTCAACGCCCGCGAATGGCAGATCGCGCTCCTCACCCCAGACCTGACCGAAGCCCTGGACCCCACCCCCCTAACCCCTCTCGGTTGATCATGAGGTTGACGGGCTTTCTGAAGATCCTCAGGCCCGCCAACCTCATGATCGTCAAAGGAGGGGCCAGAGGGTGTGGGGTGGGCCACAGGTGGGGGCGGGGACTGGGATGGTTACTGACGAGTAGCATTCGGGGGAACGTGCCCGTGTCGGCGACCCTCATTCGTTTCGGAGTGCCGTCTCGCGGCGCGAAGGCCGAATTATGGTCGAAAAGGAGGCTCAAGTGCCCCGTGAAGTTCGGGATGTCGTCTTCGTCGACGGTGTCCGCACCCCATTCGGCAAGGCGGGTGGCATGTACGCCAACACCCGCGCCGACGACCTGGTGATCCGCTGCATCCGTGAACTGCTGCGTCGCAACCCGCAGCTCCCCCCGGAGCGGGTCGAGGAGGTCGCCATCGCGGCCACCACCCAGATCGGCGACCAGGGCCTCACCATCGGCCGGACCGCCGCCCTGCTGGCCGGTCTGCCCAAGACTGTTCCCGGCTTCGCCATCGACCGGATGTGCGCTGGCGCGATGACCGCGGTGACCACCGTGGCCAGCGGCATCGCCATGGGTGCGTACGACATCGCCATCGCTGGCGGCGTCGAGCACATGGGACACCACCCGATGGGCGAGGGCGTCGACCCCAACCCGCGCATCATCGCGGAGAAGCTGGTCGACCCGTCCGCGCTGGTCATGGGTGCCACCGCGGAGAACCTGCACGACCTGGTCCCGCACATCACCAAGGCGCGCACCGACGCGTTCGCGCTCGCCTCGCAGCAGAAGACCGCGAAGGCGTACGCCAACGGCAAGCTCCAGGACGACCTGGTGCCGATGTCCATCCGCGACGCGGAGGGCGGCTGGGGCCTGGCGACGGTGGACGAGGCCCCGCGGGACACCTCGCTGGAGAAGCTCGCCACCCTGAAGACCCCGTTCCGTCCCCACGGCAAGGTCACCGCGGGCAACGCGGCTGGCCTGAACGACGGTGCCACCGCGAGCCTCCTCGCCGACGAGGCCACCGCCCGCGAGCTGGGGCTGCCGGTCGCGATGCGGTTGGTGTCGTTCGGGTTCGTCGGCGTGGAGCCGGAGGTGATGGGCGTCGGCCCGATCCCGTCGACGGAGAAGGCGCTACGTCTCGCCGGGCTCAGCATCGACGACATCGGCCTGTTCGAGCTGAACGAGGCGTTCGCCGTGCAGGTGCTCGCCTTCCTCGACCACTTCGGCATCGCCGACGACGACGCGCGGGTCAACCCGTGGGGCGGGGCGATCGCCATCGGTCACCCGCTGGCTTCCTCCGGCGTACGGCTGATGACGCAGCTGGCCCGGCAGTTCGCCGAACACCCCGAGGTCCGCTACGGCCTCACGGCGATGTGCATCGGCATCGGCATGGGCGGCACGGTCATCTGGGAGAACCCACACTGGACGGAGTCCAGCAAGCCTGCTGAGCGGACGGAGGGCGACAAGTGAGCGCACTGGCCGCACCGAACGAGGTTGTCACCCGGGCGCTGCTGCGGCAGGTGAACGTACCGGGGCTGGACCGACCCGCCGCCCTGATCACTCTGGACAATGGCCTCGACCACACCAAGCCGAACACCTTCGGCCCGGGCGGGCTCGCCAGCCTGGACGAGGCGATCACCGCGGCGCTCGCCGCCGACCCGGCGTTCATCGCGATCACCGGCAAGCCGTACATCTTCTGTGTGGGCGCGGACATCGTCGGCCTGCCGCAGCTCGCCGACCGCGCGCAGGCGCTGGAGATCGGCCGGCTCGGCCACCGGGTCTTCGCCCGGCTCAAGGACAGCACGGTCCCCACCTTCGCGTTCGTCAACGGCGCGGCGATGGGCGGCGGCCTGGAGCTGGCACTGCACTGCCATTACCGGACGCTCTCCGGTGGCGCGGCGGCCCTGGCCCTGCCCGAGGTCTCCCTCGGTCTGGTGCCCGGCTGGGGCGGCACCCAGCTGCTGCCGAACCTGATCGGCATCCCCGCCGCGACCCAGGTGATCATCCAGAACCCGCTGATGCAGAACAAGATGCTCAAGCCCAAGCAGGCTGCCGAGCTGGGCATCGCGGACGTGCTGTTGGAGCCGGCCGACTTCCTGGAGCGATCCCTGGAGTGGGCCGCCGGCGTCGTGCGTGGTCAGGTCACGGTGACCCGACCCGAGGTCGACAAGGACATGTGGGCGGGCGTGCTCTACTTCGCCCGGCAGACCCTCGACCAGCGGTTGCACGGCGCGGTTCCGGCCGCGTACAAGGCCCTCGATCTGCTGGAGACGGCGAAGGACGGTGACTTCGCCGCCGGCACCGCCGCCGAGGACGAGGCCCTCGCGGACCTGATCTTCTCCGAGGAGCTGCGCAGCGGCCTGTACGCCTTCGACCTGGTGCAGCGGCGGGCCAAGCGACCGGCCGGCGCACCGGACAAGGGCCTGGCCCGCACGATCACCAAGGTCGGCATCGTCGGCGCCGGCCTGATGGCCAGCCAGTTGGCGCTGCTGTTCGCCCGTCGCCTCCAGGTGCCGGTGGTGATGACCGACCTGGACCAGTCCCGCGTGGACAAGGGTGTCGGCTACGTGCACACCCAGATCGAGAAGGCCGTCACCAAGGGCCGGATGGACAAGGGCACCGCCGCGAAGCTGTACGGCCTGGTCTCCGGCACGCCGAAGGCTGAGGCCTTCGCCGCATCGACGCCGGGCCAGCTCACGTCGTTCGCTGACTGTGACTTCGTCATCGAGGCGGTCTTCGAGGACCTGGGCGTCAAGAAGCAGGTCTGGGCCGAGCTGGAAAAGATCGTCTCCCCGGAGGCGGTCCTCGCCACCAACACCAGTTCGCTGTCGATCACCGAGATGGCCGCCGAGTTGGAGCACCCGGAGCGGGTGGTCGGCTTCCACTTCTTCAACCCGGTGGCGGTGCTGCCGCTGCTGGAGATCGTCCGGGGTGAGCGGACCGACGACGCCACCCTGGCCACCGCGTTCGCGGTCGGCAAGCAGCTCAAGAAGTCTTCGGTGCTGGTCAAGGACGCCCCGGCGTTCGTGGTGAACCGGCTGCTCACCCGCTTCCTGGGCACCGTCTTCGCCGCCGTCGACCAGGGCACCGGCCTGGACGTGGCGAACAGCGCACTGGACCCGCTGGGCCTGCCGATGCGGCCACTGGCCCTGCTTCAACTGGTCGGCCCCGCCGTCGCGTACCACGTGGGCGGCACCCTGCACGCGGCGTACCCGGACCGGTTCGGCGTCAGCGAGAACCTCAAGCGGATCGCCGACTCCGGTCGGCCGATCGTGGTCGACGACCAGATCGACGAAGAGGTCGCCAAGCTGCTCGTCGTCGGTGACCAGCCGCTGACCGCCGAGCAGGTACGGCAGAACGCTCTCGACGCGCTCGCGCAGGAGATCCGGCTGATGCTGGACGAGGGTGTGGTCGCCGAGGCGCAGGACATCGACCTGTGCATGATCCTCGGCGCCGGTTGGCCGTTCCACCTGGGCGGCGTCACGCCGTACCTGGACCGCACCGGCACGTCCGAGCGGGTCACCGGCAAGCGGTTCCTGCCGCGCGGGGCGGCGAGCCTGCCCGCCTGAGGAGATCGCAGCACCACCGTCGCGGTGGTCGGAGCGTCCCCCGTGGACGGCCCGGCCACCGCGACCGTTTGTGATCAGCCAGCCATCGAAGGGGACCTCAGCAGGGACAACACCGGCTACTGACCCAGGTTAAGATCACGCGTTTTGCACCCCCAACTTGGAGCCAACTGATGTCTGAGCCGCCGGCCACCCCATACGGCCCGCCGCACAATTCCCCCACCCCGCCGCAGCAGCCCGGCCAGCCGGGTCAGCCGCAGCAGCCCGGTGGTTGGCCGCCGCCGCAGCAGCAGCAGGGCTTCCCGCCGGCACAGCAAGGCTTCCCGCCCGCACAGCCGGGTTTCCCGCCGGCACAGCAAGGCTTCCCGCCCGCACAGCCAGGTTTCCCGCCGGCACAGCCAGGTTTCCCGCCCGCACAGCCAGGTCAGCCGTACGGCGACCCGTACCTGCCCGGCGGCCCGCCGCCCGGGAAGAAGTCGAACGTCGGCAAGATCGTGCTGATCGTGCTGGCCGTGGTGCTGGTGCTCTGCCTCGGCGGGGTGGCGATCACCTGGTTCGCTGTCAAGGACGACCTGGGTGACGTCGTCGACGCCACCAAGACCCGGGTGGTCGCGCCGGCAACCCTCGCCGGCCGGCCGAAGCTCACCGACCCGCAGCTGCAGTCGGCCGCCGACGATCTGGTCACCGAGATGAAGTCGCTGGTGCAGAACGAGACCAGCACGATCGGTGCCTTCTATGGCGACCCGACCAAGCAGGATCTCGTCATGGTCGCCGCCCTGTCCGGCCTGATGACGGACCCGAAGAAGGAACTGGACGAGGCCGTGAACGGGCTCTCCACCCAGCTGAGCGTGACCAACATGGCGGTGGCCGAGGCCGGCCCGCTCGGCGGTGACGCGCGCTGCGGTGACGGCAAGGCCGCCGGGAACCTGCCACTGGGCGTCTGCGTCTGGGCCGACCGGGGCAGCCTGGGCATGGTGGTGATCTACTTCAAGACCGCCGAGCAGGTGGAGGCCGAGTTCGCCACGATCCGGGGCCAGGTCGAGCAGCGCTCCTGAAGCCGTACGCGAGGCGGGGCCTCGGCCACCTCAGGGTGGCCGAGGCCCCGCGCCGTACTCCCCGGGCCGCTCGGGCTCAGGCCACCGGGAAGTACGCGTTCAGCTTGCTCCGCAGGTGGGCCGCGTAGATGAAGCCGAGCACCGGGTTGCCACGGTAGGCGCTGGCCGTGCCGCTGCCGACCTCCACCGCCACCGGTCGGGCCACCGCGGCGAACTTCACCTGCTGGCCCCCCTGCGCCCACGCCGAGGCCGCCGGCTCGACCTGGGTGCCGACCAGGGCGGGGAACACCGCCACGCCGTTCTGAAAGCCACGCAGCTGCCCCTTGCGGGCCAACACGTAGTCCATCGCCGTCGCGGTGAACCTCTGCAGGGCGTCCGCCGTGACAAGCGTCGCCGGTGCGGCGACCGTGAACAGGTGCAGCTTGGTCGCCATCCACCGCATCCGGAAATCGCCCCGGTGGCCGATCAGCACCGGTACGCCGCCCCAGTCCTCGGTCCGCACCTCGCAACCGTCGGCCCGAAGCCGCTCACCGGTCGCGGTGAGGTACGCCCGCACCGGCTCCGTCGCTGTCGTGTCCATCTGCCCACGCCTTTCCCTGGCTTGCCTTGGCCGCTCATCTAACACCACCGCCGCCTGCCCCGCCGCCCCTGTCGATCATGGGCCCCAGCCACCCGAAGGCGGCCGGGGCCCCGGGCCGTACGCCGGCGGTCAGGCCGGTTCGTTGTCTCCCGCCGCGGCCCGCGCCGCCGCTGCCGCCGCCCGCTCAGCCTTGTTGCCGAGCACGCAGAACTCGTTGCCCTCCGGGTCGGCGAGCAGCACCCAACCTCCGCCGGTCGGGCCGACGTGATCGGCGACGAGCGTCGCGCCGATGCCGAGCAACCGCTCGACCTCCTCGGCCCGGGTCCGGTCGGCGGGTTGCAGGTCGAGGTGCAGCCGGTTCTTCACCGCCTTGCCCTCGGGCACGGCGATGAACAGCACCTCCGGGCCGCCCGGTGGCAGCAGCATGGCCTCCGGGTCACCGGGGAAGTCGTCAGGGTGCCGGGGGCAGTCGAAGACCTGCGCCCAGAAGCCGGCCAGGGCGTACGTGTCGTGACAGTCGATGCTGATGTTGTGGATCGTCGAACTCACAGTTGGTCCTCCACAGTGGTGGTGGTGACACGTTCCCCGGCGCTGCGGAGCACGCAGAACTCGTTCCCCTCCGGGTCGGCGAGCACCGCCCAGCCCGTACCATCGGCGTGCCGATGGTCGGTGACCAGGCTGGCCCCGAGGCCGAGCACCCGTTCGACCTCCTCATCTCTGGTCCGGTCGACAGGTTCCAGGCAGATGTGGAGCCGATTCTTGGTCACCTTCTCTTCCGGCACCTCTTGGAAGAACAGGTTCGGGATGGCGTCGTCCGGCGGCAGCAGGGCTGCCTCCGGCTCACCCGGGGCGTTCTCGCCGTGCGGGGCGTAGCCGAGCACGGCTTCCCAGAAGCCAACCAGGGCGTACGTGTCGTGGCAGTCAAAACTGATGTTGCGGATCCGTGGGTACACGGGTGTTCCCTCCGAACGGGATGGGACGCTCCGCTTCCGGGAGTCAGCCGGCGCAGACCCGGGGTGCGGAGTCATGGTTGGTGGACATCGACGCACCCCCCTTCGCTTCTTGGGCTGACGCAGTGATCTTGCCAGCGGCCAAGCGCTGCGCGCAACCCTCATCAGCCGTGGCTGGGCACCGACCCGTTGACCGCCGGAGCGTCCGCCGACGGCAGGGTGACCGTCACCTCCAGGCCACCGCCGGGCTGCGCGATGACCCGTACCGTGCCACCGTGCGCCGTGCAGACCGCCCGGACGATGGACAGCCCCAGGCCGGAGCCACGCGCGCCGGTGCGTTCCCGACCGCCGCGCCGGAACGGCTCGAACAGCCCCGGCACGTCGGCCTGGTCCACCTCGAACCCCGTGTTGCCCACCACCAGCCAGGACCGGTCGCCGTCGGTGCCGGTCCGCACCCAGAGCCGGCCGTGCAGGTGGTTGTAGCGGACCGCGTTCTCGATGAGGTTGCCGGCCAACCGGTCGAGCAGCCCCGGGTCACCGACGACGGGCGCGGACTCCAACGACGTCTGCACCCGCAGGCCGATCCGCTCCACCTCGCGGCGCATCGCCGACAGCGCGTTCGCGGTGCCGGCCGCAAGGTCACACTCGGTACGCCGGCCCAGCTGCCGCCCAGCCTGCGCCTCGCTGCGGGCCAGCACCAGCAGCGCGTCCACCAGGCCGTTGGCACGCTCGGAGGCGTCCCGGACCACTGTCGCCATCCGTCGGTACTCGGCGGCGTCCGCGTCGTCATCGCTGAGCGTCACGTCGATCTCGGTCCGCATCACGGCGAGCGGGGTACGCAGCTCGTGCGAGGCGTTCGCCACGAAGCGCTTCTGCGCCTCGAACGCGGACGCGATCCGGTCCAGCATGGCGTCGAACGTCTTGGCCAACTCGGCCACCTCGTCGTCGGCGCCGGAGTAGCCGATCCGCTGGTCCAGGGTCGCCTCGCCGAGCCGTTGCGCGGTCGCGGTGACCTGGTGCAGTGGGCGCAGCGCCCGACCAGCCACCGCGTACGCGCCGGCCACCCCGACCACACTGATCGCCAGCAGCGCGACCAGTCCCTTGGCCAGCAGCTCCCCGGACGCGGCGTCGACCAGTTGCCGCTGCCACTCGGCAGCGTCCATCCGTCGGCCGTCGGAGAGCAGCACGACCGTGCCGGGCAGCAGCTCGTCGGTGGGCCGCAGCGCGTCGCGGACCAGCAGCCAGGCCAGCAGCACGAGGATCGCCCCCGCACCGACCAGCAGCACCCCGTTGAGCAGAGTCAGCCGCAGCCGCAGCGTGGGCCGCACCCTGCGGCTCACAGGACGACCTCGGTTCGCGACTGCGGGGCTCGCAGACCCGGCTCACTCCTCGCGCTCACAGGACCACCTCGGCCGTGCGGTAGCCCGCCCCCACCACCGTCTCGATCAGTGGCGGGTCGCCGAGCTTCCTGCGCAACGTCATCACGGTGACCCGGACGATGGTGGTGAACGGGTCGGTGTTCGCGTCCCAGACTCGTTCCAGCAGCTCCTCACTGGAAACCACCGCGCCGCGCGCCTTGAGCAGTTCGCTGAGCACCCCGAACTCCTTGTTGGTCAGGTCGACCGGCACCCCGGCGCGGGTGGCCACCCGGCGGGCCGGGTCGAGCACCAGGTCGGCCAGTTCGAGCACCGGCGGCGCGGCCGGGGTGGCCCGTCGGCCCAGCGCCTGCACCCGGGCAACCAGCTCGTCGAAGGCGAACGGTTTGGGCAGGTAGTCGTCCGCGCCGAGCTGCAACCCCTCCACCCGGTCGGCCACCGTGCCGCTCGCGGTGAGCATCAGCACCCGGGTCAACGCGCCGGAGGCGGCCAGGTCGGCGCAGATCTGGTCACCGTGCACGCCGGGCAGGTCGCGGTCCAGCACCACCACGTCGTAGCGGGTGACGAACGCCGCCTCGTGGCCGGCATCGCCGTCGTACGCCACGTCGACCGCCATTCCCCGCTTGCGCAACCCGCGCGCGATCGCGTCGGCGAGGTTGCGCTCGTCCTCCACCACCAGTACCCGCATCCCCGGCCTCCTCGCTGCTGACCACCGACAACCTAGTGCCAGCCGGCAACCATCGTCCCTCGCCGCCCACGCCGGTCGGCATTGCGGACCATTGCGGCGTACGCGATGCTGTGCGGCGGCATCGAGCGACGGACGGACCTGTCATGACCATCGCGGCACCACCCACCCAGCGGGACATCGCCTACCGGGGCTTCCACCTGCCGGCGGACACGACGGCCGGCAGCGGCGACGGCCTGCTCGCCACCGATCGAGGGCTGACCCTCGACAGCGCCGAGGGGCGCGGGACCTGGACGGCACCGCCGGTGCCTGTCGGTTTCGGAGTCGTCGAGGTGGTGCCGTCCTGGTCTGCCGACACCCCGGACGACTGCTGGATCGAGGTCGAGCTGCGCGGCTGGCACAACGACGTGGCCAGCACCGACTGGTATCTGCTGGCCCGCTGGGCGGCCGGCGACCACGCGGTACAACGTACGTCGGTGCCCGGGCAACGCGACGGCGATGCCCGGGTCGACACCGACACCCTGATCGTGACCGGCGCGACGGTCACCGGCTGGCAGGCGCGGGTGACCTTGTGCCGGCCGGCCGGCAGCCCGACCAGCCCGGTACTGCGCAGCATCGGCGCGGTCGCCACCGGCGCCACCCCGACCGATGAGGGGTACGAGCAGCAGCCCGATTCGGCCGGCGCCGCCGCAAGGGTGCTGGACGTGCCCCGCTACTCGCAGCGGTTGCACGCCGGCCAGTACCCACAGTGGGGTGGTGGCGGGGACTCCTGGTGCAGCCCCACCTGCACCTCCATGGTGCTCGCCTACTGGGGTGCCGAGCCGGCACCGGAACGCTACGCCTGGGTGGTTCCGTCCGGCCCACGTCCGGTGGTGGTGCACGCCGCCCGGCACTGCTACGACCACGCGTACTCCGGGGCCGGCAACTGGCCGTTCAACACCGCGTACGCCGGCCTGCACGGGGTGGACGCGTTCGTCACCCGGCTACGGTCACTTGTCGAGGCCGAGGCGTTCATCGCGGCCGGCATCCCCCTGATCGTCTCCGCCGCGTTCCGGGCCGACGAGGTGCCGGGCCTCGCGTACGACACCCGCGGCCACCTGATGGTGCTTGTCGGCTTCACCGCCGACGGCGACCCGGTGCTCAACGACCCGTACGCCCCCGACGACGACACGGTTCGCCGGACTGTGCCCCGGCAGCGGTTCGAGGCGGTCTGGCAGCGGGGCAGCGGTGGCGTGGCGTACGTGCTGCGACCCCCGTCGGTGCCGCTGCCCCCGCCGCCCACGCAGGCCAACTGGTGATCAGCCGGGCAACTGCCACAGTTTGAACGAACCGTCCACGTGCCGGCACCGCAACTGGTCGACGATCGCCTGGCACTCCCCCGTGGCGTCCGGCAGCACGTCCAGCATGCGCGCCTCCCCGGCCCGAACGTCCAGCTCCGCGACGAGCAGCCCACCGTCCGGGTGCTGGCGCACGCCGAGCAGGGGGCCGTCGAGGCCGAACTGGACCAGCTCCCAACGGCCCAGTTCGGCCAACACTCGACCGGTCATCGGATCGAGCACGACGAACTGCTGCAGGGTGGTGTCCGAGGTGCTCAACGTGCTGGTCAGCAGGCGTCCGCCCGTGGGGGACGCCCACGCCCAGCGGTCACTGCGCCACCGCTCCGCACCGGTCGCGAGGTCGACCGCCCGCAGCCCCTCGAGACGGGTCTGCAGACACAGGACCGGGCCGCAGTCCCCGACGAAATCGACCCGGCCGGACGTGCTGCTCCAGCGCCGGTCCAGCCGGTCCAGCCCGTAGGCGTTGACCGTGACCGGGTCCCCACCGATGGTGAGCAGAAGATCGTTCACCACCTCCACGTACCCGAGCGTCCCGCCGCCGGGTGGGCGCAGGTCGGCCCGGGCCAGCACCGCACCGGTGGTCGCGTCGCGTACCTCGGTCGGGCCGTTCTCCCGGTTGAGCACCACCCGGTCCACCCCGGCGTCGATTTCCCGGAAATTGATCCAGTCGGCGGCGTCGGGTAGTTGCCAACGCACGCTGCCACAGCAGGGGTCGACCGCGCGCAGGCTTTGCGGTCCGTCATCACCGCCGGAATGCAGCAGCAGGTTGCCGTCGGCCAACCTCCTGGCATTGCCCGGCTGCTGCCACCGGTACGCGCCGGTGGCCCGGTCCAGCGCCACCGTGAGGTTGCCCTGACCCTCCGGGCCGATCTCGTACCCGGTAGCCAGCAGCATCCCGGCCAGTGGTGCGACCCCCCAGTACCGGGCCCCCGCTGGTAGCGACGCCTGCCAGATCGGGTCGCCACCGGGCAGCCGAAACGTGGCCAGCCGCTGCGGCCTCTGCACGTCGGTGGCCGCGTCGATGACCACGAGCAGGTCATCGATGACCACGACGTCGGCGCCGGCCGAGACCGGCAACGTCACCGCGGCCCGCCGGGGCTGCGGCACGGCGGCGGAGGCGACGGTGGCCAGCACGAGCAGCAGGACCAGCGCGCAGCGCAGCGGCCGACCGTTCGCGCGGGGTGGGCGGGGCAGCGGGTCCGCGTCCGGCCCGTGCCGGAGCTCGCCGAGGTCGATCACCGGGCCGGTCACGGTTGCAACCGCCACAGCACGGTCGTGCCGTCGAGGCCTTGGCAGAGCAGGATCGGTAGGGACGCCTGGCAGCTGTTGGCGAGGCCCGGCACCACGTCGATGACCCGCGCCCGGCCGGCCACCAGGTCCAGTTCGGCGACGACCACCCGGCCGTCGGCCGTCTGCCGCACCCCGACCAGCGAATCGTCGCGCCCGAGCAACGGAATCAGGACCCACTTGCCCAACTCGGTCCGTGCCTGCCCGGTCGCCGAGTCCCGCACCACGTACCCCTCGCCCGTCCCGGCCACCAACAGCCGGTCGCCCCGGACATCGGCCAACAGGTCCGTCGGGTCGGACCAGCGCAGCAGGCCGGTGGCCGGATCGAGGACCTGGAGGCCGCCGTTCTGCGGCGCCACGCAGAGCAGGTCGCCGCAGCGGGTCGCCCACGACACCAGCGACACGTCGGCCGTCCAGCGCCGTTCCAGCCCGGGCAGCCCGTAGCCCACCAGGCGGGTACCGCCGGGTGGGACGAGCAGCAACAGGTCGTCAACGACCTGCACCCGCTGGAACGCCGACCGGTCGCCGGGCAGGGTGTCGACGCTGCGCAACAGCCGGCCGCTGCTGGCGTCGTACACCTGCACCTCGCCGGTCGGCTGCACGAGTAGGAACTGGTCGACCCGACCGTCGGCCCCGTGGTAGGTGTTGTCCGCGCCCTCCGGGACGGGCACCGACCAGAGCAACCGGCCGGTCTCGGGCTCGACCCGGCTGATCGCGCCCGACCCGTCTTCCCGGGGGTCCGACAGCAGCAGGCCGCCGTCGACGATCGGTTGGGGAGCGCCAGGATGCTGCCAGCGCTGTTGGCCCGTCTCGGCATCGAATGCGGTGGTATGGAACACCCTGTCCGCGGCGCTGACCCCCATCGCCAGCACCAGCCCCTGCTGGACCCGGACGTCGAGGTAGTCACCCTGGCGGGGCAGCGACGCCTGCCACCGCCGCCGCACACTCGCGCCGCTCGGCGACGGCTCGGCGTACGCGGTCAGGTACCGGTCCTTGTCGGGTGTCGGCGGGTCGACCACGAAGACGTCATCCGCAGCGAGGTACACCGCAGCCGCGCGTGGCCCCGGCACCACGCTCACCATCCGTTCCGGAAACGGTGTCGCACCGGCCAGCACCACCAGGGCGAGGAGCAGCACGGCAGCGCTGCGCAGTGGGCGGCCGGCGGCGCGTGGCCGGCGGGCCGGCGGCACAACTGTCGGCTCGTCCCTGACTTCGCCCAGCTCGATGATCGACAACGACCGTCCTTCCTCAGCGCGCCCGGCTAGCCGACAGGTTGGCGTCCGGCAAACCGACCGTGAGCACACCGGCCCGGCAAAAGTGACGCACCCGCGCCTGTACGATGGCGCGTCGTGGCTGTGCCGGTGGTAGACCCTTCGCTGAATCCCGTGACCGACGCCGACCCGGCCGAGGTCGAGCCGGCACGGCGGCCTCGACGCCGCCCGGCCCGAGCCGACCTGTTGGCCCTCGGAGCCTATGTGCTGCTGGGCATCTTCGTCTGCCTCAACTACTGGGGTGACGTCAGCGGCCGGGTCTCGTCGCACCTGCCCACCGACCACAGCTGGTTCGAGTGGCTGTTCGCGCACGGCGCGTACTCGGTGCGGCACCTGGAGAACCCGCTCTTCACGGCCCGGCAGAACGCCCCGGACGGGGTGAACATGATGGCCAACACCTCGCTGCTCGGGATGACCCTGCCGCTGGCCCCGCTGACCCTGCTGCTCGGCCCCCAGGTGATGTACGCGCTCTACCTCGGTGGGGCACTGGCGGCAACCGCCGGCACGGGGTACTGGATGCTCTCCCGCCACCTGGTGCGTTCCCGGGCGGCGGCCTTCGTCGGCGGCGCGTTCCTCGGCTTCGCGCCGGGAGTCATCCACCACGCCAACGGGCAGCCCAACTTCGTGTCCAACTTCCTGCTGCCGTTGATCGTGGTGCGGGTGCTGCGCCTGGGTGAGCCGGGTCGGTGGCGGCGCAACGGGCTGGTGCTCGGGGCGCTGGTGACGTACCAGATCTTCATCAACGAGGAGATGCTGCTGCTCACCGCGCTGGCCTGCCTGGTCGTCGTGCTGGCGTACGCGGTGCAGCGGCCTCGGGCCACCCGGGCCGCCGCTGGCACGTTCCTGGCCGGGCTCGGCGTCGCCGGTGGGCTGACCCTGGTGCTCGCGGCATACCCGATCTGGTACCAGTTCAACGGCCCGCAGTCCTACCGGGGCTTGCAGGGTGGCGTCTTCCACAACTGGGGCGAGGACCTGGTCGCCTTCGTCACCTTCGCTCGGGACACCTGGGCCGGCGACCCGGCCGTGGAGAAGACGATCGGGTTGACCGAGCAGAACACCTGGTTCGGCTGGCCGCTGGTGCTGTTGTCGCTGGTGGCTCTGGTGCTGCTCGTGCGCCGGTCGCTGGCCACGCGGATCGTCGCGGTGCTGATCGTGGTGTTCAGCGTCGCCGCGATCGGGCCGTGGGTGCGTTTCGACGGTGTGGAGACCGGTGTGCGCGGCCCGTGGTCGTACGTACCGGACGACCTGCCGCTGGTCGAGATGATGATGCCGACCCGATTGACGCTGGTGGTCGGCGCCGCGGTGGGCGTACTGCTCGCGTTGGCCTGGGATGCCGCGCACCGCCAGGGACGCCCGCTGGCCGACCAGCCGCGGGTGCCGGCCCAGCGCGCCGGTGAACCACCCTCGGCGACGTCCGACGTGCCGGCCGCGCCCACGCCGGTCGCGGCGCGTCGTCGGTGGCTGCGCCCGGTGGGGTACGCGGCGGTCGCCCTCGCCGTGCTGCCGCTCTTTCCCCGGCCACTGCCCGCCCAGCAGATCGACCCGCCACCGCACTTCATCACCGCGGGCGGCTGGCGGCCGTACGTGCCGGCTGGCCGGACCCTGGTGCCGGTGCCGATCCCGAGCAACGTGCACGGCCTGCCGACCCTGCGTTGGAGTGCGCTGACCGGCCAGGAGTTCCCTGTCCCGGGCGGCTACTTCATCGGCCCGAACGAGCTGGGCGAGGGAGTCTTCGGCGCGCCGAACCGGCCCACCAGCAGCCTCATCTACTCCACCATGGACCGTGGCGCGGTCCCGGTGCTCACCGACGAGAACCGCCGCCAAGCCATCGAGGACCTGCGGTTCTGGCGGGCGTCGGTGGTGGTGCTCGGGGCACACCCCCGCGAGGCGGTGCTTCGCGAACTGGTCACCGGTCTGCTCGGGCCGCCGCAGCGGGTCGACGACGTCTGGGTCTGGGACGTCCGCGCACTGATCAGCTGACGCGGTCCCGAACGTCCCACATCCACCCGCCGTCGACAGGTCGACCCGGGCCGAGCAGGTCGTCGAGGGTCCGGCGGACGGGGTCGGCGTGCTCCAGCTGGCCGAGCACCACCACGGCGGCGCGCCAGTGCCGCAGGTCCTCGATGGCCTGGTCGCGGTCGGTGTCGGTGAGCACCGGCACCGCACCGGACTCGGCCACCCGGCGGAGCAGCACCGACGTGGGCCGGTCCGGCGTGCCCCAGCGGGCCGCGGGGTCGTCCGGGCCGCTGGGGCCGATGAAGTAACCGCCCGGTGCGGGGAACGCCAGACCGGTCCGGGCGGACCAAAGCATCGCCGCGCTGCGTCCAGCACCCGTGACGGGGGGCACCGCGACCACGGTCCGGCCTGGCGGCACCAGCGGACGCCAACCACCGTCGGCGACGAATGCCGGCACCGGCGCGACCGGCACCACGCGGATCGGCGTCGGCACCAGGGGCAGCAACGCGGCGGCGACCGCGCCGGCCCACAGCAACCGCACCGGCAGGCCCGGCGCCGTGGTCGGCCCGCGCACGGCGCGGACCCGGTCCAGGGACAGCGCCACCAGCACACCCAGCACCGGTACGCAGACCAGCGCGAACCGGGCCGGCACCGCGAGGTCGAGCAGTGGCAGCCCGGCGACCAGCCGGTACGGCCCCGGGATTCCGGTGGCGGTGCCGTCCACCCGCAGTTCGGTGCCGAGCGAGAGCAGGGCGAAGACCACACCACAACCACCCAGCGCCCGGACCAGTGGTCGTCGCCACTGCCAGATCACGATCACCACGGCGAGCACCAGCAGTCCGGGGCCGAAGAACGAGTTCTCCTCGGTCGGGTTCGGCGAGAGCAACCCCGGCAACCAGTCGTCACCGAACACGGTCTGCCGGGCCGACGCGGTGAACGACGCAGCGTCCAGCTGGAAGCCGCGCGTGGCGAACGCCATTCCCGAGTAGTGCTGCGGGCCGTGGAACTGAAACCACAGCGGGTACGCCAGTAGCACCGCCGCCACCCCGGCCGCCACCGCGAGCCGACCGAAGAGGGCCGGCGCGAGCCGTCGGGCGGCCGCACGGTCGGTGAGCGCGTAGCCCAACGCGAACACCCCGGTTGCGAGCGCGAGGAAGACCAGCACCTCCTCGCCGATGAAGACCTGCCAGACGAGCAGCAGCCCGAGGCCGACACCGGGCCGCCACACGCCGTCGCGCTGGTGCGCCACCTTCGGGGCGGGCCGGAACACCAGGGCGAGGATCGCGGGCACCAGGAACTGCGCGGCGATGTGCAGGTGGGCACTTGCCTGGGCGATCATGCCCGGGGCGAAGCCGCAGACCAGCCCGCCGACCGCGGCTGCGGACCGGGTGGCGACCAGTCGGCGGCGCAGCAGCGCGTACCAGGCGGCAGCGGTGCCGGCGAGGCAGCAGACGACCGCCACGCAGAACGCCACCTGTGCCCCGAAGAGCAGAGTGACGGGGGTCAGCGGGACACCCAGGCCGAGCACCGACGTGTTCGCCATCAGGTTGACCCCGTCGGGCGCGTTCAACCCGGCGCTGTAGAGCGGGTTCTCCCCTTCGACCACGGCGTGCGCCGCGTGGGCCAGCATCCACTCGAAGAGAACCTGGTCACCCGCCTGGTGGAACAACCGCCAGGGGTGACCCCACTGCGCGCTGGTCAGCACCACGGCCAGGGCCAGATACCCGGTCACCACCAGCACGTCGGAAAGCCAGGCCGACCCGGCAGCGCGGGCCGCCGCCGGGGGTGTCGTGATCGGGGACGTCGTCCCGGTTGTCATCAGACCGAGCGGTCGGTCAACGCCCGGACGTCCCAGACCCAGACATCCAACTCCTGACGGCCTGGGCCAACCAACTCCTCGACCGTACGCCGCAGCGGCTCCACGTTCTGCTGCCGCACCGGCAGCACCAGGATCGCCGCCCGCCAGTGCCGCAGCTCGTCGGTGAATCGACGGCGCTGCCGGTCGTCGAGCTTTGGCGTACGGCCGGTGGTCGCCACCTCCTCCAGCATCTGGCCCACGCCGCTGGGTCGGCCGCCGAACCGCCCCGCGTCACCGGTGTTGCCATTTCGGGGTGCGAGGAAGTAGCCGCCGGGGATCTTGAAGTCGAGGTTGGTGGCCGCCGCCCAGCGCATGCCGTTCGTGTTGCCCATGCTGGGCACCGGGATCGGCACCAGCGTCTGGTCCGGCCCGACGTACGCCCGCCAGCGGTCGGCGGTGATGAATTCCGGCACCGGCGGTCGGCCGACCATCCGCAGCGGCATCGGGGCGATCGGCAGCAGCGCGAACGCCAGGCCTGCGACAGTGAGCACCCGTACGGTGCGCCGGTCGGCCGGACGCAACGCCCAGGCCCGTTCGACGGCGAGCGCGAGCAGCAGACCGATCACCACGCTGGTGATCAGACCGAACCGGGTCGGCACCACCGCGTCCAGCAGCGGCATACGGACCAACCACTGCCACGGCCCGGCAACCAGCTCCCGGTCCCACCAGGACACCCGCTCGCCCAGCGAGAGCACGGCGAAGATTACGCCCGTCACCGCGAGCGCCCGAACGATCAGCTCCCGGCGCAGCCAGACCACGATGCCGATGGCGAGCAGCGACAGGCTCCAGCCGAAGAAGGCGTTCTCCTCGGAGTAGTTCGGCGCCAGGTTGATGTTGGCTCGCTGGTTGCCGCCGAGAGTGGGCGAGCCGGGGGCGAAGAAGGCGGCGATGTCGTTGCCGTAGTCCTTCACCGCGTCACTGAGACCGTGGTAGGCCATGGGCCCGGCGAACTGCACGTACAGGGGGTACGCCAGCAGTGCCCCGGCCAGCAGCCCGCAGGTCGCCACACCGGCGCCCAGAGGCCGCCACGCAGCCCGCCAGCGGGCCGGCTCCTGCACGAGCACCGCCAGCAGGAAGACGCCACACGCCAGCGCCGTGAAGAGCAGGATCTCCTCGTTGATGAACGCCTGCGCGGCCACCAGCAGGGCGAGTAGCGCCCCATGCCGGACCGGCCGAGTCGACCGGGTGAGCACCAGCACCCGCCAGACGATGAACGGCAACAGGAACTGGCTGATGATGTTCGGATGCCAACTGGCGTGCGAGAGCATCGCGGGCGAGAACCCGCAGAACCAACCGCCGACGGCGGCCGCGAGCGGGGTACGCACCACATGGCGGGAGAGCATGAGGTACCAGGCCATGGCGGTGCCGGCGAGGCCGAGCGTCACCAGTAACACGAAGGAGACAGCCGGCCCGAACAGCAGCGTCACTGGGACCATCGGGATGCCCAGCGCCAGCACGGCCGTGTTGGCCATCAGGTTGACGCCGTCGGGGTAGTTGAACTGCTCGGTGTAGAACGGGTACTCACCGTGCAGCACCACGCGTACCGAGTGGGCGAGGAAGAACTGCACCTGCGCCGGGTCACCGGTGTACAGCGACGCCACCCGGCCGGACGGGTCCAGCCAGATCCGGATGGTCACCCAGAACGCGGCGAGCAGGAACAGCCCGCCCACCGCCAGGTGCTGCCGTCGCCGGGTCCACCGACGCCACCACACCCGCGTCGGTACGGCCGGCGTGCCGTCAGGCTCGGCCTGCGTGCCGTCAGGCTCGGCCGGCTCGGCCGGCGCTTCGGTGGGGGCCGACGTGGACTCCGCCGGCGCGGCCGGCTCGGCCGGTGCCTCGGTGGGGGCCTCGGTGGGGGCCGCCGCAGCGGCCTCGGCTGGGGCGGCGAGCGTGGAGTCGGTGGCGCGGTGGGCCTCGACCGGCGTGGTGGAGGTGCCGGTCAGCGCGACGGGGCCGGCGAGGAGGCCGACGGGAGTGCGATAGCTCACCAACTCATCGGAGTCTGCTGCCGCCTCCGGGTGCGGCGCGGGCAGGGCGCGGGACTCGGCAGGCGTCACAGTCGGCGGAGTCTACCGGAGCATCGAAAACAGACTAAAACCCCGGTGATGTCCACTGTGGTTTATTCGGCGACGGCCACCTCAGGCCCCGCATCGGACATCTCGTACTATGGCGCTTTCCGACAGCAACGGCGAGGCGATCGGGGGCGGGCCAGGTGACTGCAGGGCGTCGGTACGGCAGGGCGGCTGCCGTCCTGCTGAGCGCGCTGCTGGCCACCACGGCGTGCGGTCCGGTAGCCGACCGGAAGCCGCAGGACCTGCGGGTCGGGTACGACAGCCTGGACGGCACGCTGGCAGTGTGGCCGCCCCGCGGCGATCTCTCAGGGGACGCCACGGCGACGGCAGCGGTCACCGACGCGGTCCGCGACTGGCGGTCGCCGGCCGATGACCGTGTGCACCTGCCCTCGTCCGGCATCCTCTTCTCCGGTCGGGTCGACGCTGCGCCGGTGGCGATCGTGGCCGCCGACGTGCCCGGCGAGAACGCCTCCTGGCTGCTGCAACTCACCCGCGACGGCGATCGGTACGCGGTGACCCGCGCAACCGAGTACACCGACCCGGGCTACCTCGTCTACTCCGACGTGCTGCCGGTGCAGATCGCGGGCGGCCGGCGCTACCTGGTCTCCGCCCGGGTGCAGACCCTGGTCGGGCCACAGGATCGGACGTTGACCGTCGCGGACGGCCTCAGCGCGCCGGTCGACGTGCCGCCCTGCACGGCTGTCGGAGTGACCGCGACCCTGCGAACCACCGAGTCGCTGCCCCGCGGGAGGGCCGCCGACCGGCTGCTCGACCTGGGCACCGGCACCGTCGATCCGCGCTACCCACTCATCCGCGACGAGTCCGGCACGGGACGGCGGGCACTGACCGGCCTGGACACCTGCGTGCTGGCCGGTGATCGGGGCCCGTTCGGCAGCATTCCGCGCCGGATCGGTGACCGGGCTGCGCCGCGCTCGGTGCCGACGTCCTGGCCGATGGCGAAACTCACGGTTCGTTCGCTCGGCGAGGTCGCCCTCGGAGGTGGCGCAGCAGCCGAGTTGCAGCAGCTCAGCTGGGACACCGACGCCGGCACGATGACAGCTGTGGTCTATCGGCCCGCTGACGGTGGCGCGCCCGTCGTCTCGCCTGCCGACCGGGCCACCCCGTTGCAGGCGTACCAGTTGCCGGTGCCCGGTCAGCCGCTGGTGGTGCTCAACTGGCGGGCCACCCGGGACAGCTCCCTGTCTGTCCCACCGGAAACACCCCTGTTGGTCGAGCGCCCGGGTCTGGCGGTCATTCCCAGCCCGTCCCGCTCCCAGACCTACAGCCTCGCGAACTCCGACAAGACCCACTACCGCTCAGTAAAACCAAACTAACCCCACCCCACCCACCCCACCCCTCCCCGCCCCGCCCCACCCCGCCCCGCCCCCGCGATCTTGCACTTTCTGTCGCGGCAAATAGTGGCAAAGCACGCTTAGCTCCGACCGAAAGTGCAAGATCGCCGAAGCGGAGAGCGAAGCGGAGAGCGAAGCGGAGAGCGGGGGCCTCGCAGCGGAGACGCGGGGGGCAGATACGGCGACGGCGGGCGACCCTGGGAGGGGCCGCCCGCCGTTGTTGCGCCGTGGGTGGGTCAGTTTTGCGCGGAGGCGTTGCTGGCTGGGGTCAGGCGATCCGGAGTGGCGTCCAGGCCGGAGATCCAGCCGGTGACGTTGCGCGCCACGTCCTGGGCAGTCAGACCGAGGTCGGCGAGGATCTGCGCGCGGGTGCCGTGCGGGTGCCAGTCGGCGGGTACGCCAAGGTCCTTGAGCGGCACGCGGACGTCGGCGTCACGCATCGCCTGGGCGAGCGCGTCGCCCACCCCGCCGACCCGGACGCCGTCCTCGACGCTGACCACGAGCCGGTGCCTGGCTGCCATCTCGACCAGCTCCGCCGGGATCGGGCGCACCCAGCGAGGGTCGACAACGGTGACCCCGTAGCCCTGCTCGGCGACTCGGGCGGCCACCTCCATGCCCAGCTGCCCGAAGGAGCCGATGGCGACGAGCAGCACGTCGGTACGTGTCGACTCGGCCAGCACGTCGACCTGGCCGACCCGGCGCAGCGCCGGCAGGTCCGCGGCGACCGCGCCGGTCGGGAAGCGCAGCACGGTGGGGCCGTTGTCGACGGCCACCGCCTCGCGCAACTCCTCCCTCAGCGTTGCGGCGTCGCGGGGAGCGGCGATCCGCAGCCCGGGCACCACGCCGAAGACCGACATGTCCCAGATGCCGTAGTGGCTGGGGCCGTCCGGGCCGGTGATGCCCGCCCGGTCCAGCACGAAGGTCACCGGCAGCTTGTGCATCGCCACGTCCAGCAGGACCTGGTCGAAGGCGCGGTTGAGGAAGGTGGCGTAGACCGCGACCACCGGGTGCAGACCGCCGAGCGCCAGCCCCGCCGCCGAGGTGGCGGCGTGCTGCTCGGCGATGCCCACGTCGTACACCCGCTCGGGGTACTTGCGGGCCAGCTTGGCGATGCCGGTCGGCTCGGCCATCGCGGCGGTGATGCCCACCACGTCCGGGCGCTCTTCGGCGACGGCAAGCAGCTCGTCGGCGAAGACGTGCGTCCACTTCACCGACGGGGCGGCCAGCAGCGCACCGGTCTCGACGTCGAAGGCGCTGCTCGGGCCGTGCAGGCAGTCCGCCTCGTCCTCCTCGGCGGGGCGGTAGCCGTAGCCCTTGCGGGTGACCGCGTGCACGATCACCGGGCCGCCGAAGTTCTTCGCCGCGCGCAGCGCCGCCTCGACTGCCGCCACGTCGTGCCCATCCACCGGGCCCACGTACTTGATGCCGAGGTCCTCGAACATGGCCTGCGGGGCGACCGCGTCCTTGATGCCCTTCTTGACCGCGTGCAGCATCTCGTACATCGGACGGCCGACCACCGGCGTGGAGCCGAGGGCGTCCTTGACCGTGTCGAGGACCTTCTCGTAGCCCGGGTTGAGCCGCAGCGAGGAGAGGTGGTCGGCCAGCCCGCCGATGGTCGGGGCGTACGAGCGACCGTTGTCGTTGACCACGATCACCAGCGGGTTGCCAGCGGTGGCGATGTTGTTCAGCGCCTCCCAGCACATGCCGCCGGTGAGCGCGCCGTCGCCGACCACGGCCACGACGCTGCGCGCCTCACCGCGCAGGGCGTACGCCTTGGCCAGGCCATCGGCGTAGGAGAGCGCGGTGGAGGCGTGCGAGTTTTCGATGAGGTCGTGCTCGCTCTCGGCCTGGCTGGGGTAGCCGGAGAGGCCACCGCGCTGGCGGAGCTTGTCGAAGCCGGCCTGACGCCCGGTGACGATCTTGTGTACGTACGCCTGGTGGCCGGTGTCGAACAGGAGCCGGTCCCGGGGTGAGTCGAAGACGCGGTGCATGGCCAGCGTCAGCTCGACCACACCGAGGTTGGGTCCGACGTGCCCGCCGGTGCGGGAGACCTTGGTGATCAGGAAGTCACGAATCTCGGCGGCGAGGACGTCCAGTTCCTCGACGGACATCCGCTTGACGTCCTGCGGACCGCGTACCGTCCCCAGCAGCCGGCCGTGGTTGGCCGTGTCCTCTTCAACACTCATGACCGGAGAGTCTATCGGCCGTGCGGTACTCCGCAGCCCGACCCGAGCCCCTGGCGTCGGGGCTGGGCCTGGGGCCGGCGGCCGAGCACCCGCGCGGACACCCGCAGGCCGGCACCGGGGCGACCGGCGGCACGCCTGGTCAGCCCCGGATCCGCAGCCGGCGTGGCGAGCGGCCGAAACACCGGGGTACGACGGCCCGGTCGGCGAGCCAGCCCAGCGGGTGGGGTTGCGCACACCACCACCGGCGTCGAACAGGAATCGGTGTCAACGCCCGAGCGGGGGCAGCAGCAGCCCGACCTGCTCGACGTGTTGGGTCATCGGGAAGAGATCGAAGCCCCGCAGCGCCGCCAACCGCCAACCGAGCTCGGTGAAGGTGCGGACGTCCCGAGCGAAGGCCGCCGGGTCGCAGGCCACGTACGCGACCGCCCGCGGGCCGGCGGCAGCCAGCGCGCGGACCACCTGGGCTCCTGCGCCGGAGCGCGGCGGGTCGAGCACCACCACGTCGACCGGGCCGGTGATCCGTCGGCGGGCCAGCGCGGTCTCCACCCGGGCCGACACCACCTCGACCGTGGGCAGGTCGGCAAGGTTCTCCCGGGCGGCGGCGACGCCCTGCGCCGCGGCCTCCACCAGGGTCACCCGGCCGGTCGCACCGACCCGGGCGGCCAACCCGGCGGCGAACAGCCCGGCACCGCCGTAGAGGTCCCAGGCGACCTCGCCCGGCTGGGGGTCCAGCAGCTCCAGCACCGCCGTGGACAGGGTGTCCGCTGCGGCCGGGTGCACCTGCCAGAACGCGGACGCGGGCAGCGTCCAGTCGCGTCCGGCGGCGACCTCGCGGACCTCCGTCGGGCCGCTCACGCCGGTGGGAACCCCGTCGCGGACCTCCGTGACGGTCACGTCCCCACCGGTGCTGGCGACGGTCTCCACCGCCTCGGCGGTCGGCCAGCGCGCGCCGGTGGGGGTGAGCACCGGCAGCTGCTGGATGGCCGGATGGGCGATCCGGCAACGGTCGATCGGCACCACCTCGTGCGAGCGGTGCTTGAGCAGGCCGGCCCGGTCGGCTGCGTCCACGGCGTAGCGGACCCGGGAGCGCCAGCCCAGCAACCCGCCGGGCAGCGCCTCGACCCGGACGCCGAGCTGGTCCAGCTCGACATCGGTCAGCCCGCCGAGGCGGACCAACTGCTCACGCACCACGGCGGTCTTCCAGGCCAGTTGCGCGTCCGGGGCGACGTGCTGCAGGTCGCAGCCACCGCAGGCGCCCGGCTTCGCGTACGGGCAGGGGGGCTCGACCCGGTCCGGTGAGGGTTCCAGCACGGTCACCGCGTCGGCCCGGACGAAGCCCCGGTGCACCTCGGTGACCTCGGCGATGACCCGTTCGCCGGGCAGCGCGTGCCGGACGAAGACCACCTGCCCGTCGACCCGTGCCACGCAGTGCCCGCCGGGGGCGACCGCGTCGACGGTCAGCTCGACGCGTTCCGCCTCGGCCAGGCCACGCTCGGCCACCGAAGGCACCGAAGGCACCGAAGGGGGCACGGATGTCGCAGCCCGCCGCACGCCCGGCTCAGTCACGGCCGGTCCCGACCGGGCCGCCGTCGGTCGGGCGGCTCTCGGGGGCCGGTGCGGAGACCACCGGCAGGTCGGCCGGCGGCAGGCCGCCTCGCGGCCCGCGCGCCGGGGTCCGGGACAGCGTGGCGTCCAGCCGGTCCAGGTTCTTGCTCGCCGTCGACGCGAGCTGCCACGGCACGCTCACCACCATCACCCCCGGTTCGAAGAGCAGCCGGCCCTTGAGGCGCAGGGCGCTCTGGTTGTGCAACAGGTTCTCCCACCAGCGGCCGACGACGTACTCCGGGATGAAGACGGTGACCACGTCCCGGGGCGACGTGCGGCGGGTGGAGGCGACGAAGTCCAGGATCGGCCGGGTGATCTCCCGGTACGGCGAGTCGATGACCGTGAGCGGAATGGCCATCTCCCGTCGTTCCCAGTCGGCCTGCAGGTCCCGGGTGTCCTTGTCGTCCACGTTGACGGTCACGGCGGTCAGGGTGTCCGGCCGGGTGGCCCGGGCGTAGGCGATGGCCCGCAGCGTCGGCTGGTGCAGTTTGCTGACCAGCACGATCGCGTGGTTGCGGGCGGGCAGCACGGCCCGGCCCTCGTCCGGCGGGGTCAGCTCGACGGCGATCCGGTCGTAGTGCCGGCGGATGGCCAGCATCAGCACGTAGATCACCGCCATCGCGGCGATCGCGATCCAGGCGCCGAGCAGGAACTTGGTGATCAGGACGATCACCAGCACCGTCCCGGTCAGACCCATGCCGAACGTGTTGATCGCCCGGGAGCGGTGCATTCGGCGGCGCTTCTCCGGATCCCGCTCGGTACGCAGGTGCCGGTTCCAGTGCCGGATCATCCCGGCCTGGGAGACGGTGAACGAGACGAAGACCCCGACGATGTACAGCTGGATGAGCCGGGTCACCTCGGCCTGGAAACCGACGATCAGCACGATCGCGAAGAGGGCGAGGAAGGTGATGCCGTTGGAGAAGGCCAGCCGGTCGCCCCGGGTGTGGAACTGGCGGGGCAGGTAGCGGTCCTGGGCGAGGATCGAGCCGAGCACCGGGAACCCGTTGAACGCGGTGTTCGCGGCCAGGAAGAGGATGAGCGCGGTCATCCCGGCCACCACGTAGAGCAGGAACGAGCCGGAACCGAAGACCGTCTCGCCGAGCTGGGTGGTGACCGTCTTCTGCACGTAGCCGTCGGGGCCGGAGACGATCTGGAGGGCCGGGTCCTCGACGAACTGCAGGTGGGTCAGCCGGGCCAGCCAGATGATCCCGACGAGCAAGCTCACCGCGATCGTCCCCAGCAGCAGCAGCGTCGTCGCGGCGTTGCGGCTCTTCGGGGCCTTGAACGCCGGCACACCGTTGGAGATCGCCTCGACGCCGGTGAGCGCGGCGGCACCCGAGCTGAACGTCCGCAGCAGCAGGAAGATCAGTGCGAAACCGGTCACGCTGTGCTCGGCCTGGATGACCAGGTCGGCGCTGGGAGCCCGCAGGTCGTCACCCAGCACGAAGACCCGGAAGAGCCCGGTGAGCAGCATCCCGCCCATCACGATGACGAAGCCGTAGGTGGGGATGGCGAACGCCGTGCCCGACTCGCGCAGGCCGCGCAGGTTGACCGCGGTCAGCAGCACCACCGCGAGCACCGCGATCAGGACCTTGTGGGTGGCCACGAACGGCACCACCGAGCCGAGGTTGGCCACCCCGGAGGAGACCGACACCGCCACCGTGAGCACGTAGTCGACCAACAGCGCGCTGGCCACCCCGACTCCGAACTTCGGACCCAGGTTGACCGTGGCCACCTCGTAGTCGCCACCACCGGAGGGGTAGGCGTGCACGTTCTGCCGGTAGCTCGCCACCACGGTGAGCATCACCACGACCACGGCCAGCGCGATCCACGGGGAGAACACGTACGCCGAGGCGCCGGCGATGGAGAGGGTCAGCAGGATCTCGTCGGGCGCGTACGCGACGCTGGACAGCGCGTCGGAGGCGAACACGGGCAGCGCGATGCGCTTCGGCAGGAGGGTGTGCTGCAGACGGTCGGACCGGAACGGTCGACCGAGGAGCAGTCGCTTCAGCAGCGAGGTGGGACTGGCCACGAACGCCAAGACTACGACCACCTCGATGGGAGCGCGGGGGTGGGCGATCGTCGCCGCTCGACACGACGGGGTACGGTCGGTCCCCGCTTCCCACCGGGACGTGGCAGGCTCGCACTGGGAAGGCCGCCGGCAGCGGGAGCGGTACGCACCTTGGGAGGGACAGCGTGCACGTCGTGATCATGGGATGTGGTCGGGTCGGATCGACCCTCGCCCACAGCCTGGAATCCCGGGGGCACTCGGTGGCGGTGATCGACCAGGACGCTGACGCCTTCCGCCGGCTCGGCCCCGACTTCGCCGGAATCACGGTGACCGGGGCCGGCTTCGACGGCGAGGTGCTGCGACAGGCCGGCATCGAACGCGCCGACGCCTTCGCGGCGGTCTCCAGCGGTGACAACTCGAACATCATCTCGGCCCGGCTGGCCCGCGAGACGTTCGGCGTGTCCCGGGTCGCGGCCCGCATCTACGACCAGCGCCGGGCGCAGGTCTACGAGCGGCTGGGCATCCCCACCGTGGCGACCGTGCGCTGGACGGCCGACCGGATGCTTCGGCACCTGGTGCCGGAGGGCAACGTGGAGATCTTCCGCGATCCCACGAGCACCGTGTCGATCGTCGAGGTGCCGGTGCACAAGGACTGGATCGGCCTGTCGATCCGAACGCTGGAGGAGGCGGCCGGAGCACGGGTGGCCTATCTGATCCGCTTCGGCATCGGCACGCTGCCCACCGGTTCCACAGTCGTGCAGGAGGGTGACCAGGTGTTCATGCTGGTCAGCGATGACATCGTGGCGACGGTCACGTCGGTGGCGGCGACGCCGCCGGAAGGGGGGCACTGAGCCATGCGGGTCGCCATCGCGGGCGCGGGCAACGTGGGTCGCTCGATCGCCCAGGAGTTGATCGACAACGGCCACCAGGTGATGCTGATCGAGCGCCAGCCCAAGATGCTGCGCCCCGACCGGGTGCCGGCCGCCGAGTGGGTGCTGGCCGACGCGTGCGAGCTGACCAGCCTGGAGGAGGCCAACGTCGCCGGGTGCGACGTGGTGGTCGCGGCGACGGGTGACGACAAGACCAACCTGGTGCTGTCGCTGTTGGCCAAGACCGAATTCGCGGTGCCCCGCGTGGTCGCCCGGGTCAACCGGGCCGAGAACGAGTGGCTGTTCACCGAGCAGTGGGGCGTGGACGTCGCGGTGAGCAAGCCGCGCGTGATGGCCGCACTGGTCGAGGAGGCGGTCACCGTCGGCGACCTGGTCCGGTTGATGACGTTCCGGCAGGGCGAGGCGAACCTGGTCGAGATCACCCTGCCACCGACCGCACCCTACGTCGGTCAGCCGATCCACGCCGTGCCGCTGCCCCGCGACTCCGCGCTGGTGGCGATCCTGCGCGGCAAGCGGGTCCTGGTGCCCAGCCCGGACGACCCGATCGAGGCCGGCGACGAGTTGGTCTTCGTCTGCACCGCCGAGGTGGAGGACCAGGTCCGCGCGGTCATCCTCGGAGCGGACAGCGTCGAGAGAACCCGCGGCTCACGCTGAAGCCGACGGGCGGGCGCTGGGCGGGCCGGTCGCCCGGCCCCGCTCAGGCGCCGGGCAGCGGGGTCTGCTGCGACTCCCGGGTGACCCGGCGCACCGTCCAGACCGTGATCAACAGCAGCAGCGCGTACGGCGGGTAGCCCAGCACCAGCCGGGCCACGCCCAGCGCGGTGTCCTGGTGGGCCAGGTAGAGCCCGGCCTGCACGCCCACCTTGGCCAGCCAGACCACCCCCCAGAGCACGGTCAGCTGGGTGAAGACGCGCACCAGTTTCGGCTCGTCCCGCCACTCCGAGCGGCCCTTGGCGACCAGCACCGACCAGATCCAGCCCACCAGCGGCTGCCGGATCGCCGCCGAGATCAGCAGGGCGACCCCGTACCCGATGCCGTAGAGGATGCCGGGAAGGTAGAAGTCGCGCTCGTCACCGGTGCGCCAGGCGATGGCCGCGCCGACGCCGACGCCGAACAGTCCGTTGACGGCGTGCCGGATCGGCCGGCGCTGAGCCAGCCGCAGCCCGGCGATCAGCAGCGCGACGGAGATCGAGGCGATCACCGCCGGCCGCAACTCGCCGATGATGTTGGCGAAGACGAAGACCACGACCGGGATGCTCGACTCGACCAGGCCCCGCCAGCCGCCAAGCTGGTCGGCCATCTGCTCGGCGATCGTCGGCAGCGGCTCTTCGTCCTGAGAGCCGGTCTCCGGCTGCGCCGCCCGGTCCTGTCCCGTCGTCATCGCCGGCCTTCCGTCCGCAGCGCCGTCACTTCGGCGAGTCCAGCTCGTAGTACGGGTTGTAGATGACCTTGCGGTCGTCGCGCACCGCCATCCGCCCACGGACGGTCAGGTGCCGGCCCGGCTCGATGCCGGCGATGTGTCGTCGACCCAACCAGACCAGGGTGACCACGTCGGTGCCGTCGTACAGGTCGGCCTCAAGGGTGGGCAGGTTGGTGCGCGGCGTGTAGACCACCGTGCGCAGCCGACCAGCGACCGAGACCAACTGGCCCCGGGAGCACTGCTGGGCCGGGATCCCGCCGCACTGGGCGCTCTCCCGACGCAGCTCCTGCGCGTCGATCTCGGCCTCGCTGGCGGTGAACCGTTGCAGGATGCGCCGCAGCGACACCCGGCTCTCGTCGGTCGTCATGACCTCCGCGTCACCCTCTCCACGCTCGCCGATCCCGGCGACGCCGGAACCGTGCCGCCAGCGTACGCCGATGGGGCTGGTTCCGGCGGGCCGAGGCATGCGGGTCAGACCTGCCGCGGCTCGGCGGCGGCGTCGCCCGCCTCCGCATCGGCCTGGTCGGAGACCTCCCGGGGCAGCCGCAGCGGAAGCGGCTCGCGGACCGGCTTCGCCTCCTGGCCACGGTCGACCACCAGGCCGTCCAGGCACTCGACGAGCGGCCCGGCCACGGATGGATCGGTGGCCACCGGGCCCTGGAACACGCCGCGGACCATCCAGCGCGGCCCGTCGACGCCGACGAACCGCAGGTTCGTCGGGCCGTCCGGGGTAGCCACCTGGGCGTGCAACTCCGGGCCGTACTCGCCGTCGACCTCCTGCGCGTCCGCACCGTCGCGGAGCAGCGACTGGCGGATCTCCTCGCGTACCTCGTCCCAGATCCCCTCGGACCGGGGGGCGGCGAAGACACCCAGCTGGAGCGCGTTGTCGCCATGCACCAGCACCACCTGCTGGATCACACCCTGCGGGTCGGCCTGCACCCGCACCTCGACCTCAGCGATCGCCGGGATGTGCAGGCTGCCCAGATCGAGCCGCTGCACGTCGTCGTAGCTCTCGGCGATGTCGTACGGGCCGCGCACCAGCGTCGGTGCCGCATCACCCTGGTCCGGGACCTCGATGGCCCGCTCGTCACGGGTCTGCCGCTCGGCATCGGCCCGCTTTCGGGAGAAGATCACTGCGCCCGCCCTCCGCTGTTCACGCTCACCCTGCCATCTCTTCCGTCTGCCCACGGCCCGGCTCATCCGGCCGCTGCTCGACCCGGTCCTGGCTCGCCGGCGACGGCACCAGCCCGGCGTGCCCACCGGTGGACCCGTGCCCGCCGGTCCCGCGCCGGGACGCGGGCAGCTCGGCCACCGGCTCGAACAGCGCCCGTGCGACCTGCTGGACCACGAGCTGCGCGATCCGGTCACCGCGGGAGATCTTCGCCGGCACATCCCGATCATGGTTGATCAGGTTGACCAGGATCTCACCCCGGTAGCCGGCGTCGACCGTACCGGGCGCGTTGAGCACCGTCACGCCGAGCCTGGCCGCCAGACCGGATCGGGGATGGACCAGGCCCACGTACCCCTCCGGCAGCGCGATGGCCACCCCGGTGGGCACCAGGGCACGGCCGCCAGGCGGCAGCTCCACGTCCGCGGCCGCCACTAGGTCGGCCCCGGCGTCGCCGGGATGGGAGTACGTGGGCAGCGGCAGCTCGGAGTCGAGCAGCTGTACGGGCACGGGTACGACGTCGGTCACGGGTCCCCTCTTCTGTCCGGTTCGCGGGGTGACCCTGCCATCCTGCCGGTTCGCCGAGCCGCCGTGCGCCGTACCCTCGCAGGAGTGAGCATGTCGCCCTCCCCGTCCGCCGATCAGCCGCCGGTTTCCGCCCGCACGGCGTACACCGAACGGCTGGATCTGCCCTGGTGGCTGTGGCTGGCCGGGCTGGTGGCCGCCGCGCTGCTGGCCGTCGAGATCTGGATGGGTGCCTCCGGCGTCCGCGCCTGGCTGCCGTTCGCCGTGCTGCTGCCGCTCAGCGCGGCCGGGATGTGGTGGCTGGGCCGGATCCGGGTCGGGGTCGTCGACTCCGAGCTGCGGGTGGACGACGCCCGCCTGCCGGTGCGCTTCGTGGCCGACGTGGTGCCACTGGACGCGGCCGGTCGCCGTGAGGTGCTCGGGGTTGGCGCGGACCCGCTCGCCTTCGTGGTGCAGCGACCGTGGATCGGCGGTGCCGTGCAGGTGGTGCTCGACGATCCGGCCGACCCGACCCCGTTCTGGGTGGTGAGCACGCGGCACCCGGTCGAGCTGGCCGAGGCGGTGCTGACCGCACGGGACGCCCTCCGCCCACGCGTCGACCGACCGGCCGGCGAGTTGGCCTGACCGACCACGCCGTACGTCAGGTGCCGGTCGGGGGGCCCGGCAGGGCCGGCGGTGGCGCGGGCCGGGCGATGCCCCGCCGACGTAGGTCCACCTGAAGCTGGGCGGCCATCTGCTGGGTGGCCCGCCGGTTGAGGAAGCTGGCGACCGCCGCACCGGTCAGGAGCGGCCCGAGCGTGGTGAGGTTGCGACCGAAACGCCGCAGCAGCATGTCCCGCAGCTCCTTGCGGGCGGCGGTGCCGAGCACCGCTCCCACTCCCACGCCGGGCACCATCGGGTTGACCCCGCGCTGGGTGGCCCAGGAGTGCACCAGGGCGACAGCCCGTTGGCTGCCGCCGGCCGGCAGCTCCACACCGTGGATCTCGTGCAGCTCACCGACGAGCTTCAGCTCCACCGCCACCACAGCCACGGTCTCGACGGCGAGCAGCACCGGGGCGGAGAGCAGGGTCGGGGCGACCGCCCACTCGACGGCGGCGACTCCCCCACCGGCCGCGCCGATCGCGGCGGTGGTCCGGGACGCGTTGCGGATGAGCCTGTCGGCCAGGGCGGCGTCGTCCAGGCCGGGGAAGTGCCGGCGCAAGCTGTCCAGATCCCGCACCGGTACGTGCGGGGCGATCTCGGCGACGGTGTCGACCATCCAACGCACGGCGGCGCGGGGCTTGAACAGGTCCGAGATGCCCCGGACGCGGGCCTGCCCGACCATCCGGGTCAGTAGTTGACGGCGTCGGGCCGGCTCGATGTCGTCCGCGGTCAACGCCGCGACGGTGGCACCCAACTCGCCCGCGCCGGTGGCGCCGAGGTCGTCCGCGCCGCCGTCGGTGGTGCCGCCTCGATCGCTCATCGGACCTCCCGGTGCTGTGGCTACCCCCTACGAGTCAAGCAGGTACCCACCTCGGCCGCATGCCTACACCGCAGCGGCGGCCCCGTTCAGGAGGCCGCCGCTGGTGTCACGGCTGTCAGACGCACTCGCGGCAGATCAGCTCGCCATTACGCTCGACTGCCAGCTGGCTACGGTGGTGAACCAGGAAGCAGCGGGCGCACCGGAACTCGTCCTGCTGCATTGGAAGCACCTTGACCGTGAGCTCCTCGTCGGCCAGATCGGCACCGGGCAGCTCAAAGCTCTCGGCCACCTCGGCCTCGTCGACGTCCACCGCGCCCGACTGTGAGTCGACGCGCCGGGCCTTGAGCTCTTCCAGGCTGTCCTCGCCGAGGTCGACCTCGTCGCGACGCGGGGCGTCGTAGTCGGTGGCCATCGGTTTTCACTCTCCCATATCGATGTTGTCGCTTCCGGTTGTAACGCCGGACGACGCTGTTTCGGTTCCGCTGGCCGGCCACCACTTGTGTCGGGCACCCGACCCGAGGACCGAACGGGTCGAGCTCGCTGGGGCGACTCCCCTGCGAGCGCGGAACCTTACCCCCCCTTGGGCGAGGCATGTATACCGCCCTTGCGGCTGAGATGTACGCCCCCGCACGCGAAGTTGTTCCCAATGTGATTCAGGCGACACGAAGATAGGGGTAGTAGTACCTGGTTCGCGGTCGGCGCGCCGGCATGTCGGGCTGTTTCCACGCGACGGCCGGACAACCGTTAACCTCAGCGGCGTATTCGACGGCCGGCGGCCGGTCCGATCGTTGCCGGCCGCCTCCACCCACCTGAAGTCCCGGGAGTGCCCAGATGAGTTTTGCGCGAGTGCGAGCACTCGTCGTCGTCGGCCTGCTGGGGGTTCTGGCCCTGGTGTTCGTGGTCACCGCGATCGTCCGGGACAGCCAGGGGAAGGCAGGCACGGCCGCCGGCTGCCCAGAGGGCTGGCCGCTGGCCGACCTGACTCTGCACGAGCCCAAGGACGTCAAGATCAACGTGTTGAACGCGACCGACGAAGTCGGCCGGGCCGGCAGCGTCGCGGACGACTTCCGCAACCGCAAGTTCCAGGTCCAGAAGGTCGGCAACGCCCCGAAGGAAGACAAGGTGGCGCTGCTGGTGTACGGCCCGAAGGCTGTCGGCTCCGCGCATCTTCTGCAGGCATATTTCCTGAACAACGCCAAGCCGGTCTACGACGGGAAGCGCACCGACGACGTCGTGGACGTGGTGCTGGGCAACAATTTCCAGCAGCTCGCCACCACGACCGAGGTCAACCAGTCCCTCGGTGACTCGGGCCCGGTGGAGGCGCCTCCGCAGTCCTGCCCGTCCCCGCCCGCCAAGTGACGGCGTAACCAGCCAGCCCCGCCGCTGCTCGGCCGATCAGGGGCCGCCGGCGGCGTCCAACTCGGCCAGCCGGTCGTGCAGCGGCGCAAAGAGCGCGGGCGGGGCCGCGACCACCAGGTCCGGCCCGGGCGGCCGACCGGCCAGGCCGGCGACTCGCACACCCGCCTCGGCCGCCACCAGCCCACCCGCTGCCAGATCCCAGGCCCCGAGGCCCTTCTCGAAGTACGCGTCGAGCCGGCCCTCCGCGACCAGGCAGAGGTCCAGCGCGGCGGCACCGAGCCGGCGGATGTCCCGTACGTGAGCGATCAGCCCGGCCACCACCTTGCCCTGGTGCGCACGGCGGCCGGCGTCGTAGCCGAAGCCGGTGCCGACCAGCGCCTGCCCCAGGTCTACCTCGCCGGAACAGCGCAGCTGGACCCCGTCGCGCCAGGCCCCACCCCCGGCGGTGGCCGTCCACTCCTCGCCGGTGTTCACGTTGCGCACCACCCCCGCGACCACCACCCCGTCGACCTCGGCGGCCAGCGACACCGCGCTGTACGGCAGCCCGTAGAGGTAGTTGACGGTGCCGTCGATCGGGTCGACGATCCAACGCACCCCGCCCGGCGCGACCGGCCCGGTGTCCCCCGTGCCGTATTCCTCGCCGAGCACCGCGTCGTTCGGCCGCAACTGCTTCAGCGCGTCGAGCACCTGCCGCTCGACCGCCCGGTCCGCCGCGGTGACCACGTCCGTGACCGTGCTCTTGGTCGCAGCCACGGAGACACCCTCGACCCGCATCCGGTACGCCGTCGCCGCCGCGTCCCGCGCCACGTCGAGCGCGATCGCCAGAAGTTCCCGAGGTGAGGGCGCCGAACGGTGCATCGCAACATCCCCTTCCCGCACGACCGGGGTGTTCCGGGTCACGCGCGAGTATCATCCTTACAAAGTCCAAACCAGCGTTGAATCAGCGGTCCCACCGTCGTTACACAGTGCGGCGCAGGATGATCGCCGCAGACGGCGTTACAATTCACCCCTGCCCACGCGCCACGGACCGCCGATCACCGGCCGGCCCGGGACGCGAGGGTCCCTCAACCACATCGCCCGGCCACGGTTGACCCACGCTGTGCCGGACGACCCGGCCGTGCCCGCTCTTCGCCTCCGGAAGGTCATTCGTGACAGAACCCCGCCAGACCGGCGCCGACGTTCGCTCGCTCACCGACACCCTGATCGCCCACGCTCAGAGCGCCGGTGGTCAGCTCACGTCGGCCCAGCTCGCGCGCACCGTCGAGTCCGCCGAGGTGACTCCGGCGCAGGCCAAGAAGATTCTGCGGGCGCTCTCCGAGGCGGGAGTGACCGTGGTGGTCGACGGCTCGGCGAGCACTCGTCGCCGCGTCTCTGCCGCCCGCTCGACAACGCCTGCGTCCCGGGCCACCACCGCCAAGACCACCAAGAAGGCCGCCGCGCCGGCCCCGAAGCAGGCGCCGGCGGCCGACGACGCGCCGTCGACGTCGGCCCCGCGCAAGGTCGCCGCACGTAAGGCCACCGGCAGCCCCGCCGAGGGTGCCGCGACTCCGGCGAAGGCCACCAAGTCGACCCGGGCCACCAAGGCGACGGTCGCCGCCGCTGGCGCCAAGGCCGGCACCAAGGCCAAGGGCGAGGGCGCCGAGGGCGATATCGACCCGGAGGAGCTGGCCGCCGCGATCGAGGACGTGGTGGTCGAGGAGCCAGCCGAGCTGGCCCAGGCCGCCGAGACCGACGCCGCCGCCTCGGCGACCGACAACGACTTCGAGTGGGACGACGAGGAGTCCGAGGCACTCAAGCAGGCCCGGCGGGACGCCGAGCTGACCGCCTCCGCCGACTCGGTCCGCGCTTACCTGAAGCAGATCGGCAAGGTTCCGCTGCTCAACGCCGAGCAGGAGGTGGAGCTGGCCAAGCGGATCGAGGCCGGGCTCTACGCCGCTGAGCGGCTGCGTGCAGCCGACGAGGGCGAGGAGAAGCTCGTCCGGGACATGGTCCGTGACCTGGGCTGGATCTCCCGCGACGGCGAGCGGGCCAAAAACCACCTCCTGGAGGCGAACCTCCGACTGGTGGTGTCGCTGGCCAAGCGGTACACGGGTCGCGGAATGGCCTTCCTGGACCTGATCCAGGAGGGCAACCTCGGTCTGATCCGCGCGGTGGAGAAGTTCGACTACACCAAGGGCTACAAGTTCTCCACGTACGCCACCTGGTGGATCCGGCAGGCGATCACCCGCGCGATGGCCGACCAGGCCCGCACCATCCGTATCCCGGTGCACATGGTCGAGGTCATCAACAAGCTCGGCCGCATACAGCGCGAGCTGCTCCAGGATCTGGGCCGCGAGCCCACCCCGGAGGAGCTGGCCAAGGAGATGGACATCACACCGGAGAAGGTGCTGGAGATCCAGCAGTACGCCCGGGAGCCCATCTCTCTGGACCAGACCATCGGCGACGAGGGCGACAGCCAGCTCGGTGACTTCATCGAGGATTCCGAGGCCGTGGTCGCGGTCGACGCGGTCTCGTTCTCGCTCCTGCAGGACCAGCTTCAGCAGGTGCTGCAGACGCTCTCCGAGCGTGAGGCGGGTGTGGTACGCCTGCGCTTCGGCCTGACCGACGGCCAGCCGCGGACGCTGGACGAGATCGGCCAGGTCTACGGGGTGACCCGGGAGCGGATCCGGCAGATCGAATCCAAGACGATGTCCAAGCTGCGTCACCCGTCCCGGTCGCAGGTCCTCCGGGATTACCTGGACTGAGCGGGTTTCGTCAACCGAACGTGTCGTTTTGACCACCTGGTGTGCAACACCAGATGGTGATCGACCGGATGCACGAATGTGATCGTTGACGTGGCACCCTGGGTGCACGGCACACTGTCCCTGCCAGGTGTGACCTCGGTCCCCCGCGGGCACACAGGGAAGGCAGTGCCTAGCAAGGGTGTTGCACCATAGGTGAGCAACGACCGAAGAGATTGTTCATCGGTGACGACCAGAGGAGGAAGGCGATGACCCCGACCCTCACGCCGCCGCCCGAGACGGTGGCACCCCCAGCCGCCGATGAACGGTGCGACCGCTGCAATGCTGCCGGGAAGCTCCGGATCACTCTGGCGGGTGGGAGCGAGCTGGTGTTCTGCGGGCACCACGCGAACAAGTACGCGGAGGATCTCGTGAAGATCACCGAGCGGTTCGCAACGGAGCCCGATTTCAGCTGGCGTGGCGCCGATCTGATGGCGAACTAGATCCGCAAACCGACATAGCCGGCCGGAGGTACCCCGAGGGTGCCTCCGGCCGGCTTTTTCATACCCACATCACCCCGCGCCCCGCGCCCCACGCCCCACGCCCCACGCCCCACGCCCCACGCCCCACGCCCCACGCCCCACGCCCCACGCCCCACGCCCCACGCCCAAGATCGTGCTCGATCCAGGAAGTAGTGGCTTCCCCGACGATCCGATACCACTCGATCCTGGAACGAGCACGATCTTGGCGAGGTAGTGCCGCCGGAGCGGGCATTCCTAGATCGCGGTCCCCGGGCCACCGCGACCCGGTCCCGGCCCGGCGAGGGAAGGCACAGCGCGACTCCAGGGCAGGCACAGCGCAGCGCAAGGGCAGGTGCAGCGCGACTCAAGGGCAGGTACAGCGCGGCGAAGGGCCAGGCACAGCTCGACTCAAGGACCTTGTCCGGTTTTGCCGCGTTGGCCGATTCGGCACGACGATGATCGACACAATATCGGCGATGTTGGGGCATCACCCCGCCCGGATACCCCCATGTCGGCGATCCGGAGTGGATCATCCCCCGAGGCGTCGGGGTAAAGGCAACTACCGGCTCATTTGGGTAATTTGTCCGTTGAACCTCGCGAGCCCGCACCGCCGCCAGGTGCAGTGCAGCGCAGACGCAGGCGCAGCGCAGACGCAGGCGCAGCGCAGACGCAGGCGCAGCGCAGACGCAGGCGCAGCGCAGACGCAGGCGCAGCGCAGACG
>NZ_JBNCKP010000005.1:39062-119829 GCF_049841575.1 Micromonospora sp. DT201 | reverse complement strand
GACGCAGACGCAGCGCAGACGCAGACGCAGCGCAGACGCAGCGCAGGTGCCGGTGGGGCGTTTGGGTCAGAGGGTTTGCACGGTGGCGATGCGTTCCTCGAGCTGCTCGATGGTGGCCTGGGCGCTCGGAGGGCCACCGCAGAGTCGGCGCAACTCGGCATGGATCTTGCCGTGAGGTTGGCCGGTGCGGTGGTGTCGGGCGGCCACCAGGGCGTTCAGTTGGCGCCGGAGCGCCACTCGACGCTGAGCGGCACTCAGGGGTGCCGGAGGTGCCGCAATGGGCGCAGCGGCCGGCTGAGCGGCCCCGTCGGCGGTACGGCGGCGCTGGGCGGCGAGTTGGGCCGCCTGTCGCTTGGTCAGCAACAGGGAGACCTGGTCGGCGGTGAGCAGGCCGGGCAGGCCGAGGTATTCCTCTTCCTCCGGGGTGCCAGCCTGAGCGGCGGTGCCGAACGACGCCCCATCGAAGATCACCTGATCCAGCTCGGCGGTGGCCGAGAGCGCGGCGAACCGCTTCTCCAACTCCCCGCTGGCCTGGTCGTCGCGCTGGGCCCGTTCCAGCAGGTCGTCGTCGAAACCGTCGGCTTCTTTGGGTTTGCCGAGCACGTGGTCCCGTTCGGTTTCCATCTCGCTGGCCAGCCCGAGCAGGTGCGGCACGCTGGGCAGGAAGACCGACGCGGTTTCCCCGGGCCGGCGGGCACGCACGAACCGGCCGATCGCCTGAGCGAAGTAGAGCGGCGTGCTGGCGCTTGTGGCGTAGACCCCGACCGCCAGTCGTGGGATGTCGACCCCCTCGGACACCATCCGCACCGCGACCAGCCAACGCTGGTCGGACGCCGCGAACGTCGCGATCCGGGCGGACGCGCCCTGGTCGTCGGAGAGCACCACGGCGGCCTTCTCGCCGGTCACCTGCTCGATCAGCTTGGCGTACGAGCGGGCGGTCTGTTGGTCCGTGGCGATGATCAGACCACCGGCATCGGCCATGCCCGCATTCCGCAGCACGGTGAGTCGGGCGTCGGCGGCCCGCAGCACCTGCGGCATCCAGTCGCCGGCCGGGTCCAGGGCGGTACGCCACGCCTGCGCCACCAGATCCTGCGTCATCGGCTCGCCGAGGCGGGCGGCCAACTCCTCTCCCGCGTTGGTCCGCCAGCGGGTCTCCCCGGAGTACGCCAGGAAGAGCACCGGCCGGACCACCCCGTCGCGGAGCGCGTCGGAGTAGCCGTACACCGAGTCGGCGCGGGAGCGCAGCAGCCCGTCACCGCCCCGCTCGTAGCTGACGAACGGGATGGGGTTGTCGTCGGAGCGGAACGGCGTCCCGGTGAGCATCAGCCGGCGTACGGCGGGCTCGAAGGCGTTCTTCACCCCGTCACCCCAGGACCGAGAGTCGCCGGCGTGGTGGATCTCGTCGAGGATGACCAGGGTGCGCCGGGTCATGGTGCGCCGCCGGTGCACCTGCGGGGCCATTCCCACCTGGGCATAGGTGACGACCGCGCCGTGGAAGTCGGCTGCGGAGTGCAGATCCGCGTTGCGGAAGGCGGCGTCGAGTTGGATGCCCACCCGGGCTGCGGCTTCGGACCACTGGTTCTTCAGGTGTTCGGTCGGTGCGACCACGGTGACCGCTTCGATGGTGCCGTCGCCGAGCAGCTCCGCTGCGATTCGCAGGGCGAAGGTGGTCTTGCCGGCGCCCGGCGTGGCGACCGCGGTGAAGTCGTCGGTACGCCGACGCAGGTACTCCACGAGGGCCTTACGCTGCCAGGCGCGTAGTGCCGGGAACGTCTCGAGCACCGGCGTCCGGGCTGCCACGCGAAGCTCCTCTCCGACCGCACGATGGCGGACCCCGGGCGAGGGCCACGAGTGCCGCCGCCCATGAAAACGCCTCCGCGCAGAAGCTGCCGCGAAGGCCGACTCAGCATAACCAGCGCGGGGCCCACGGCCCAGGCGACGCCACGCTGGTCACAATCCCGACCCGATCGAAGGTCCGGCCGGCTGCTTCACCACTCCCGGTCGGTGCGAGGGTCAGCCCCGTCCGAGCGTGGCGGGCGCAGCATGGCCACCGGGGCGGACCAGCGTCGACGCAGTGCGATCAGGCGCAGCCCGAAGACCAGGACGGCGGCGGCGGTGAGCGGTGCGGGACCGGTCTGCCCGGTGACGTACAGCAGCGCCACCGTGACAGACCCGGCCAGCGCGGCCAGCGCGTAGATCTCCCGGCGCAGCACGACAGGGATCTCGGCGGTGAGCAGGTCTCGACCGAGCCCGCCGCCGATCGCGGTGAGCATGCCGATCAGGCAGGCGCCGACCGCGGGCACCCGTGCGTCGAGGGCCTTGAGCGTGCCGGTCACCGTGAACAGGCCCAGGCCCGCCGCGTCCAGCACCAGGACGGTGGTGCGCAGTCGGGCCAGTTGCGGGTGCAGCCAGAAGACGGCGAGTGCGGTGATCGCGGCGGTGGCCGCGTACCGCCAGTCGGCGAAGGCCAGCGGCGGCACCTCGTCGATGACCAGATCCCGGAAGATCCCACCGCCGAGGGCTGCCACGAAGCCGACAAACGCGACGCCGAACAGGTCCAACCGCTTGGCCACCGCCGCCGACGCCCCGGATGCGGCGAACACCGCGACGCCGGTCAGGTCGGCGAGGAGCAGGGCGGTGGAGGTGGTCACCGCCGCAGGTTACGTCGCTGGCCGGGATGCCGGCCGAACTTCACTCACGGTACGAGTCGTAGATCTCCTTGCACTTGGGGCAGACCGGCGAACCCGGCTTGGCCGCCTTGGTGACCGGGAAGGTCTCGCCGCAGAGCGCGACCACGTAAGTGCCCATGACGGCACTTTCGGCGATCTTCTCCTTGCGGACGTAGTGGAACATCTCGGGACCGGTGTCGGCGTCCTTCAGCTCCGGACGCTCGAGAACCTCTGTGCTCACGTCTGCACCTCCAACCGTCAAGTTTGGCAGGTCATCACGGCCGGGTCCACTTGAGGCCTGCCGGGGCCCGACCCCGTACGGTGCGCGTGTGACTGACTTTCGCATCAGCTACGGCACCGAGGTGGCCGAAGCCCTGCGCGACGGCCGGCCCGTCGTCGCCCTGGAGAGCACCATCGTCTCGCACGGCCTGCCCCGGCCGGAGAACCTGCGGGTGGCCAGGGAGATTGAGCAGGCGGTCCGGAACGCCGGGGCGGTTCCGGCGACGATCGGCATGATCGGCGGCGCGCTGGTGGTCGGCCTGGACGACGGGCAGCTGACCCGGCTCGCCACGGTCGACGGCGTGACCAAGCTCTCCGTCCGCGACCTCGCGGTGGCGGCGGCGACCGGTGCGGACGGCGCCACCACCGTGGCCGCGACCAGCGCGGTGGCCGCCGCGGCCGGCATCGGGGTGTTCGCCACCGGCGGGTTGGGCGGGGTGCACCGGGAGGCCGCGCACACGTTCGACGAGTCGGCGGACCTGGTCACCCTGGCCCAGACCCCGATCGCGGTGGTCTGCGCCGGGGTCAAATCGATCCTCGACGTGGGCGCCACGCTGGAGCGCCTGGAGACCCTTGGGGTCGCCGTAGTCGGTTACCGCACCCGCCGGTTCCCCGGCTTCTACCTGACCGACGCCGGCTTCGACCTGGACTGGTCGGTGGACTCGCCGGAGCAGGTCGCCGCGGTGCTCGCCGCCCGGGACGAGCACGCCCTGCACACCGGCGGGCTGCTCGTCGCCAATCCGTTGCCGGTCGACGAGCAGCTCGACCCGGAGCTGCATGACCGGACGCTCGCCGACGGACTTGCCCTGCTGGAGCGGGACGGGATCACTGGGAAGGCCGTCACCCCGTACCTGCTCGCACACTTCCACTCGGCCACCGAGGGCGCGAGCCTGGCCGTGAACGTCCGGATCATCCTTCGCAACGCCGACCTGGCCGCGCGGATCGCGGTCGCCGCAGCGGCCCGCAACACCGCCGCCGCCGTATGACCCGACCGGCCCGGGTGGTCGTCGTCGGGGACGTGATCACCGATGTGGTCGCCGTGCTGTCCGGGCCGCTCGCGCCCGGCTCGGACACAGCAGCCGGAATCAGTCTCGGCGGCGGCGGTCAGGCAGCCAACACCGCAGCCTGGGTCGCCGCGCAGCGGGTGGACGTCACGCTCGTCGGCGCCATCGGTGCCGACGACGCGGGACGCGACCGGGTGGCCGAACTCGACCGGGCGGGTGTCGACTGCGCGGTCGAGCGAGTCGAGGGCCACCCGACCGGCACGGTGATCGTGTTGGCCGCCGACGACGAGCGCACCATGGTCAGCCAGCGGGGTGCGAACCTGCTGCTGAGCGCCACGCACGTCGAGCAGGCCCTCGCGGCGGTGCCCGACGCTGGGCATCTGCACCTGTCCGCGTACACCCTCCTGGACGCCGAGTCGCGCGACGCAGGGCTGCGGGCATTGGCCGTCGCCCGCGAGCGCGGGCTCACCACAAGCGTCGACGCGGCCTCCGCGGCGCCGCTGCGGCGGGTGGGCGCGGCGGCGTTCCTGACCTGGGTACGCGACGTCGACCTGCTGCTGGTCAACTCGGACGAGGCGACGGTGTTGGCTGGTGGGCTGGACCCGGCGGCGCAGGGGCGGGCGCTGTCGGCGACGGCCCGGCGGGTCGTGGTCAAGCGCGGCGCGGCCGGCGCGGTCTGGGTCGACCGCAGCGCGACGGTCTGCGTGGCCCCGGCCCGGCGGGTGGCGGTGATAGATGTCACGGGGGCGGGCGACGCCTTCGCGGCCGGCCTGCTCACCGCCTGGCTCGCCGGTGCCACCCCGACCGCTGCGCTCAGCCGCGCCACCGATCTGGGGGCGCTGGCCGTCTCCACCGTCGGCGCACGGCCACAGCCGTAGCCCGTCGGCGCACGGCCAAAGCCGTGACCGTCGGCGCACGGCCACAGCCGTAGCCCGTCGGCGCGCGGCTACAGCCGTGACCGTCGGCGCACGGCCACAGCCGTGACCGTCGAACCCTGGCCCGCTCGCGGGTCAGGGTTCGACGTCGATGACCTTGTGTGGGCTCTCGTCGGCGGTGAGGCTCATCGGTGGAATGTCGGCCTGCTGGCGGGGGTGGAACCGGTTGGCCAGCCGGTGCTCTTCCTTCGGCGGCCGGTCGTTGGCCAACAACACGGCCAGCCAGGGGATGAGCACCATGCCGAGGCCGCACAGCGGCAGCCAGAGCCAGAGCAGTGGGGCGTTCGCACCGACCAGGATCGCGCCGACGATGATGCACAACACCCGGATGCCCATCATCAGGACATAACGGCGCTGGCGACTGTTGAGCTGATCGTCCTGGCTGCGCGAGGCGTCGGTGATCAGAATCGGCTGGTACGCCTGACGCTTCACCATGGACCTCCTCGAGGGGGTTACGCCTCATCCTGTCACCGCGGGGCCGTGATCAGCGAAATTCGACTCATCCCACTGCGTGTTACGCGCGTGGTACGCTCCGCGCGTGGGCAGCAGGTTCAGCTTCACCGACGAGGCGTTGGCCAACCTGAGGGTCTACGACGTCACGCCCGGGGAAGTCTGGGAGGCGCTGCACAGCGCCCGACGGGTCATCCGCCATCTGGGCGACGACGTGATGGTGGTCTACGCTGCCGGCCGCCGGGGCCGCCGACTGGCGGTGCTGCTCGCCGAGGCCGATGGCACCGACAACGACTGGGACATCCTCTCCGCCCGCGAGTTGAGCGAAATCGAGTCCAAGCGCTACGACGAGGCCGTGCAGAGATCTCGGGAGATGAGGAGGCCGTGACGATGCACCGTAACGACGCGACGAAGCAGTTCCACAGCGGCGACGACCGGATCGCCGAGTTGATCGATGAGAGCCCAGCGGTGGACCTCCCCACCCCCGACACCGACGTGCCGATGGTGAGCCGGTCAGTTCGGCTGCCGCTGGAGACCTACGAGCGGGTGCGGGCCGCCGCCGATGCCCGGGGCATCGGGGTCACCACGCTGATGCGCCAGTGGATCGAGGCCGGCCTGGCCGACCTGGACGACTCGGCGACGGTGTCGCTCGCCGACGTGCGACGCGCACTGGCCTCGTTGGTGCACCCGACCGCCGCCTGAGCCGCCGGCTCAGCCGCCGGTGGCCTTGGCCTTGGCTGCCGCCTTCATCTGCTGCTTGAACTCCCGCACCCGGCGCAACGAGTCGGCGTCGGTGACGTCGGCCACCGACCGGTACGCACCCGGGTCGCCGTATCCGCCGGCCGCCTCCCGCCAGTCCTGCGGGGTCACGCCGAACCGTTTGCCGAGCAGGGCCACGAAGATCTGCGCCTTCTGTTTGCCGAAGCCAGGCAGCTCGGAGACCCGGCGCAGCAGCTCCGGCCCGTCGGCGACGTCGGCCCAGAGCAGCGCCGCATCGCCGTCGTAGCGATCCACCAGGACCTGACAGACCTCCTGCACCCGGGCCGCCATCGCCTTCGGAAACCGGTGCAGCGCGGGCGGCTGGGCGAAGAGTGCGATCAGTGCCTCCGGGTCGTACCCGGCCAGCTCCGCCGCGTCCAGCTCATGGCCGAGCCGCTGCACCAGCACGTACGGCGAGGAGAATGCCTTCTCCATCGGCACCTGCTGGTCCAGGGTCATCCCGATGAGGAGGGCCAGCGGGCTGCGCTCCAGCAGCCGGTTGGCTTCCGGGTCGATGGGCAGCACAAGCGTCATGCCTGCCATCTTGCCCTGACCGCGCTGGCAGACACGGCGACCGTCGACGTCGACACCCTGGCCAGCGCTCCCCAACCCCGACTTGACTAATGGTCAAGGAAGATTGACCATTGCTGCCATGGTCGATACCCCGCCCTCGGAACCACCCGCCGACGAGGTACACGTCACCACTGAGGAGCAGCTCCGGGCGGTCAGCAGTCTGGTGCGGCACCGCATCCTGGGTGTGCTGAGAGACGGCCCGGCCACCATCAGCCAGGTCGCCAACCAGCTCAACCTCCTCAAGGGCAGTTCGAGCTACCACATGCGGTTGTTGGAACGGGCCGGTCTGATCCGGGTCGTCAGCACCCGCAAGGTTCGCGGTGTGACCGAGCGGTACTACGCCCATGCCGCCCGCCAGATCATCCTTCCCGCGCCAACTCAGACCGACGTACTCATGCGCCACGCCGTGGCGGACCTGGAAGCCGCCGCACCGAACACCCCCCGCTACGTACGCCTGCAACACGCACGCGTCAGCGCGGAGCGGTTCGACGAGTTCGCCGCCCGGCTGGCCGCCCTCCTCGACGAGCTGGGCGACAGCGCACAGCCGCAGGAGGCCGCCGCCACCCTGGCGGTCGCCTTCTTCCGTCCGCAGGACCCGCGGCCATCCGCACCCACGGACTCCACCATCGAAGCTTCAGCACCCAGGGACGAACCCAGATGATCAACGCGACCGCCTGGTCCCCCGTCATCCGGCCGGCGGCCCCCACTGACGACGCGGCACTGCTCGCCCTCAACCACACCTCGTGGACCGCCGGGTCCGGCTTCCCCTCGATGCGCAGCGAGGAGATATCCACCTACTTCACGGGCCGGCGCAAGCCGGAGACGCACCTCGTCGCCGAGCAGGACGGCGCCGTCGTCGGCTACGTGAGCGTCGAACCGAAGCTGCCGTTCGCCGAGGCGGCACACGTGTACGCGCTCTGGAGCCTCGTCGTCAGCGCACCGGCCCGTCGGCGCGGCATCGCCTCGGCGCTGCTGGCCGCGGCGGAACAGGTCGCGCTCGAGCGGGGCGCCACGAAGCTGAGTCTGCGCGTACTCGGCAGCAACCTGCCCGCCCAGCGGCTCTACGAACGCCACGGCTACGTCGTCGAGGGCCGGCACGTCGCCGAATTCCTGATCGACGGCGAGTACGTCGACGACCTGGCGTTGGCCAAGAGCCTGCGGTAGGCATCCGACCACGCGTCCCGGCCGGTGGCAGGATGACGGGGTGGACGAACACGACATGTTGCTCTCCCCCGCTGGCGTCGACGCGCTGCGGACCGCGCTGACCCGGACGGGGTTCACCAGCAACGGCATCGCCGAGAGGCTGGGCGCGCAGGCCACCGCCGCGGTCGCCCGCAACGACTACCGGGCAGCGTTGCGCGCCACCGAGGACGGCGACCCGCTCGGCACCCTGATCCGGGTGTTCATCTGCGACCAGATCGAGCCGGAGGCAGCGGTCGCCGCTGCACTGGCGCCGCTGAGCGTGCAGGAGGCGCTGGCCGGCGGGCTGGTCGAGCGGTACGGCGGGGGCCTGCGCGCCGGCATCGACCTGGAGCCGTACGGCGACGACTGGTGGGTGCTCGCCGACGTCTCGGCCAGCGCCCGGCCGGGCCGACCGCTGCACGCCGAGCACGTCCTCGGCGTCGGCGGGGCCACCCAGACCCTGATCGGCGCGACCATGCGCCGACCGGTCGGCACCGCCCTGGACCTGGGCACCGGCTCCGGCGTCCAGGCCCTGCACCTGGCCACCCACGCCGCCGCGGTGACCGCCACTGACCTGTCGGAGCGGGCGCTCCGCTTCGCCGCGACCACCGCCGCTCTCAACGGCCAGGACTGGGAGTTGCTGCGCGGCGACCTGGTCGCCCCGGTGGCCGGCCGACGGTTCGACCTGGTGGTGAGCAACCCGCCGTTCGTGGTCGGCCCGGGCACCACCACGCACGTCTACCGCGACTCCGGCAGGGTCGGCGACGCGATCGGGGCCGAGCTGGCCGCCGCCGCTCCGGGCCTGCTCACCGAGGGCGGCACCATGCAGTACCTGGCGAACTGGGTGCACGTCGCCGGCGAGGAGTGGGACGAGCGGGTCGCCGGCTGGTTCGCCGGGACCGGCCTGGACGCCTGGGTGATCCAGCGCGAGGTGGCCGACCCGATGGCGTACGTCGACCTGTGGCTCACCGACGTCGGCGAGACCGCCGACCCGCAGCGGATGGCCGCCTGGTTGGACTGGTTCGACGCGCACAAGGTGGAGGGCATCGGCTTCGGCATCGTGTCCCTGCGCCGGAGTGGGCACGCCGACCCGGTGGTCCGCGTGGAGGATCTGCGTCAGCGGGTGCAGCCGCCGCTGGGCGACCAGATCGCCGCCTGGTTCGACCGCCAGGACTTTCTGCGGGTACGCGACACCGACACGTTGCTCGCCGAGCGCTACCGGGCCGCCGAGGGGCTCCAGCTGCGGCAGGAGGCCACCATGGGTGACGAGGGCTGGGCGGTGGACCGGCAGGTCCTCGCGATGCCGCACGGCCTGCGCTGGACCGAGGAGATCGACCCGCTGGTGCTGGCGCTGGTCGGTGGCGCCGACGGTCGGCTGCCGTTGCGCGACCAGCTCGCTCTGCTCGCGGCGGCCCACGACGTCGAGCCCGCCGAGATGGCCGAGGCTGCGGGCCCGATCGTGGCGCACCTGGTGGAGCGTGGCTTCATCGAGCCGGTGACCGCCTGATGCGGGCGGCAGGGCGGGGCCAGCAACACCCCGGCGATCCGCTGATGCGGGCGTCAGACGCGGCCGGCGCGCCGATGGTGCTCGCGTTGAACGCGGCCGGCACGCCGGTGGTGCGCTGATGCGTGCTGTGGTGCAGACCGTCGGGCGGGCCAGCGTCACTGTGGACGGCGAGGTGGTCGGTGCGATCGAGAATGGCCTGCTGGTGCTGCTCGGGGTGACCCACACCGACACCACGCAGACCGCTGAGACGATGGCCCGCAAGGTGCACGAGCTGCGCATCCTGGACGACGAGCGGTCCGCCGCCGATACCGGCGCGCCCATCCTGGTGGTCAGCCAGTTCACCCTCTACGGCGACACTCGCAAGGGCCGCCGCCCAAGCTGGACCGCGGCCGCCCCCGCCGAGGTCGCCGAACCACTTGTCGCAGCGGTAGTCGATGCCCTGCGCCAACGCGGCGCGCCAGTCGAGACAGGCCGCTTCCGCGCCCACATGCTGGTCGAAAGCACCAACATAGGCCCCCAAACCCTCCTCCTAGACCTCTAATCCCACCCACCCACCCCCCACCCACCCCACTCCCAGCGGTGATCAAGAGGTTTGCGTCAGTATTTGCCCTCGATTTGACGCAAAGCTCTTGATCACCCGGGAGGTTGGGGGCGGGGCGGGGGTTAGGAGAAGAGGCCTCGGCGGGTTAGGGACTGGCGGAGCCAGTTGTCGAGTTCGGCGGTCCAGTCGGTGCGGTCGGCGGTGGCGTGGTCCACCGTGAACCGGCCGAACGCGTCCCGACCCTCGGTGAAGACCCCGCCGCGCTTGTCGACCTCCAGCACCACCTGCATCTGCTGCGCATCGGCGACGAAGGTGACCTCCAACTGGTTGATCGAGCGGGCGTACTGCGGGGCTGGGCTGAACTCGATCTCCTGATAGAACGGCAACGTCTGCCGTACGCCATAGATGTGCCCACGCTCCACATCGGCGCGGGCGAACCGGAACCCCAGTCGCAGCAACGCGTCCAGCAGTCGCTCCTGCGCTGGCAGCGGGTGCACCGACACGGCGTCCAGGTCACCCTTGTCGACCGCGCGGGCGACTTCCAACTCGGTACGCAGACCCATCGTCATGCCGTGCAGGTGTTGCCCGTACAGCTCGGTGACTGGCGTCTCCCAGGGCACGTCGAAGCGGAACGGGATGTCGTGGCGCTGCCCAGGCTCCAGCCGGAACGCGCCGTTGACCTGCTGGCGGTGGAACTCCTGAGTGGTGTCGTAGTCGTTGTCGCCGCTCTCGACCTCGACGCGAGTAACCAGGCCGAGGGTCACGTGGTCGATGTCGACCTGGTGGTCGCCGCCGATCACCTGGACGCGGCCCTCCAGTTGGCCGCCTGGGCGGCAGTTCGGGTTGGCCAGCACCGTCTCCACCGACGGGCCGCCGACGCCCATCGCCTTCATGAGCCGCTTGAAGACCACACCGTCCTCCATCCTGTTACCTCGCCGGCACGAGGTGGCCGACCGTCCGCAACGTAGCCGTGGCGGGCAACCACACACCGGGTTGACACACCGCACCAGCGATCCGACCGAATTCCTGTCGGGTCCCCGATCGCCTCACCCCCGTTTTACGCCCCGCCCGCCAAGCTGTGTGTCACAGCGGTACCGCTGGGCCGGAGACACGGCACAGACGTGGAAACGGGGAGAGACAGAGATGGTCCTGCAGATGACGGAACACCGGATGCGCCCGGTCACCACGACCGACACCGACGGGGCCGCTGAGGTCCTCGCCGACCTGGACGCCACCGACGAGCGCGGCATCTCCACCGACCTGGTGCGGGCGTACCTCAACGGGATCGGCCGGACGAAGCTGCTGACCGCCGCCCAGGAGGTCGATCTGGCCCGGCGGATCGAGGCCGGCCTGTTCGCCGACGAGAAGCTGGCCACCTGCACTCCGGTCTCCGCGGAGCTGCGGGCCGACCTGGAGCTGATCGTCGCGGAGGGCCGGGCTGCGAAGGACCATCTGCTGGAGGCGAACCTGCGGCTGGTGGTCAGCATCGCCAAGCGCTACACCGGCCGCGGTATGGCGTTCCTCGACCTGATCCAGGAGGGCAACCTCGGCCTGATCCGGGCGGTGGAGAAGTTCGACTACGCCAAGGGCTACAAGTTCTCCACGTACGCCACCTGGTGGATCCGGCAGGCGATCACTCGCGCGATGGCCGACCAGGCTCGGACGATCCGCATCCCGGTGCACATGGTCGAACAGGTCAACCGGATGGTCCGGGCCCGCCGCGAGCTGGCGGTGACGCTGGGCCGCGAACCGACGGTCGCCGAGGTCGCCCACGCGCTGGAGATCCCCGAGATCCAGGTCATCGAGCTGATTTCCTACGACCGGGAGCCGGTCAGCTTGGACCAGGCCGTCGGCGACGACGGCGAGAGCGCGCTCGGTGACTTCGTGGCGGCGGTGGACCCGCGCAACGAGCCGGGCGACGCTGCCGCTCAGGGCGAGTTGCGCAACGAGGTCAGCATCGTGCTGGCCACCCTGTCGCAGCGGGAGCAGGCGGTCATCCGGCTGCGGTTCGGCCTGGACGATGGCCGTCAGCGCACCCTGGACGAGGTCGGTCGGGAATTCGGCCTGTCCCGGGAGCGGATCCGGCAGATCGAGAAGGTGACGCTGCTGAAGCTGCGCGACCCGGAGCGGGCGCAGCGCCTGGAGGCGTACGCCTGCTGACACCCCTGGTTCCCACGGAAGGCCCTGGCGGTTCGCCGGGGCCTTCCGTGCTGCCGAGGTGCTTGACGGTGGCAGCGATCCGCGATATAACCATCTGGTTATAAAACCAGGAGGCTATGAACGATGGGCACGGAATTGTTGGACGCGACCTTCGCGGCACTGGCCGATCCGACCCGGCGAGCCATCCTCGCCCGGCTCTCGGCCGGAGAGGCGACCGTGACGGAGCTGGCCCAGCCCTTCGAGATGAGCCAGCCCGCCATCTCCAAACACCTCAAGGTGCTGGAACGTGCCGGCCTGGTCAGCCGAGGGCGGGACGCCCAGCGCCGACCCTGCCGCCTGGAGGCCCGACCGCTGCGGGAGGCGACAGCCTGGCTCGCCGACTACCGCGACTACTGGGCGGAGAGCTATCAGCGCCTCGACGCCCTGCTCAACGAGCTCCAGGCCATCGACCAGACCGATAGGGATGCCCGACCGGACGGAACGGCCCGGTGACCGGCGACGACGACCCGCTCGTCGTGCACACCCCGGGTGATCGGGAGATCGTGATGAGTCGACTGTTCGAGGCACCGGCGCGCCTGGTGTTCGCCGCCTTCACCCGACCCGAGCTGCTGGTCCGGTGGTACGGCGCGCGGGGCTGGAGGCTGGTGGAGTGCGACGTCGACCTGCGGCCCGGCGGGCGGTGGCGGTTCCTGTCGCAGGGCCCGGAGGGCGCGCGGATGGTCCAGGCTGGGGGCTACCGGCAGATCGAGCCACCGCACCGGCTGGTCTACACCGAGCTGTTCGACGGCCAGTCCTACCCGGGCGAAACGCTGGTCAGCCACGAGTTCACCGAACTGGCCGGCCGGACGACGGTCACCACCACGCTGCTCTACGCCACCGCGAAGGGGCGGGACACCGTGCTGCGCTACCCGATGACCCGCGGGGTCGGGCAGAGCTTCACGCGGCTCGCCGACCTGCTGCGTTCCACAACGACGATACGAGGAGCAACCATGAACTGGACGTTGGAAGTGGTGATCGTGCCGGTCTCCGACCTGGACCGGGCGAAGAAGTTCTACGCCGACCAGCTCGGCTTCGTGGTCGACCACGACACGGTGATCAGCGACGAGGCGCGCATCGTCCAGCTGACCCCGCCCGGCTCGGGCTGCTCGATCGTGATCGGCAAGGGCCTCGTCCCCGACATGCCACCGGGGTCGCTCAAGGGCCTTCAACTCGTGGTGCCCGACCTGAAGCGGGCCCACGCGGAGCTGGTCGAACGTGGTGTGGAGGTCAGTGAGATCCAGGTGCTGGGTGCCAGCCCAACCCCCACGCCGCACCCGTTGGACAACGTCGGCTTCGTCTTCTTCACCGACCCGGACGGCAACTCCTGGGGCGTCCAACAGATCTCCAGCCGCGCCTGACCGGTCGTCCTCACAGACGGCGGGGGCCGGTATCCGGGCGGGCGACCACGCCGCCGACCCGCACCTGGGCGTGCAGGACGGAGATGCCGTCCGGGCGGGCGAGCACCGGATTGAGGGTCAACGACCGCACCCGGGGCTGCTCGTCGGCGAGCTGACCCACCCGCAGCAGCAGATCCGCCAGGGCCGCCCGGTCGACCGGTGCCGCACCCCGGTGCCCGCGCAGCAGCGGTGCTGCCCGGGGCTCGTCGACCAACTCGGCGGCGTCCCGGTCGGTCAGCGGCACCGCCCGCCAGGCCCGATCGCCGAGCAACTCGGTGGCGACCCCGCCGAGGCCGAAGCCGACCACCGGCCCGAACGCCGGATCCTCCACCAACTCCACCACGCAGGCCACCCCGGGCGGGACCATAGGCTGGACCAGCGCGTCCGCGCCGAAGGCCGCCGCCAGCTCGGCGTACGCCCGACGGAGGGTCGACTCGTCGGGCAGGTCGAGCCGGACGGCGCCGAGGTCGAGCCGGTGCCGCAGCCCGGGGGCGGCTGCCTTGAGCGCCACCGGGAAGCCCAGCCGCACCGCCGCGTCGACCGCCGCGCCAACCGAGTCGACAGGCACCGAGGCCACCACGTCGATCCCGTACGCGGCCAGCAGCGCACCGTGTTCGGTGGCGTCGGTGCGGAGCGCGGCCTGTGCGGCGAGCCGCTCGATGCCGGGCAGCTCGGGGGCCTTCCCGGGCGGGCGGCGGAGCCATTCGGCGTACCGGTGCACGTGGGCGAGAGCCCGGACCGCCTCCTCCACCCCGCCGTATGCGGGCACCCCCGGCGGCAGCCGCCCGACCAGGAACGTCGCCACGGTCGGCTTGCCCAGCGCGAGGGCGGCCGGTAGCGCGGCCGTCACGTCGGCGTCCACATCCGTCAGCTGGCCGGGCAGAGGCGGCGCGAAGACGACCACCAGGGCGTCCACCCGCTCGTCGTCGGCCGTCTCGGTGAGCGCGGCGGCGAACTCGGCGGCACCGGCGCTCGGCCCGACGTCACGGGGGTAACCGTCGGCCACGGTGAGGCCCTGCCCGACGCAGGCGGTGGCGGCCAGGCCGGTCAGGGCCGAGGAGTTGCCGACCACACCGACCCGGCCACCGACTGGCAGCGGCTGGTTGGCCAGCAGCACACCCGCGTCAAGCAGCTCCGACACGGTGTCCACCCGGATCACTCCGGACTGGGCGAAGAGCGCGGCCACCGCCACCTCGTCCGGCCCAGCGGTGTCGCCCAACCCGACCGGCCGGGCCGACGAGGCGAGCGCGACGACCGGTTTCGCGCGACCGATCCGCCGGGCCAGCCGGGCGAACTTGCGCGGGTTACCGAAGGTTTCCAGATACAACATGATCACGTCGGTGCCGGGGTCGTCCTGCCAGTACTGAAGAAGGTCGTTGCCGGAGACGTCGGCACGGTTACCGGCCGAGACGAAGCTGGACAGCCCGAGGCCACGCCGGTCCGCCTCGGCGAGCAGCGCCACCCCGAAAGCGCCGGACTGGCTGAAGATGCCGACCCGACCGGCCGGCGGCAGAGCCGGGGCGAGGGTGGCGTTGAGGCGTACCGTCGGGTCGGTGTTGGCCACGCCGAGACAGTTCGGGCCGATCACCCGCATTCCGGCGGCGTGCGCCGCGCGGACCAGCGATCTTTGCGTGGCCGCGCCCTCAGCGCCGGCCTCGGCGAAGCCGGCCGAGATGACCACCAGACCGTGCACGCCCGCGGCGGCGGCATCGGCGACCACCGCGGTCGCCGCCTCCGGCGGAACCGCCACCACCGCCAGGTCCACCGGGGTCCCGGCGTCGACCGCCGACGGGTACGCGGGAAGGCCCGCCACTGTCGACGCGCTCGGATGCACCGGCACCACCGCCCCGGTGAAACCGCCGTCGCGCAGGTGACCGAGCACCGCCGCGCCGACGCCCTGACCGGTGGCGCTGGCGCCGTAGACGACGATGCCGCGTGGGGCGAGCAGCCGGGCGATCGAACGGGCCTCGGTGCGGTGCTCCCGGCCACGCTGCACCTCCAGCGTGGCCTCGGTGGGCGCGATCGCGAAGCTCAGGTGCACCACGCCGTCGGCGTACTCGCGCTGGACCTGGTAGCCGAAGTCGGCGAAGACCCGCAGCATCGTCCCGTTGGCCGGCAGCACCTCGGCGACGAAGCTCATGATGTCGTTGCGGCGGGCGGTGTCTACCAGGTGCTCCATCAGCACCGAGCCGATGCCCCGGCCCTGGTAGGCGTCCTCCACCACGAAGGCCACCTCGGCCTCCGGAGCCTGCGGACCGAGCCGCTCGTAACGGCCGACCGCGACGATCTGATCGGCAGCCAGCACCACGAACGCCTCCCGATCGTGGTGGTCGACGGTGACGAATCGGATCAGGTCCCGTTCCGGGATGCGTGGGTACGGTGAGAAGTACCGCAGGTAGCGGGTGCGCTCGGAGAACCGGCTGTGCATCGCCACGATGCCCGGCGCGTCCGTCGGGTCGATCGGTCGCAACTGGACGGTGCTGCCGTCGCTGAGCAGCACGTCCACCGGCTGGTCCACGGTCGGCACCGGCGTGGCCCTCCCCCGGCCCGGCTCAGTCCCGCGGATCGTGCGGGTCGAGCCCCAGCAGCGGAAAGACCGTCTTGCGGGTCGCCGCGATCGCCCGGTCCACCGCGTTCGGTTCGCCGGTCGGCTGCCACGGCTCGTACGACGGATCGGCGTCGTCGGTCATCCGCAGCGGCACCTCCCGGCCCAGACGACGGGAGGCGACCAGATCCCGCCACGCGGCAGGGGTGAGCGTGGCCGGGTCGATCGGGTCGCCGGTGGCCACGGCAAGCAGGTGACTCCAGGCCCGGGGCACCACCTCGACCAGGGCGTACCCGCCGCCGCCGGTGGCCACCCAACGGCCGTCGCACAGCTCGTCGGCGAGCGCCCGCATCGCAAGGTAGGTGGCCCGCTGCCCGTCCACCGTCAGGTTGAGGTCGGCGAGCGGATCCAGTCGGTGCCCGTCGGCGCCGCACTGGGTGACGAGCACCTGCGGCCGGAACGCGCGCAGCACCGACGGCACGATCGCGTGGAACGCCCGCTGCCAGCCGCTGTCGTCGACACCCGGCGGCAGCGGCATGTTGACCGCGGAGCCCTGCGCGCCCGGCCCACCCGTCTCGTCCGGGAAACCCGTGCCTGGGAAGAGCGCCAGCGGTGTCTCGTGCAGGCTGACCGTGAGCACCCGGGGGTCGTCCCAGAAGATGTGCTGCACGCCGTCGCCGTGGTGCACGTCGACATCCACATAGGCGATCCGCTCGGCACCCAGGTCGAGCAGGTGGGCGATGGCCACCGCCGGATCGTTGTAGACACAGAAGCCGGAGGCTCGGGCGGGCATCGCATGATGCAGGCCGCCGGCCACGTTCACCGCCCGCCGGACATCGCCGCGCCAGACCGCCTCGGCGGCAGCCACCGTCGCACCGGCGATCAGAGCACTCGACTCGTGCATCCCCTCGAAGACCGGGTTGTCGGACGTGCCCAGCCCGTACCCGGCGAAGAGCGGATCGCGCGGCGCGGCGCGCACCGCGGCCACGTAGGCCGGGTCGTGCACCCGGGTGAGCAGGGCGTCGTCAGCGGGCTCTGGCTTGACCAACCGCACCCCCGGCCGATCCAGGACGCCCAGCTCGCGGGCCAGCGCGACGGTCAGCTCCACCCGAACCGGGTCGAGCGGATGGTCACCCATGTCGTAGGCGAGCAGCGACTCGTCCCACACCACCATCGTGTCGTCGGACATGAGCCCATCGTCGCACGAGGACCGTCGCCGACCCACCGCACGCGCTGGTCAGCGGCCAGATGTCGGCCCCGAGGCGACCGGTCGGCTCGGGTCGGCCACCCAGTTGCTCCACGATCCAACGTAGAGAGCCGCGTCCGCGCGGCCGGCCAGGTGCAGCGCGAGCACCGCCTGCGCGGCGGTCACCCCGGAGCCGCAGTACGCCCCGACGGCCCGCGCATCGGTCACCCCGGCGGCGGCGAACCGCTCGTGCAACACATCGGCCAGGAAACGTCCGTCCGGGCCGACGTACTCCCCGGCAGGCAGGTTCACCGCTCCCGGCACGTGTCCGGCGACCGGATCGATCGGCTCCACCTCGCCCCGGTAGCGGGGCGCCGCCCGCACGTCGAGCAACACAGTGTCGGCCTCGGCGGCCAACGCGGCGGTCTGCCCCGCGTCGAGCACCGGGAGACCACCTGGGCGTACCACCACGTCACCGGGAGTCGGCACGGGCGCGTCGGTCCGAACGGGCTGGCTGGAGGCGACCCAGGCCGGGTAGCCACCGTGCAGCAGGCGCACCTGGCCGTGCCCCGCCCAGCGCAGCGTCCACCAGGCCCGCGCGGCGGCCAGGCCGTCGCCACCGTCGTACACGACCACAGGGTGACCGGCGCGGACGCCAGCGGCCCGCAGCGCGGCCTGCAACGCGGCCGGGTCGGGCAGTGGATGCCGACCGCCGGTGCCCGGAGGCCCGCAGAGCGCGGTGTCCAGGTCGATGAAGACCGCGCCGGGCAGGTGGCCGGCGAGGTAGTCGTCGCGACCGGGCGGGCCGGTGAGCCGCCAGCGGACGTCGAGCAGGGTGGGCGGATCGGCGTGGTCAAGCTCGGCGGCGAGCTGAGCGACCTCGACCAGCGGCTCCTGAGTACCGGACATGGCGACCATCCAACACCATTCGCGTTGACGGCACGCGGTTCGGCGGCGGTCGTTGGCTGCTTGCCGAGGTAACATCGTGCACCGGAGGGCCGCTGACGTTATGAAGTCTCACGACCTGGTCGACACGACCGAAATGTACCTGCGCACCATCCTCGAGTTGGAAGAGGAGGGGGTGCCGCCGCTGCGTGCCCGGATCGCCGAACGGCTGCAGCAGAGCGGCCCCACGGTGAGCCAGACCGTCGCCCGGATGGAGCGCGACGGCCTACTCACCGTTGAGGGCGACCGACACCTGACGCTCACCGCACAGGGTCGTGACAGCGCCGTGTCGGTGATGCGCAAGCACCGCCTCGCCGAGCTGCTGCTGGTCAACGTCATCGGGATGCCCTACGAGGAGGCCCACGAGGAGGCCTGCCGCTGGGAGCACGTGATGAGCGACGCGGTGGAGAAGCGGGTCTACGACCTGCTCAACCGGCCGACCCGCTCCCCGTACGGCAACCCGATTCCAGGGCTACAGGCGCTGGGTTCGCCGGCGGCGGAGACCACCGAGGTCGCTGACGGCGAGCGCAATCTGGCCTTCCCCGGGCTCTCCGGGCCGGTCGTGGTGCGCCGGATCTGCGAGAGCGTGCAGAAGGACGCCGACGTGCTGCGCCAACTGCACGCCGCCGGCGTCGACCCGGGTGCCACGGTGACGGTGGCGCAGGAGCGCGACGGGGTGTCGATCGACCGGTCGGGTGACCGGGTGCGGCTGCCCCGCGAGGTCGCCTCGCGGGTCTTCGTCGCCGCCAGCTGACCAACCGGACACCCGGGCGTCACAGCGCCCGGGTGTCCACCTTCTTGGCCAGTGCGGCCAGGTCTCCGGCCAACTTCTCCGCCGCCGTGCGCTCGCTGCCACGCGCGCCGGTCCAGCTCAACGCGGCCAACCGTCCGTCGGTCGCCAGCCACCCCACCTCGGCGACCGGTCCGTGCCCGCTCGCCGCAGCGGTGGTCCGCCGGTACGCCTGCTGGCCCAACCCGGTGACCTTCGCCGCCTTGTCGGGCACCACGTCCGCGGCGAAGGTGGCCTTGTCGATCGTGGTTTCGGACACACTCAGCGTCAACTCCGGCAGCGCAGCGCCCCCGGCTCGGATCACACAGGTGTGCGTATCGCCCTGCTCGCTGGAAGCCGCCACGTCGAAGCGCACCTTGACCAACTGCTCGATCACCGTGAAGTCCAGCAGTCGGCAGGCACCGCCCGACGAGGCCGCCGCCACGTCCACCGCGATCGGCGCCGGTGGCGGCACCGCCACCGGCTCGGCCTCGGCGGCGCAGCCGCTCACCAGCAGCCCCGCCAGCCCGGCGACCACGATCCGCCCGCGCACGTTCCACCCTCTCGCCGACCGACGGCGGAAGGTGCCCGCCAGATGCCCGTCGGACACCGTACGGGGTGTCGGGTGCCGGGCGGAAGCCCTCGTTCCGCCGGCTAGTTGACGCTTATCCGGGCTGTGGATCATCCACGTACGGGCAGTGCCGGCAACCGCGCCCGCAGCACGTGCCGCGCCGAGCCAGGAAGTCGGCACTGAGCACGAACAGCCCGGTCGCCGGGTCGAGGTAGCCGGCCTCCCCGGCGGCCAGCGCGGCGGCGTGCGCGGCGAGGACCCTGACCCGGTCGGGGTGCTCGGGCGACAGCCGTGACGGGTGCGGCTCGGTGAGCGGCCGATCGGCCAGGGGTCGTCGCTCTCCGGTCACCACAGCAGTCTAGGGACGGCCGTGGCTGCGACTCAGCCGTGCCGGGCCAGCGCGGCGGTCCGCCTCGCCCGTGTGCTGGGCAGCACAGCCCGGGGCCGGCGGAATTGCCGTGCCGGGTGGGGCGGCGCGTCGGTAGAGTCCGCGAGCCGCTGGCCAGCGGCGCAGACCCGCACAGACAGGCAGCGACCGTGAGTCAGCAGGTGGAGCAGTCCCCGATGATCGAGGCGGGGACGCCCCTCTCGCTGTGGCGCACCCGGAACTTCCTGCTGCTCTGGGGCGGCCAGACAGTCAGCGAGCTGGGCACTCGGATCGCCGGCGTGGCGGTGCCGCTGCTCGCCGCGGACACCCTGCACGCCAGCGTCTTTCAAATCTCCCTGTTGACCGTCCTGGCCTGGCTGCCGTACCTGCTCTTCTCGCTGCCTGCGGGCATCGTCGCCGACCGGCTCGACCAACGGCGGCTGATGATCGCGTGTGACCTGGGTCGAGCCGCGCTCATGCTGTCCCTGCCGGTGGCCGCCCTGGCCGGCCACCTCACCCTGCCCTTCCTGTACGCGGTGGTCGGGCTCGGTGGAGTGCTCACCGTGCTGTTCACCGTGGCGTACAAGAGCCTGTTGCCCCGGCTGGTCCCGGCGGACCTGCTGGTGGACGGCAACGCCAAGCTCACCATCAGCCAGGATGCCGCCGAGCTGGTCGGCCCGACGATCAGTGGCGCGTTGATCGGGCTGGTCGGGGCGGCCCGCACGTTCCTGACCAACGGGTTCGCCTTCCTGGTCAGCGCGCTGACGCTGGTCCTGATCCGGGAGGCCCCGGTACGCCGCGAGCCGGCACCTCGTGTGCCGCTGCGGGTGGAGCTGACCGACGGGCTCGGTTTCATCCGCCGACAGCCACTCCTGGTCAGCATCCTGGCCTGCACCACCTGGTCGAACTTCTGGGTGATGGCGTCGGGTTCGATCGAGGTGACCTTCCTGGTCCGCGAGCTGCACGCCAACCCGGTGCAGGTGGGGCTGGTCTTCTCGGTCAGCGCCGTCGGCGGGCTGGTGGTGGGGGTGCTGGCCGCTCGGCTGACGGCCTGGCTCGGCTCGGCTCGGGTGATCTGGGTGGCGATGACGGCCCCAGGCCCGTTCTACCTGTTCCTGCCGCTGGCCCAGCCCGGCTGGGGGGTGCTGCTCTACGGGGTCGGGCTGGCCGCGTTCTCGGCCAACGCGGTGCTGTTCAACGTGGCAGCCATGTCGTACCGGCAGCGGATCACCCCGTCGGCGATCCTCGGTCGCGTCAATGCGGCGTTCCTCTGGATCTGTTTCGGGGTGATCCCGCTCGGCGCGCTCACCGGAGGCGCGCTCGGCACCGCGCTGGGGCTGCGCGGGGCACTCTGGGTGTGCGTGCTGGGCACCTGGGCCGCGTGCCTGTTCGTGGTCTGCTCCCCGCTACGCCGGATGCGCGACACGCCACCGGTTTCGTCGTAGCATCCGACAATGCTCGGGGTCGACCACCTTGACGAGCGTGGAGGGGCGCCATGCGGAAGATCGTTATGCACATGAGCGTGTCGTTGGACGGGTTCTTCGAGGGCCCGGACGGCGACCTCGGCTGGCACCAGGTCGACGACGAGTTGCACTGGCACTTCAACGAGGAGATCGCCCCGATGGGCGGGTTCCTCAACGGCCGCGTCACCTACGAGCTGATGGCCGCGTTCTGGCCGACTGCCGACCAGGACCCGACCGCCAGCGGCCCCATGCGCGAGTACGCCCGCATCTGGCGGGACATGCCGAAGATCGTCTACTCCCGCACCCTCGACCATGCCGACTGGAACGCCACAGTCGTGCGTGAGGTCGACGTCGAGCAGGTCCGCAAGCTCACCGCCGAGGCCGGCGGTGACCTGGCGCTCGGCGGCGCCAACCTGGCCGTGTCCTTCGCCGAGCACGACCTGATCGACGAATACCGGACCTACATCCATCCGGTGCTGCTCGGCCGAGGCCGCCGACCCTTCCCCGACGCTGACGGCCTGCCCGACCTGCGGCTGGTGGAGAGCCGGGAGTTCAGCAACGGCGTCGTCCTGCTCCGCAACGAACGGGTGCGAAAGGCTTGAGTCTCCACCGGGGGGAGACGCGAGGGTGGGGGCATGAGCGGGGAGACGCGTTACACGATCGGCGACCTGGCACAGCGGACCGGCCTGAGCGTCAAGACCATCCGGTACTACGCCGACAGCGGGATCGCGCCACCGACCGACCGGAGCCCGGCCGGCTACCGGCGGTACGGCCCGGACGCTGTCGCCCGGTTGGAGTTGGTCCGCACACTGCGTGACCTGGGCGTCGACCTGGCCACCATCCTCCGCGTGGTGGATTGCGAGGTGCCGTTGGCGGAGGTGGCCGCCGCGCACGCCGAGGCGCTGGCGGTGCAGATCCGTCTCCTGGGGCTCCGGCGGGCGGTGCTCCTGGTGGCGGCGAGGCGAGGGTCGGGAGCGGCCGAGGTGGACGACCTGCACCGGCTGGCCCAGCTCACCGCGCGTGAGCGGGAGCACCTGGTCGGGGATTTCCTGGACATCGTCTTCGAGGGCGCGGACGACCAGCCCACCTACCCGGGCGTGATCGTCTCGATGACACCGCAGCTGCCCGACGAGCCCACCACCGAGCAGGTCGAGGCATGGTTGGAGCTGGCCGAGCTGTGCCAGGATCCCACCTTCCGCGCAAGCATGCGGCGGTTGGCGCGGCAGCACGCCGCCGACCACGACGTCCCGGGGCTGCCCCGCCCGGACGCCGTCGCGGTGGTCCGGGACGCGGTGGCCCCCGCCCTCGCGGTCAACCTCGATCCGACCGGGCCGGGAGCCGATGCCGTGGTCGCGGCGGTCACCAGCCGGTATGCGAGCCTCCAGGGCCGTCCCGACGACGCCGATCTGCGCCAGCGGCTGCTCGACCGGCTGACAGTGGCCAACGACCCCCGCCGGGACCGGTACCTCGACCTGCTGTCGGTGATCAACGGCTGGTCGGCCGGCGATGCGGTCGCGCCAGCGGTGGCCTGGTTCCTCCAGGCTCTGCACGCCCGGATGCCCGAGCCGGCTCACTGAGCTGGTGGGTCGACCCCCGGGTGTCAGCCGAACCAGGTCACCGCCTGGCCGTGCCCTCGGGTCCACGCCAGCGGCTTCCCGTCGAGCGCGAGAACGTTGTGCAGCGCATCGTTCGGCGGGTGGGGCAAGCCGTCGTACCGCAGCACATCCGGGGCCTCGTTTGCGACCCAGTGCCCGGGCAGGTCACCGACCAGCCGAACGAACGCCTCCCGGCGCGGGGCGGGCACCTGGTAGAGCACCGACGTGTGAAAGACCACAAGCGTCGCGCCGGCTGGTGCCTGAGTGGCCAGCGCCGGCAGGTCGTCCACGAGGTCACCGCGGACAAGCAGCGGCGGGTCCGCCGCCGCGACCGCCGCCGCGGCACGAAGCCGGGCCCGCCGGTGCGCGTGCTCCGGCCAGATCAGCGCGTCCAGCCAGGACACATCGTCGGGGTCGGTCACGTCGAGCGGGTTGAGGTCGAGGCCGGCCCGCCACACCACCTGGGGTACGCGCGTCGGCGGCACCAACCCGCTTGCCGCGCACTCCAGGACCGGCTCGCCGGACCCGACCTGATGCTCGCCGTAGCGGTACGCGTACCGGTCGGGATAGAGGCAGAGCCCGGCAGACGCACCGACCTCCAGCAGGGCAAGGGGCTGCGGCAGAGCGGCGAGCACCGGCAGCAGGGCTGCGCAGCGGCCGCTCTCGTTCGTCTGGGTGGCCCGGGTGCGCAGCTGCGCCTCAACGGCGGGCCAGTGCGTCACCGTGTAGTCGAGGAAGGCGACCGGGTCGTCGACCGGGCCGCCGAGCCAGCGGACGACGCCGAACAGCAGGTTCGGCTGTCGTTTGGCGGGTGGAAGCGTGCCGAGCAGGGCGAGCAGGGCGTCGTCGTGGGCCACAGCGTGCGACAGGCGCTCGTACGTGGGCGACAACCCGCGCACCTCGCGGCTACCGAACCTGACGTATGCCTCGGCGGTTGTCATGCCCCTCATCGTCGCAGCCGTTTCACGGCATTTCAGCCCCCGTTGACGTGCGTCGCCTCACCCGCCTCGTAGAGTGCTGCGGCGGCCGGAACGTTGAGCAGCAGCTCAGCCGACCGGCAGAGGTCAACGGAGAGGTACGTGTCGTGCAGGGTGAAGGTGTTCGGGTACTGATCGTTGGCGGTGGTGTCGCGGGATTGGCGACGGTGGCCGCGTTGCGGGGTTGGGGCGCGACGGTCGACGTGGTCGAGCGGGCACCCGGGCCGACCGACTCCGGCACTGGCATCTACCTCACCGGCAACGCGACCCGCATGCTCGACGTACTCGGTCTGCGGGAGCCGGTCGCCGACGTCGCCGTGGAGATCACGCGGCAGCGCAGCGCCAACCAGCGCGGCCGTCGCCTCTTCGACATCGACGTGACCGCGCTGTGGCAGGGCGTCGGCCCGTGTGTGTCGCTGCCCCGGGCGCAGTTGCACCGGGCGCTGCTCGCCGGTGTCGGCGACGCGCCGATCCGCTGGGGCCGCCAGCCGGTCGCGCTCGCCGAAGAGGGCGACCTGGTCGCCGTCGAGTTCGACGATGGCAGTACGCAACGGTACGACCTGGTGATCGGCGCCGACGGGGTGAACTCGACGGTCCGCCGGCTCACCTTCGACGGTCAGGCGGCCCGCGACCTCGGCCAATACGCGTACCGGTGGGTCGCTCCCCGCATCGACGACGAGCCGGTCTGGTCGGTGCAGTTGGGGCGCGGTCGGCAGTTCCTCACGATCCCGATCAGCGCCGAGCAGACGTACTGCTACTACAACGACGGCCCGGTGGTCGACCGGCCGGGCTGGCGTGAGGAGCTGGGCGCGACGTACACCGACCCGGTCGGCGTCATGCTCAAGGCCCTCGACCACGACGACAGCACCCTGCACGCCGGGCCCAACCAGGAGGTCGTGCTCGACTCGTGGTCCCGGGGGCCGGTGCTGCTGATCGGCGACGCCGCCCACGCCACCTCGCCGAACATGGCCCAGGGCGCGGCGATGGCCCTGGAGGACGCGGTCGTGCTCGCTTCGTCGTTGGCCACCGCCGGGTCCATCGCCGAGGCCCTGCGCGGGTACGAGGCGCGGCGCCGCCCGCGTACGAACTGGGTGCTCAGCCAGACCCATCGCCGCGACAAGGCCACCGGGCTCCCGCCCACGCTGCGCGACCTGGTGATGCGCCGCCTCGGCGAGCAGATGTTCCGCTCGAACTACGGGCCCCTGTTCGCCCAGCCCTGACCGGTCCGAGCTGACCGGTCGAGGCTGGGCGTGCCCAGCACCGCTCAGGGCAGCTGGCCCGGCCGTCGGCGCCGGGAATCACATACATCCGCATTGGCACGAGAAACGAGTTTGTTTTTCCCGCCGCGTTCAGCAATAAAGAAATCGCTATGTATACGTGCATGGATGCAGCACGGAAACCGGGCTACGTGGTGTTAGTCACGGCTGCACCGTCGACGCCGGGCTTGTGGCTCGGCTCATAGTCGACCGCACCTTGCTACCCGAAAGTAGCGGCATATATTTCCGCTGTCGCCGGTCGGGATGGGCGCTGCGCTGATACGCGACGGCGCGTGGCGGCAACGCACTCCAGATCCGATCATTTGAATCCATGCGGGCAGGAACATTATCTTGAACAGCATTCCGTCGCTTCTTCTCGTACACGGCGCCTGGCACGGGCCCTGGGCCTGGCAGTCGCTCGTCGAGCAGTTCCCGGATATCGAGATCCACACCGTTGCGCTACCCAGTAGCGGCAACGACCCCGCTGCCCTCGGGGACCTCTACGACGACGCGGCCGTGGTCAAGGCCGCCGTCGCCGCCATCGACGGCCCGGTCGTGGTCGTCGCCCACTCCTACGGTGGTGCCCCGGTCACGGAGGCGCTCGCTGCCGCGGACAACGTACGCCGAATTGTTTATCTCGCTGCTTTTCAGCCGGACGTCGGCGATTCGCTCTTCTCCACCGCCGGTGGCGTTGCTCCGCCGTGGTGGGAGGTGCACGAGCGGACGGACCTGAAGGGCAAGGGTCACATCGAGCCATCGCAGCCCCGAGAGGTCTTCTACGGCGACGTCGATCCGGAGATCGCGGAACAGGCCATTGCACGACTCGGACTCCAGTCCTGGGCCTCGACGCAGCAGCCGCTGACCGAGGCGGCGTGGCGCACCATTCCCAGCACCTACATCATCTGTGAGGCCGACAACGCTCTTCCGCCCTTCGCCCAGGAGCTCATGGCCAAGCGGGCCGAGCGGGTGTTGCGGATGAACTCCTCGCACTCGCCGTTCCTTTCTCAGCCCGTCGAGTTGGCCGCGCTGATCCGGGCGGAACTCTCCGCCTGACGCACGCGGCGCGGGTAGCGGGTGGGCGCGCCCGCCCGCCCGGCTCCGTCGACGGCACCAATGCCGACGAGCGATATACCTCAGAGTCATTAATATGACTCTGAGGTATATCGACGAACGGCACCATGCCCCCGGTGCGGGTCTGCCCGGCACTCAAGGGCTCTGCTGGTCCAGGTGGGCAGTCGCCCTGGTCATGCGGCATTATCGAACCACCGGCGACTGGCGGCACGGGGATGGTGCAACCATCGGGGAGCCTCTCGCGGGCGTCGACCGCCTGGGCGCCTGCGTCGAGGGACCGTCATGACCACGACCAGCAAATCCGTAGAACACCACACCCCGTCGGGCCCAGCCCGACTCCTGCCGGGTGCACCCGTCGCCGAGGCCGTCCTGGCCGAGACCGCCGCCGCAGCCGCCCGCCTACGCAGCCGCGGGATCACACCGAGCCTCGCCACCATCCTCGTCGGCGACGACGACGCCAGCGCCGGTTACATCGCCATCAAGCAGCGTCAGGCCGCCGCGCTCGGGTTCGCGTCGCCGCACGTGCATCTGCCTGCCACCGCCGCCCAGGCCGACCTACACCGGTCCATTGCCCGATTCAACGCCGATCCCGCCGTGCACGGACTGCTCGTGCAGTACCCCGTTCCGGGGCATCTGGACTACGACGCGGCGCTGCAGACCATCGACCCGGACAAGGACGTCGACGGCATGCATCCGCTGAACATGGGGCGTCTCGCCGTCGGCCTGCCCGGCCCGCTGCCGTGCACTCCCGCCGGCATCGAAGCCCTCCTGGCGCACTACGAGATCCCGGTCGCCGGTCGTGAGGTCGTCATCCTCGGCCGGGGTGCCACCCTTGGCCGACCCCTGGCGATGCTGCTCGCCCAGAAGCGCCCGACCGCCAACGCCGCCGTCACCGTCGTACACACTGGCGTGCCCGACTGGGCCCGCTACACCCGCCGCGCCGACATCCTCGTCGCCGCCGCCGGCGTACCCCGGATCGTTCAGCCTGAGCACGTCAAGCCCGGCGCCGTCGTCATCGGTGCCGGCGTCCGGTACGAAGGGCGGCGTCTCCTACCGGACGTGGACGAAGCGTGCGCCGAGGTCGCCGGCGCCATCACGCCCCGGGTTGGCGGGGTCGGTCCGACCACCGTCGCGATGCTGTTCCGCAACGCCGTACGCGCCGCCGAACGCGCGAGCCAGTAGCCCGGTCACCGCCGCAGGTATGCCGCCGGCCTCGGCATGATCAGGGCAACAACACGAACACCTGGATAAGGCGCTGCCCCGACTCCCACGAGGGAAGCCGGGGCAGCGCCCGCGTTTCGCGTTACGTCAGCTGCAGCCGCTGGTGGAGCCGCAGCCCTCGCAGACGTAGCAGCTACCGGCCGGGCGCATCTTCGTACCGCAGGTGAAGCAGAGCGGTGCGTCGGCGGCCTTGCCGATCACGGCCTCCAGCAACTCGGTGCTGGAACCCACGCTCGGAGCCGGCTTGGCGGCGGCCACGTCGGCCATCTCCTGGGCCGGCTGCGCGACGGCCTCCGGCTTGGCCGGGGTCTCCACCGGTGCCGAGGACGCCATCGCGGTGAGCTCCACACCAGTGACCGCGGCAGCTTCCGCGTCGGCCTCGGCCCGCAGTTGGGCGGCCCGCTCGGACGCGGTGAAGATGCCCAGCTCGGCACGGCGCTCGTACGGCAGGAAGTCCAGCGCCAGGCGACGGAAGATGTAGTCCATCACCGAGGCCGCCATCCGCACGTCCGGGTCGTCGGTCATACCGGCCGGCTCGAAGCGCATGTTGGTGAACTTGCTGACGAACGTCTCCAGCGGCACGCCGTACTGCAGGCCGATGCTGATGGCCACCGAGAAGGCGTCCATCACCCCGGCCAGGGTCGAGCCCTGCTTGGACATCTTGAGGAAGACCTCACCGAGGCCGTCATCCGGGTAGGACGACGCGGTCAGGTAGCCCTCGGCGCCGCCGACGGAGAAGCTGACCGTCTCGGACGGGCGCTTCTTCGGCAGGCGCTTACGCACCGGCCGGTACTCGATGACCTTCTCCACCGCGGCCGGGGCGGCCGGCGCGGTCTCGACGGCGGCCGGCTCGGTGGCCTTGTTGGACTTGGCCACCGAGAGCGGCTGGCCGACCTTGCAGTTGTCCCGGTAGATCGCCAGCGCCTTGAGGCCGAGCTTCCAGCCCTCGAAGTAGATCTTCTCGACGTCCTCGACGGTGGCTGCCTCCGGCATGTTGACCGTCTTGGAGATGGCACCGGAGACGAACGGCTGGATCGCCGCCATCATCCGCACGTGCCCCATCGGGGCGATCGTCCGCTCCCCCATGGCGCAGTCGAAGACCGGGTAGTGCTCCGGCTTGAGGCCCGGGGCGTCCACCACGTGGCCGTGGTCGGCGATGTGCTCGACGATCGCCTCGACCTGCTCCTCGGGGTAGCCGAGGCTGCGCAGGGCGCGCGGAACCGTCTGGTTGACGATCTGCATCGAGCCGCCGCCGACCAGCTTCTTGAACTTGACAAGCGCCAGGTCCGGCTCCACGCCGGTCGTGTCGCAGTCCATCATGAAGCCGATCGTGCCGGTCGGCGCGAGGACGCTCGCCTGCGCGTTGCGCCAACCGAACTTGTCACCGATCTTGTTGCCCTGGGTCCACTGCTTGGTCGCCTCGCGGACGATCGCGGTGGCCACCGGGCTGGTCGGCTTGATCTCGTCGTTGGCTGCGGCGTGCTTACGCATGACCCGCTTGTGCGGCTCGGCGTTGCGGGCGTAGCCGTCGTACGCGCCGACGACGCCAGCCAGCTCAGCCGAGCGGCGGTAGGCGGTGCCGGTCATCAGGGACGTGATCGACGCGGCGACCGAGCGGCCCTGCTCCGAGTCGTACGGCAGGCCGGTGGCCATCAGCAGGGCGCCGAGGTTGGCGTAGCCGATGCCGAGCTGCCGGTAGGCGCGGGAGGTCTCGCCGATCTTCTCGGTCGGGAAGTCCGCGAAGCAGATCGAGATGTCCATCGCGGTGATGACGAACTCGACGGACTTGACGAACTTCTCCACCTCGAAGCCACCGTCGGCGCGGAGGAACTTCATCAGGTTGAGCGAGGCCAGGTTGCACGAGGAGTTGTCCAGGTGCAGGTACTCCGAGCACGGGTTCGACGCGGTGATCCGCCCGGTCTCCGGGCAGGTGTGCCAGTCGTTGATCGTGTCGTCGTACTGCAGGCCCGGGTCGGCGCACTCCCAGGCAGCCTGGGAGATGGTGCGGAACAGCTTCTTGGCGTCGACGGTGTCGATCACCGCGCCGTCCAGCCGACCGCGCAGGTCGAAGCCGCCGCCGGTCTCCACCGCCGACATGAACTCGTCCGAGACCCGGACCGAGTTGTTGGCGTTCTGGTACTGCACGCTGACGATGTCGGAGCCGCCAAGGTCCATGTCGAACCCGGCGTCGCGCAGCGCGCGGATCTTGTGCTCCTCGCGCGCCTTCGTGACCACGAACTCCTCGATGTCCGGGTGGTCGACGTCGATGATGACCATCTTGGCCGCGCGGCGGGTCGCCCCACCGGACTTGATGGTGCCGGCAGAGGCGTCCGCGCCGCGCATGAAGCTGACCGGGCCGGAGGCGGTGCCGCCGGAGGAGAGCAACTCACGGGAGGAACGGATCCGCGAAAGGTTGACCCCGGACCCGGAGCCGCCCTTGAAGATCAGCCCCTCCTCCTTGTACCAGTCGAGGATCGAGTCCATCGAGTCGTCGACGGCCAGGATGAAGCAGGCGCTGACCTGCTGCGGCGACGGCGTGCCGACGTTGAACCAGACCGGCGAGTTGAAGCTGAACACCTGGTGCAGCAGCATCCAGGTCAGCTCGTGCCCGAAGATCTCGGCGTCCGCCGGGCTGGCGAAGTAGCCGTACTCCTCACCCGCGGTGCGGTAGGTGGTGACCACCCGGTCGATCAACTGCTTGAGCGACCACTCCCGCTCCGGGGTCCCCACCGCGCCCCGGAAGTACTTCGTGGTGACGATGTTGGCCGCGTTCACGCTCCACGACTGCGGGAACTCGACCCCACGCTGCTCGAAGTTGATCGAGCCGTCCCGCCAGTTCGTCATCACGACGTCGCGGCGCTCCCAGGTGACCTCGTCGTACGGGTGGACACCCTCGGTCGTCCACACTCGCTCGATCTTCAGCCCAGCGCTCGCGTTGGCCTTGCTTCGTGACCTGCTTGTCGTCACACCATCCCCCGGCATCTCATCCGCCCCCTCAAAAAACAAAAATCTCAGTTGGTACGACCGGCGGGCCCCGCCGCCCCGACCCCCGCCGCGCCCTCGCGGGCATGGGCGGCGGCCCGCAATGTCTCAATCTCCTGCTCGAAGTCGGCGAGCGAGTCGAAGGACCGGTAGACGCTGGCGAACCGCAGGTACGCCACCTCGTCCAGGCCCTGCAGCGGGCCCAGGATCGCCAGCCCCACATCGTGGCTGGGGATCTCGGCCGCACCCTTGGCCCGCACCGTCTCCTCGACCTTCTGAGCCAGCAACGCGATCGAGTCCTCGTCGACCGGCCGGCCCTGGCACGCCTTACGCACCCCGCCGATGATCTTCGTACGGCTGAACGGCTCGGTCACCCCGCTGCGCTTCACGACTGCGAGGACCGCCTCCTCGACGGTGGTGAACCGCTTGCCGCACTCCGGGCAGGATCGCCGCCGTCGGATGAGCTGGCCGTCGTCGGCCTCCCGCGAGTCGACCACCCGGGAGTCAGCGTGCCGGCAGTACGGACACCGCATCGCGCACCTCCTTGCAAATGATCGACTGCGACCGCACCGGGCACCCCTGGGCACGACTCACCGCGACGGTGCCATCCTCGGATGACGCCCGCCGTGATCGACGTTACGGGAGTGCGGTCGGTAGTCGGACCCAACCTGTGGGCAACTTACGCCCGTGTCACTACTACATCTAGGGGTCGACCGTATGTCGCTGGGGAAGCCGGGTCAAGTTGGACGGCGTGTCCGGCGCGTCACGGACCATCCGGTCATCCGCCCCCACCAGCACGCCCGAAGACCCAACGCCGAGACCCCGCCCGGGTTACCGCCCAGCAGGCCGAAGTGGTCCGGAAATCAGCCGACAACGCGGCTTTTCGCCCCGACACGCCAGTGAGAGGTCGTACAGATGTTTGAAAATGACCGATCTCACCTATACGGTCATGAACAACGTGGCACCACCGCACGCACCACGAGCCGACGAGGCACCCAGCGCCGACCAGGGAGGACGGACGTGACCGAGGACCGGGCCAGCCGGCCGAAGAGCCCGCAGCAGATCACCGACGCGGGCCCGCCAGCCACCCGACGCCGCAGTGCCGCGCGCAGCCGGACGGGCCAGCCCGCCGTGCGCCCGGTCACCCCGGTGGTCAGCGCCTTCCCCGACCCGGCGACGGTCGACCTGACCGCCCGCCAGCGTCGCATCCTTGAGTTCATTCGCACCTGGGTGGAGCGGCACGGCTACCCGCCGAGCGTCCGGGAGATCGGCGAGGCTGTCGGCCTGGTGTCGCCGTCCAGCGTCGCCTACCAGCTCAAGGAGCTGGAAAAGAAGGGCTTCCTGCGCCGCGACCCCAACCGGCCGCGCGCGGTGGATGTCCGCGCCCCCAGCGAGGCCATCGACGACGAGCTGTCCCGGGCACAACGGCCGACCCCGGCGTACGTGCCGATGCTCGGTCGGATCGCCGCCGGTGGGCCGATCCTCGCCGAGCAGGCCGTGGAAGACATCTTCCCGCTGCCCCGCGAGCTGGTGGGCGAGGGCGAGGTCTTCATGCTCCAGGTCAAGGGCGACTCGATGCTCGACGCGGCGATCTGCGACGGCGACTGGGTGGTCGTTCGGCAGCAGCCGACCGCCGACTCGGGCGAGATCGTGGCCGCCATGCTCGACGGCGAGGCGACCGTCAAGACCTACCGGCGACGTGACGGGCACGTCTGGCTGATGCCACAGAACCCGGCCTTCGACCCGATCCCCGGTGACGACGCCACCATCATGGGCCGCGTCGTGGCGGTGCTGCGCCGAATCTGACCGGTCGGTGGGTGAGTGCCCGCGGGCGCTCACCCACACTGGTTGTCCCAGGGGGCGGATGAGCGCCCCCAACGCCCGTCAGTAGCGGTCGCCCCGGTGGCCGCGACCGCCCGGGTACTGCCCGTACGGGTCGATGGGCGCGTCGTCGTCACGCCGACGGCCGGGCCGCTGGCCCCGGTAGTCGGGCTCCTGCTCACCGCGCCGAGGCGGCTCCGCACGACCGGGGCCGGGCTGACCGCCGTCACCGCCGTACACGCCGCCGCCAGGACGACCGCCGGTGCCCTGCGGACGACCGCCGCCACCGACCGGGGGACGACCGCCACCACCGGCTGGAGGACGACCGGCGCCACCACCCTGAGGACGACCACCACCCTGAGGGCGACCACCACCACCCTGAGGGCGACCGCCACCACCGGCTGGAGGACGTCCGCCGCCGTACACGCCGCCACCGGGACCGCCGCCTGACTGTGGCGCACCGTAGCCACCGTCGGCGACTGCCGGCCGGCCGCCGCCGTACACGGCACCACCCGCCGGGGCCGGGCCACCGCGACCCGCGCCAGCGCCGTAGGTCGCGCTGCCCGCCGGGGCGCCGCCACCGTAGACACCACCCTTACGGTCACCAGGTGCCGGGGAATCGTCGAAGGCACGGCCTGCGCGCGGGCCGAACGGCTCGCCATCCGGGTTGGACGTCTCGGCCGCATCGGCGGCCGGCGGCCGGCGACGCGCCCGGACGATGCCGATGACGCCGGCGCCGACCAGCAGCAGGCCGAGCACCCCGACCGCGCCGACCAGGTACATGATCTCGTCGAGGCCCAGCCCGGAGGTCCAGGACTTCGAGGCGGCCGGCTTGGCGGCACCGGCCGGAGCCACTGGCACCGCGGTCGAGCTGGACGGCGTATAGCTGAGGATGTCGAGGGACTCGTCATCGGTCAACTGGCCCGCGTCGGAGACGGTGAGGAACGTCTTGCCGTCCGAGGAGTAGCTGATGGCCTCGCCGAACGGGTCGGCCAGTGCCGTCACCCGGGGCTTGCCGGTGGTGAGCGCGCCGACGATGTCACCGCCGCTCACGTCGAACTCGAAAGCATCCGCGTAGGTGCGCAGAACCACCCGGGAACCGTCCGGCGAACGGGACGCGCCGGTGATGGCGATCCGCCCGAACGTGTTGAGCGGGTTCTCCGTCTGCGTCTTCGGCAGCGCGATCTCGCCGACCTTACGCATCGGTACCGGATCGGTGTCGCCGTTCTTCAGAGCCGCCGTCGGGGTGTAGATCTCGGCTTTGCCGCTCGTCACCTTCGTGATGATCAGCGGCTTGCCGTCGTCGCCAATGAGCAACGCCTCGGCGTCGTGCGGTTTGGCCTCAGGGTAGGAGAGCCGGTGCAACGTCGGCTGCTTCGCACCGGTGACCGGCATCGACCAGAGCGCGACGCGCGTGCGGCGCTCCTTCGCGGTGGTGGCGTTACCGGTGTCCGCGATCCAGAGGGTGGCGCCATCCTTGGAGAGGGCCAGATCCTCGGTGTCGGTCGGGCCCTGCCCCGGGTACTTGACCGGATCCTTCGAGATCTTGCATTTGCTGTCGAGGAAGAAGACCCGCTCGCGCGCCGCGACCTCGGTGTCATCGTTGATGACGATGTAGCCACTCTTGGTCGCGACCAGGCCGGCCAGCTCCCGCAGCCGCTCGTCGATGATCGCGCACCGCTTCTGGCCGGCAGCGACGGCGGGGAGCACGGACAACCCGGGGGCGGGAGCCGCGGCGGCGACTCCGGCGAGCGCCACGGTTGCCCCAAACAGGCCGAGGGCAACCGTGACCGAGGAAACAACGCGGCGCATTCGGCCAGTGTCGCATGCCACGCGTTTCCGATGGATGACGCCGTGGTCGCTCAGGATCGGCTGCCAGCCGCCTGACCCTGCCGCTCGACGTCGAACGGTGCCAACTCCGCAGCGAGCTCCGCGCCGACGCGCACGTGCAGCATGGTGCCCTCCGGCAGGTGCGACGTGCTGAGCACCTCGCCTGTGCTGTGCACCCGGGCCACCAGGTCACCGCGGTCGTACGGCAGCACGGCCCGGACCTCCACGGCCGGGCGCGGCAGCCGCTCCTCGATCGCCGCACGCAGCCCGTCGATGCCCCGCCCGGAGTACGCGGACACGAAGATCGCGTCCGGCCAGAGCCGCTTGAGCCGCAGCAGCGTGTCCTCGTCGGCCGCGTCGGTCTTGTTGACCACCAGCAACTCGGGGAGCCGGTCGGCGCTGACCTCGGCGAGCACCGCGTGGACCGCCCGGACCTGCTCCTCCGGATCCGGGTGGGTGCCGTCGACGACGTGCACCACCAGATCCGCCTCCGCGACCTCCTCCAGCGTCGAGCGGAATGCCTCGACGATCTGGTGCGGCAGGTGCCGGACGAAGCCGACCGTGTCGGAGAGGGTGTAGATCCGGCCGTCCGAGGCGGTCGCCTTACGGGTGGTCGGGTCCAACGTGGCGAACAACGCGTTCTCCACAAGCACGCCCGCGCCGGTCAGGCGGTTGAGCAGGCTGGACTTGCCGGCGTTTGTGTAGCCGGCGATGGCGATCGCGGGGACGGCGTTGCGGGAACGGCGGGCGCGCTTGGTCACGCGTACCGTCTTCATGTCCTTGATCTCGCGACGCAGCCGGGAGATGCGGTGGCGAATACGCCGCCGATCGGTCTCCAGCTTGGTCTCACCGGGACCACGGACACCCACACCGCCGCCGGCGCCGCCACCGCGGCCGGAACCACCGGTCTGCCGGGAGAGCGTCTCGCCCCAACCGCGTAGTCGGGGCAGCAGGTATTGGAGCTGAGCCAGCTCGACCTGCGCCTTACCTTCCTTGCTCTTGGCGTGCTGGGCGAAGATGTCGAGGATCAGCGCGGTCCGGTCGACAACCTTGACCTTGGTGCGCTGCTCCAGGTTGCGCAGCTGCGACGGGGACAACTCACCGTCGCAGATGACCGTGTCGGCACCGGTGGCGAGCACCACCGCGCTGAGGTCATCGACCTTGCCTCGGCCAATGTAGGTGGCCGGGTCGGGTCGGGTGCGGCGCTGGATGAGCCCTTCGAGCACCTGCGAGCCGGCGGTCTCGGCCAGCGCGGCAAGCTCGGTCAGCGAATTTTCGGCGTCGGTCACCGTGCCCTCGGTCCAGACACCCACCAGGACGACCCGCTCCAGCCGCAGCTGCCGGTATTCCACCTCGGTGACGTCGGTGAGCTCGGTTGACAGGCCCGGGACGCGTCGGAGGGACTGCCGCTCCGACAGCTCCATCTCGCCGGTGGTGATGTCGTCGAGCTCGTCCTCGACGGGGACGAAGCTCTCCTGGTCTCGCAAGCGGTTCTCCTGTCCGTTTTGATAAGTAGGACGTAATCCTGACATGACACAACGCTGAACGCACCTGCTATATGCCCATGCTCAAGGTGACCAAAAGCGGGGGCGAATGCTGGTGGGCTACGACAACCCGGTAGAAATGCGGGCGGCGGCCGACCGGCCGCACAGCCGTGACGGAGGGATCCCGTGGCCATCACCCGACTGCCGAGCGCCGGATTTTCTATCACCATCCGGATCGCCGTGACCGCGGACGCCTCCTCGATCGGCCGGCTCACCACCTCGGTGGGCGAAGCCGGGGCGATCGTCACGGCGCTGGACGTGGTGGACTCGGACCCGACCCATGTGATCGTCGACCTGACCTGCGACACCGCCGACGCCAGCCACGCCGACCAGGTGGTCGACGCGCTGACCGCACTGGACGGCGTGGACGTGCGAAAGGTGTCGGACCGGACGTTCCTCCTGCACCTCGGCGGCAAGATCGAGGTGACCTCGAAGGTCGCGCTGCGTAACCGCGACGAGCTGTCCCGGGCGTACACCCCGGGGGTGGCCCGGGTCTGCATGGCGATCGCCGAGAACCCGGCGGACGCCCGGCGACTGACCATCAAGCGCAACACCGTCGCGGTGGTCAGCGACGGTTCGGCGGTGCTCGGCCTGGGCAACCTGGGCCCGGCCGCGTCGCTGCCGGTGATGGAGGGCAAGGCGGCGCTGTTCAAGCGCTTCGGCGGGGTGGACGCCTGGCCGGTGGTGCTGGACACCCAGGACACCGACGAGATCGTGCAGATCGTGAAGGCGATCGCGCCGGCGTACGGCGGGATCAACCTGGAGGACATCGCCGCGCCGCGCTGCTTCGAGATCGAGGCCCGGCTGCGCGAGGCGCTGGACATCCCGGTCTTCCACGACGACCAGCACGGCACCGCGATCTGCGTGCTGGCCGCGCTGACCAACGCGCTGCGGGTAGTGGGCAAGCAGCTCGGGGACGTCCGGGTGGTGGTCTCCGGAGCCGGTGCGGCCGGCACCGCGATCATGAAGCTGCTGCTGCGTCAGGGCGTCGGCGACATCATCGCGTACGACCGGCAGGGTGCCCTGCACCGCGGGCTGACCGGGCTCAACTCGGCGTGGCAGTGGCTGGCGGAGAACACCAACAAGGAGAACTACTCGGGTGACCTGCCGGGTGCGATCCGGGGTGCCGACGTGTTCATCGGTGTGAGCGCGCCGAACCTGCTCACCGGCGACGACATCGCCGGGATGGCCAAGGACGCGATCGTCTTCGCGCTCGCCAACCCGGACCCGGAGGTCGACCCGCGGGAGGCGCGCAAGCACGCCGCCGTGGTCGCCACCGGCCGCTCGGACCAGCCGAACCAGATCAACAACGTGCTCGCCTTCCCCGGGGTGTTCCGCGGCATGCTGGACGCGCACGCCGAGGAGTTCACCGAGGAGATGGCGATCGCCGCTGCCCGGGCGATCGCCGACGTCGTCGGCGAAGACAAGATCAACCCGACGGTGATCGTGCCGAGCGTCTTCGACTCCCGGGTCGCCCCGGCGGTCGCCGCCGCCGTCCGCGCCGCCGCGCACAACCCCAGCCCGCTCCCGGCCGCCGACCCCGGCCCGGCAGACCTCCCCGAGATCGCAGCCAACGCCAGCGCGACGCCCTGACGAGTAGTCCGGCCGTGTGACGCCGGGAGCGGGAGAGGCGGCCCCCGGCTGGGTCGTCTCCCCCGCTTTGCTCTGCTTCAACCCAGGCAACGGCGAGTGTCCGATAGTCGGACACCGGGTGTTGCCTGGGGTGAAGCAGAGCAAAGGGGCCGCAACGACCGACGGCAGCCCGAGCGTGCGGATCAGCTCAGCGTCAGACGGCGGCGGGCAGGGTGGGAAGGTTTACCTCGCCTGTGGCTACCAGGACGGCGGGGCCGGACAGCCAGCAGGAGGTCTCGGTGACGGTGACCGTTACGCGACCGCCGAGGACGTCTACGGCGATCACGCCGGTGTCCCGGCCGACGTCGCGCAGGGCCACAGCGCCCACCGCGCAGGCACCGGTGCCGCAGGACAGGGTCTCGGCGCTGCCGCGCTCGTACACCCGCATCAGGGCGTGCCCATCGGCTCCGTCGACCGGGTCACCCGCCACGATGAACTCCACGTTCACCCCCGCCGGGAAGACCGTCGGATCGAAGCCGGGCGCGGTGGCCAGGTCCAGCGCGGACAACTCCACGCCGGGCGGTAGGACGCAGACCAGGTGCGGGTTGCCAACGTCCACGGCGGTGCCGGGCAGGGTCAGCCCGCCGAGGGTGGCGGTGGAGCTGTCGTACAGCCGGGGGCGGCGCATCTCGACGGACACCATGCCGTCCTCGACAAGCGCGCGCACGACGCCGGCCCGGGTGGCCACCGGCAGCGCCGCTCCGGCGGGCGTCGCCAACCCGGTGTCGAGCAGGTAGCGCACGAAGACCCGGGCACCGTTGCCGCACATCTCGGCGAACGAGCCGTCGGCGTTCCAGTAATCCATGAACCACTCGGCCTCGCCGGCCAGCCCGGCGCCCTCCGGATGCTTTGCCGCGCGGACCACCCGCAGTACGCCGTCCGCGCCGATGCCGCGTCGCCGGTCGCAGAGCGCCGCGACCAGCTCCGGGGTCAGGTCGAGCTGACCGTCCGGATCGGGAAGGAGAACGAAGTCGTTGCCGGTGCCGTGGCCCTTGGTGAACTCCACGCCCCCATCATCGCGCAGCAGCCGGCACCAGGCGCAGGGCGGCCCCGATCAGGTCCGGTGCGGCCGAGTCCAGCCAGTGGATCCGCGGGTCGCGCCGGAACCAGGACCGCTGCTTGCGGACGAACCGTCGGGTGGCCCGGACCGTCTCGTCGTGCGCCTGCGACTCGGTCAGCTCACCGGCGAACAGCCGCAGCACCTGCTGGTAGCCGAGCGCCCTGCTCGCCGTCCGCCCGCCGGCCAGCCCACGCCCGACCAACTCGCGGGTCTCCGGCACCAGACCATCGGCCCACATCCGGTCGACCCTCAGCGCGATCCGCTCATCCAGCAGCCCCGTGTCCAGGTCGACGCCAAGCTGCACCGACGGGTAGTACGGCGTGGGCTGCGGCAGAGACGCGGTGAACGGTGCTCCGGTGAGCTCGATCACCTCCAGGGCCCGGACGATCCGCCGCCCGTTGCCGGGAAGGATGCCCTCGGCGGCGACCGGGTCGGCGGCGCGCAGCCGCGCGTACAGCGGTGCCGGGCCGACCTCGGCCAACTCCCGCTCCAGCCGCTCGCGCAGCACCGCATCGGTGCCGGGGAACTCGAAACGCTCCAGCACTGCCCGCACATACAGCCCCGACCCGCCGACCAACAGTGGCACCCGCCCCCGGGACAGGATGTCGTCCACCGCCGCGCGGGCCAGCCGCTGGTACTCCGCGACGCTCGCCGGCTCGGTGACCTCCCAGATGTCCAGCAGGTGGTGCGGCACCCCGTCCCGCTCGGCGGGGGTCAGCTTGGCGGTCCCGATGTCCATGCCCCGGTAGAGCTGCATCGAGTCGGCGTTGACCACCTCCCCGTCGAGGGCGTGCGCCAACGCGATGCTCAGCGCCGACTTACCCGCCGCGGTCGGGCCGACCACCGCGACGACCGTGCCAGGCCCGTCGCTGGTCACACCCGCTCCCAGGACGCCACGAAGTAGGCGACGCCGAAGGGTGCCGAGTCGTGCAGCAGCTCGCCCCGCCACCCGCCGCCAGCCGAACGGGCCGCGCCGGCGAGCACCTGCCAGGGCGCACGGCCGGCGGCCTTCAGCTCCGCCGACACCACCGGGTCGAGGTCGAGCAGGACGTCCAGGTCCGCATCGGCCAGCGCCGCGGCAACCCGCTGGTCGTACGGGCGGGCGCGCGGGTCGTCGTACCCCGGGGCCCTCTCCCCCCGGCAGGCCGACCCGTCCCCGAGAACCAGCACCGCCACCCGGTCACCCGCGGCGTTGACCTCCTCAGCGAGCGCGGCCAGCTCGGCCGGCCCGGCGTCGGCGGCCACCTGCACGGCGGTCACCGGCGCCGGCGTCTCGTGCCGGGCCAGCAACCACGCCCCGATGGTCAGGCTCAACGGCAGCACCGCACCGCGGTCGGGCTGACCGGAGACCAACGGCACGTCCAGGTCGACACCCCAGGGTTGCAGGGAGCCCGTCGCCGGGGTGCCGATCGGGCCGGTCACCGGGCCGGTGCCGAGCAGCAGCACAGTGTCCGGGTCGGCGGCCAGTAACCGGCGTACGGCGGTATCACAGGCCGCCCGAAGATCGTCCAGCTCCGGGGCCGTGGAGCCGGCCACCTCGGGCACGAGCAGGGGCGGATGCGGGCAGACGGCAGCGACGACCAAGGGCACCTATTCACCGTAGCGGGAATCCCCGGAGCGTCTCCGCGCCGATCCGGTCATTCGGCCCCTAGGACACCGTATGGTCACGGTCGGCGATAGGCGCTCGACGCGGACCGGGTCGGACCTGTGACAATGCCGGAAGCAACTTGGCTGCGCCGTGGCGGCGACGGGGGATCCTTCCCTCGACGCCGGGAGAACGAGGATGGGCACATGAGCGACTGGACTGCCTTCGGACGGGTGGACGCGGACGGCACCGTGTACGTCAAGACCACCGAGGGCGAGCGGGTGGTCGGATCCTGGCAGGCGGGGGCACCGGAGGAAGGCCTGGCACACTTCGCACGCCGCTTCGCCGATCTGGTGACCGAGGTGGACCTGACCGAAGCGCGTCTCAAGTCGGGTGCGGCGGATGCCGGGCACTCGCTGAGCACGATCCGGCGGATTCGTACCACGCTGCCCGAGGCCAACGTGGTCGGCGACATCGACGCGCTGGCCGCTCGCCTGGACAAGCTGGCCACCCTCGCCGAGGAGAAGGCCGGCGAAGCTCGCGCGGCCCGGGACGCCGCTCGCGGCGAGGCACTGGCCCGCAAGACCGCGCTGGTCGAAGAGGCCGAGAAGCTCGCGGCCGAGTCCACCGGATGGAAGACCGCCGGGGACCGGCTCAAGGAGATCCTCGACGAGTGGAAGACCGTCCGTGGGGTCGACAAGAAGGCCGACGGTGAGCTGTGGAAGCGGTTCGCCGCCGCCCGGGACGGTTTCACCCGGCGTCGAGGCGCCCACTTCGCCTCCCTGGACTCCCAGCGCAAGCAGGCGCAGACGGCCAAGGAGGAGCTGGTCGCCGAAGCGGAGAAGCTTCAGGAATCCACCGACTGGGCCGCCACCGCCAACCAGCTCAAGGACCTGATGACGCAGTGGAAGGCCGCGCCGCGCGCCTCCAAGGAGGCCGAGCAGAAGCTCTGGGAACGATTCCGGGGCGCGCAGGACGCCTTCTTCAGCCGGCGCAGTGAGGTCTTCTCCGCACGGGACAACGAGCAGCGCGGCAACCTGGAGCGCAAGCAGTCCCTCCTCGCCCAGGCGGAGGCGTTGGACATCGACGCCGACCCGAAGGGCGCCCAGGCCAAGCTGCGGGAGATCCAGGCACAGTGGCACGAGGCCGGTCGGGTGCCCCGCGAGGCAGCCGCCGGGCTGGACCGCCGGCTACGCGTCATCGACGACAAGGTCCGCGAGGTGATGGACTCGGCGTGGCGCCGCACCACCAAGGAGGACAACCCGCTGCTCGCCCAGATGCGGGCGCAGGTTGCGGAAGCCGAGGAACGGCTGGCCCGGGCGCAGAGCGCCGGGGACGCGCGCCGGATCAAGGACGCCGAGCAGGCACTCGCTGCCAAGCGGCAGTTCCTCCAGCTCGCCGAGCAGGCCGGCTGAGCTGACGTCGTCCGGGAGCCCCCGGTCCCCGCGAGGGACCGGGGGCTCCCGCACGTCTGCGCCCCGCCCGCCACACCCCGCACGTCTGCGCCCCGCCCGCCACACCCCGCACGCCCACACCCCGCACGCCTCGCACGCCCACACCCCGCACGCCCGCACCCCGCACGCCCGCACGCCTCGCACGCCCGCACGCCTCGCACGCCCGCACCCCGTGCCGCGCCAAGATCCGCGCAACATCCCTGAAGTTGCTGCCTCAGATGCGCGGGAGGCAGCAGTTTCAGGGATGTTGCGCGGATCTTGCCGGCTTGAGGGGGCAGGGCGGGCGGGGCGGGGCGGGACACGAGGAGGCGGGGGGCGGGGCGGGACACGAGGGGGGCGGGGGCTGCGGGACATGAGGGGGGCGGGGCCAGCCGGACGGCTGGTTGACGCATTGAGAACCGCTGATCAGAATGAGCGGCGGGAGCCAGGTCGGGCACCGGCGCGAGGGCGCTGACGGCGGTACGACGTCGTCGGGGATCGTCGGTGTGCGTTACGCGAGTGACCACGTCCGTGTGACATGGACCGTCGCGCACTGTCCGCGTACCCCTGTGGGGCCGTGACGTGCGGACGGCCGCCTGCCGGCGACGTCATCGGGCGGCGCCGGACCTCCGAAATGGAGCTCGCATGTTCCGTCCCACCGCACTCGGCGGCGCACTGACCGCGCTCGCCACCGTTGCGGCCGGCGTGTTCTTCGCCGCCGCCGTCAGCACCAGCCCGGCCGTGGCCGCTGGCACCGGTACCGGCTATTTGCGCACCAATGGCAACCAGATCGTGGACAGCACTGGCGCCGCGGTCCGGCTGACCGGCATCAACTGGTTCGGCATGGAGACCGACAACAAGACCTTCCACGGGCTGTGGTCGAACAACCCGTGGCGGGGGCAGCTCGACACGATGGCCCGGCTGGGTTACAACACGCTGCGCGTGCCGTACTCGAACGACGCGTTGAAGCCGGGTGCGACCGCCAGCGGGGTCAACGACTTCGTCAACCCGGACCTGGTTGGGCTCTCCCCGTTGCAGATCCTGGACAAGGTGATCGGCTACGCCGGCAGCAAGGGGATGCGAATCATCCTGGACCGGCACCGGCCGACGGCGGCCGGACAGTCGCCGCTGTGGTACACCTCGACGGTCTCCGAGGCGACCTGGATCAACGACTGGAAGATGCTCGCCCAGCGGTACGCGGGCAACCCCACGGTGATCGGTGCCGACCTGCACAACGAGCCGCATGCTGAGGGGACCAACCCGGCGGCTACCGGCGCGTGCTGGGGCTGCGGCGACACCACCCGGGACTGGCGGCTCGCCGCCGAGCGGGCCGGGAACGCCATCCTCGGAGTCCAGCCCAACTGGCTGATCTTCGTCGAGGGGGTGAGCTGCCCCAGCGGCGGCCTCTCCAACGTCTGGGACAACGACCCGAGCAACGACGAGGACTGCGGTTGGTGGGGAGGGAACCTGTCGAAGGCCGGCCAGTTCCCGGTACGGCTGAGCGTGGCCAACCGGTTGGTCTACTCGCCGCACGAGTACGCCACCTCGGTCTACCGGCAGACCTGGTTCGATGCTCCGGACTACCCGGCGAACATGCCGGCCATCTGGGACAAGTACTGGGGTTACCTCTACAAGCAGAACATCGCGCCGATCATGATGGGCGAGTTCGGCAGCACCCTGGCCGACCCGAAGGACCGGGTGTGGCTGGAGAGGTTGATGGCGTACACCGGCACCGGGGTCAGCGGGATGTCCTTCACCTACTGGTCGTGGAACCCCAACTCGGGTGACACCGGGGGCATCGCGCTGGATGACTGGACCAGCATCAACACCACCAAGCAGGCGATCCTCCAGCCGTACCTGATCGCGCCGTCCGGTGGCGGACCGACCGGCGGACCGACCACTGGCGGACCGACCAGCGGGCCGACGACGCCGCCTACCGGTGCCTGCACCGCCAGCTACCGGCAGGTCAACGCCTGGCCCGGCGGCTTCCAGGGCGAGGTGACCGTAAAGAACACCGGGTCGGCTGCGGTGAACCCGTGGTCGGTCACCTGGAGTTGGCCGTCCGGAGTGACGCTGGGCAGTGGCTGGAACGCCACCGTCACCCAGTCCGGCACGACGGTCACCGCCGCCGCCCCGGGGCATGCCCCGTCCCTGCCGGCGGGTGGGTCGATCACCGTCGGCTTCACCGCCAACGGCACCGCCAGTGCGCCAGGAGCGGTGAAGCTCAACGGCGTCAGCTGCTGAGCTGCCGGGACGGCCGGTGCTCACCGCGTCGGCCGTCCCGGCCATTTACATCCAGATTCTTCTATGCTTTCATCAGGAAAGCGCTTGCCTCTACACAGGTGGGCGCGAGCGCGGGAGCCGCTTTCCTTCACGTACCTGCACTGGCGGGCCCGAGGACCACTGGTCCCGGCCGACATTCGCCGCCCACGGGCATGGGCGTCGCGACGGTCCGTCCGCCTCATCGAAAGGAAGCAGCATGCGCACAGGACGGCCCGGCCAGCTTCACCCTGAACAACGTCGCCTGCACCGGTGCCACCACCCCGACCACGCCGCCGCTGCCGAGCACGCCACCGCCCAGCACCCCACCGCCGTCCACGCCGCCCCCGACGAACAACCCGCCGCAGACCGGTCTGGTCGGTTGGGCCACCCAGAACGGCGGCACCACCGGGGGCGGCAACGCCGCGACGACCACCGTCACCAACGCCTCGGCACTGACCAGCGCCCTCAACGCCACCGGCGCCGCGGTGATCCGGGTGTCCGGGACCATCTCCTGCTCGGGCATGCTGCGGGTCCGGTCCAACAAGACCATCCTCGGCAACTCCGGCGCGACCATCGCCGGCTGCGGTCTCAACATCAACGGTGACCGCAACGTCATCATCCGGAACCTGAACTTCCGGGACTGGAACGACGACGCGATCAACGTGCAGGAGTCGGCCACCAACATCTGGATCGACCACAACAGCTTCAGCAACGGGTACGACGGCGCGGTCGACGTCAAGCGCGGCTCGGACTTCGTCACCGTGTCGTGGAACCGGGTCTTCAGCCACGACAAGACCATGCTGCTCGGCCACAGCGACGACAACGCCAGCCAGGACGTCGGTCACCTGCGGGTGAGCTACCACCACAACTGGTTCGACGGCAGCAACCAGCGCAACCCGCGGGTGCGCTTCGGCAACCCGGTGCACGTGTACAACAACTACTACCGCGCCAACGGTGGCTACGGCGTCGCGTCCACCAAGAACGCCGGCGTGCTCGTCGAGGGCAACTACTTCGAGAACGTCGACGACCCGTACCACCGTGGTGAGGGTGACTCCGGGCCCGGCAGCCTGGTCGCCCGCAACAACCACTTCGTCAACTCGCCCACGGGCCAGACCGGCGGCAGCGTGGCCGGCATCCCGTACTCCTACCAGTTGGACACCGCGAGCAACGTCAAGTCCATCGTGACGGCCGGTGCCGGCGCTGGCCGGATCACCGTCTGACCGCAGCGGCCCCTTGTCGTCGCGCGACGACAAGGGGCCCGTCCCTGCTCGTCAGTGGGTGGCGCAGCCGGCAGTGGGCGTCGGCGCGACCGGCGGCGCACCGATCGTCGGCAGACCCAGCAACACCCCGGGGGTACGCGGGGAGCGTCCCGCCTCGGCCGCGTCGCCGGCCCGGGTCCGTCGGTGCGCCACCGGCGCCCCGTCGGCGTTGAGGTGATGCGGCGCGGCGTACGTGATCGTGGTGTGCACGATGTCCCCCGGCCGGATCTGGCCGGCGATCGACTCCACGCCGGGGGCCTCGGTCGCGAAGTGCACCAACCGACCGTCGCGGGCCCGACCGGACATCCGGCCGGTCCGCTCGTCCTTACGGCCCTCGCCGACCGCCACCAGCACCTCGAGGGTCTCCCCCACCAGCCGCTTGTTCTCGGCCCAGGTGATCTCCTCGACGCATGCGACCAGCCGCTCGTAGCGCTCCTGCACAACCTGCTTGGGCAGCTGGCCGTCCATCGTCGCGGCGGGGGTGCCGGGGCGCTTCGAATACTGGAACGTGAAGGCCGAGGAGAACCGGGCCTCACGGACCACGTCCAGGGTGCGCTGGAAGTCGGCCTCGGTCTCGCCGGGGAAGCCGACGATGATGTCGGTGGTGATCGCCGCGTCGGGCATCGCTGCCCGGACCTTCTCGATGATCCCCAGGTAGCGCTCGGAGCGGTAGGACCGGCGCATCGCCCGGAGCACGTCGTCGGAGCCGGACTGCAACGGCATGTGCAGCGAGTGACACACATTCGGTGTCTCGGCCATCGCGGCGATCACGTCGTCGGTGAAGTCCTTCGGGTGCGGGCTGGTGAACCGGACCCGCTCCAACCCGTCGATGTCACCACACGCCCGCAGCAGCTTGCCGAACGCGTAGCGGTCTCCGAACTCCACGCCGTAGGAGTTGACGTTCTGCCCGAGCAGGGTCACCTCCAGCACGCCCTCGTCGACCAGGGCGCGCACCTCGGAGAGAATGTCGCCGGGCCGGCGGTCCTTCTCCTTGCCGCGCAGCGCGGGCACGATGCAGAACGTGCAGGTGTTGTTGCAGCCCACCGAGATCGACACCCACCCGGCGTACGTGGACTCGCGGCGGGTGGGCAGCGTGGAGGGGAAGACGTCGAGGGACTCCAGGATCTCCACCTCGGCGGCGGCGTTGTGCCGGGCCCGCTCCAGCAGCACCGGCAGCGCACCGATGTTGTGGGTGCCGAAGACCACGTCCACCCAGGGCGCCTTGCGAACGATTTCACCCCGGTCCTTCTGGGCCAGGCAGCCACCGACCGCGATCTGCATCCCGGGGTGCTTGTCCTTCACCGGGCGCAGACGACCGAGGTTGCCGTAGAGCCGGTTGTCGGCATTTTCCCGCACCGCGCAGGTGTTGAAGACGACGATGTCCGGGGTGTCGTCGCCAGCGGGTGCACGCTCGTATCCCGCCTGCTCAAGCAGGCCGGAGATGCGCTCGGAATCGTGCACGTTCATCTGGCAGCCGTACGTGACGACGTTGTAGGTCCTAGCCACCCTGTTGGTGCCCCTTCCCCTCGGGCTACCAGGGTAGCGGCCCGCTTGGCGACCCCAACCGACCGGCAGCGACCCGGCGGCCCAGGGCGGGCACCCACGACGGGCAGTACGCCGCACAGCAAGGATGTGTTCTGGGCGATTTCGGGGGCTTGGGCTCGCCGCCGACGATGCGCGGGTGGGGCATGGGCCACAATGAGTCTCCGGGGCGCGGGAGCGCGAGCGGCGGCAACTGCTCGAAAAACTCTGGCCCGCGACCGGGATAGACGAATATCGACCCAGCGTCACCCTCGGTACAGTCGCCGGCATCATGGGTGGCAGCCCAGGTGCCGGCAGAGGAGGAGCGCCCATGTGTCGGAGCATCAAGACGCTGCGTGAACCGTTCACCCCGCAGGTGACCGACGCGGACGTCGAGGCGGCAGCGTTGCAGTACGTCCGGAAGATCTCCGGTTTCCGGGCGCCCGCCGCACACAACGCCGCCGCGTTCGACGCCGCGGTGGTCGCCGTGGCCCAGGCGACGCGCGACCTGCTCGATCAACTGGTGGTGCGGGGCGCCGGATCGGGCACCCCGGACCGGCAGGCCGCCGCCGCGTCCAGCTGATCGCCGGCAGGGCTCGACCCACCAGCGCGGCGCTGGCCGGGCCTGACCCGTGCAGGGTCAGGCCGCGGCGAGCGCCGGGGCGACGGTGTCGGGTGCCCACCGCGAGCGGTGGCACTGCGACCAGCCCCGACAACCCGGGTCGCCCAGGGTGCAGAGCCGCCGCTTGCTGAGCACCTCACCGTCGTCGGTGTCCCGCACGTCGAAGTGCACCGGCCGGACCGTGCCGTCCGGGGCGACGAGCAGGTGCCGGCCCGCGTCGAGCGTGTCGTCGCGCAACAGGCAGTTGCGGCCCAGCAGTCGAGCGAGCGCGGCGATGCTCGCGTGCTCGGGGAGCCGCTCGGGCACCCCGTAGCAATCCACGACCGTCGCGAACTCGCCCGGCGCCTGCCAGACGTCACACACCACGGCGTACGCCGGTAGCCGGGCCGGGTCGGCCACCGCCAGCGGCATCACCACCCGACCAAGCGCCTCGGCCAGCGCCGGGTAGACCTCCACGGGTCGTACCCCGTCGATTCTCCAGTTCCACAGCTCGGTCATTCCGCCTCCTCGCTGCGTTCGTCCCACCGGCCTCCGGATCGGGCCTTACACACGATGGTGGGGGGCATTTGACCCCAGCCGGGGGCAAGTTACCGGTCTGTGACCATTCCGGGCAAAATTTCCCTGAGCAGCGTTGCTCGGAGTAGCGGGAAGGTGACAGTTTATCGGCTATGGTGCGCCAACCGCACCACCGCCGCCGCGTGTCCTCACGTTCGCGCGTGCCCTCCGACCGGTCAGCGCAACACGACCAGGTGCTCGCTGCGGGGCAACAGCTCACCCACCACGGGCGCGCCGGGCACCTCGCCGGCGACCAGCAGGCCACCGGAGGTCTGTGCGTCGGCCAGCAGCAACCGCTCGTCCTCGCCCGCAGCTCCGAAATCGGTCCAGGGCGTGACCCACTGCAGGTTGCGCCGGCTGCCGCCGCTGACGTACCCGTCGCGCAGCGCCTCGGCCGCACCGGCCAGGAACGGCACCCGGGCCGTGTCGATGGCCACCGTGAGCTGGCTCGCCCGGGCCAACTTCGAGGCGTGCCCGAGCAGCCCGAACCCGGTCACGTCAGTGCCGCAGCGGATGCCGGCGGCGACCGCCGCGCGAGCGGCATCGGAGTTGAGGGCGCTCATCGTGGCCACCGCCTCCGGGAAGCTCTCACCGGTGGCCTTGTGCCGGGTGTTCAGCACACCCACACCGAGCGGCTTCGTCAGCGACAACGGCACCCCGGCCCGCCCGGCGTCGAGGGTGATCAACTCTTCCGGTCGGACGGTGCCGGTGACGGCGAGGCCATACTTCGGGCCCTCGTCGTCCACGCTGTGCCCGCCAGCCAGATGACAGCCAGCCTCCCGGGCCACGTCCTGGCCGCCGCGCAGGACCTCACCGGCCAACTCCATCGGGAGCACGTCGCGCGGCCAGCAGAGCAGGTTGAGCGCCACCAGCGGGGTGCCGCCCATCGCGTACACGTCGGACAACGCGTTGGCCGCGGCGATCCGACCCCAGTCGTACGCGTCGTCGACCACCGGCGTGAAGAAGTCGGCGGTGCTGACCAGGCCGGTCCGCTCATCCAGACGCACCACCGCCGCGTCGTCGCCGTGGTCCAACCCGACCAACAACTCCGCGGTGCCGGTGGCCGGGCCGAGACCCGCCACCATGATCTCCAGCTCGCCCGGCGGGATCTTGCAGGCGCAGCCACCGCCGCGGGCGTAACGGGTCAGGCGTACCGGTTCGGTCATCCCCCCATGATCTCGTCAATGCACCACGATCGCCACCGTCCCGGCTCGCACAGTGACCGGAATCGGACGCCCGACGACGATCATGATCGGTGTTACCGCTCCGTGACCCGCCGAGTTGCATTCCGCCACATCAGGCCGCCTAGAGTTGCCGCACCGGGGGTCATCCGACCCCGACCGGTTAGACGACAGGGGACGGTGGACGACGTGACGACGGGCGAACCGCTCATCGTGCTGGACTCGGTCAACAAGTGGTTCGGGCCGCTGCACGTGCTGGACGACGTCTCACTGTCGGTGGGCCGGGGCGAGGTGGTCGTGGTCATCGGCCCGTCCGGCTCCGGCAAATCGACGCTGTGCCGCGCCATCAACCGACTGGAACCGATCAACTCGGGCACCATCACCTTCGACGGCCAGCCGCTGCCCGCCGAGGGCAAGCCCCTCGCGAAGCTGCGCAGCGAGGTGGGCATGGTCTTCCAGTCCTTCAACCTCTTCGCACACAAGACCATCTTGGAGAACGTCACCCTCGGCCCGATCAAGGTCCGCAAGGAGAAGCCGGCCGCTGCCCGCGAGCGCGGCCTGGCCCTGCTCGACCGGGTCGGCATCGCCAACCAGGCCGACAAGTTCCCGGCCCAACTCTCCGGCGGTCAGCAGCAGCGGGTGGCCATCGCCCGGGCGCTCGCCATGCAGCCCAAGGCGATGCTCTTCGACGAGCCCACCAGCGCACTGGACCCGGAGATGGTCGGCGAGGTGCTCGACGTGATGACCTCGCTGGCCAGCGACGGCATGACGATGGTCGTGGTTACCCACGAGATGGGCTTCGCGCGGCACGCCGCGAACCGGGTCATCTTCATGGCCGACGGGCAGTTGGTCGAGGATGCCCCGCCTGCGGAGTTCTTCGCCAACCCGCGCAGCGAGCGAGCCCGGGACTTCCTCTCCAAGATCCTCACGCACTAGGCGTCCGTAGTGGAGCGCGCCGTACTCGGTGGGCTCCGTTGAAAAAGGAGAAGAGTATGCGTATCAAGCGCGTTGCGGCAGTCGCCGCGGTTGCCGCTCTGGCGCTCGGCCTCACCGCTTGTGGTGGCGACGACGGCGGGGAGGGCAGCGCCGCTGGCAGCAAGTCCTTCGCCGCCGGCAGCACCATGGAGAAGCTGAACAAGGCCCAGAAGATCAAGGTCGGCACCAAGTTCGACCAGCCTGGCTTCGGCCTGAAGGGCCTGTCCGGCAAGCCGGAGGGCTTCGACGTCGAGATCGCCAAGATCATCGTCAAGGAGCTGGGCATCTCCGCGGACAAGATCGAGTGGGTGGAGGCCCCCTCGAAGGTCCGCGAGGACGTGATCGTCAACGGCACGGTCGACCTGGTCGCCGCGACCTACACGATCAACGACAAGCGCAAGGAGCGGATCGCCTTCGCAGGCCCGTACTACGAGGCCGGCCAGAACATCATGGTCAAGAAGGACGACAGCTCCATCACCGGTCCGGACTCGTTCAAGGACGGCACCAAGAAGGTCTGCTCGGTCACCGGCTCGACGCCGTTCGAGGAGATCAAGAAGTACGTCAAGGACGTCGCCACCCAGCTGGTGCCCTTCGACACCTACGACAAGTGCCGGGACGCCCTCAAGAGTGGCCAGGTCGACGCCGTGACCACGGACAACGTGATCCTGCTCGGCTACATCGCCAAGGACGAGGCCTCCTTCAAGCTGGCCGGCAGCAACTTCACCAAGGAGCCGTACGGCATCGGGGTGAAGAAGGAGGACGCCGACTTCCGCAGCTTCATCAACGACACGCTGGACAAGGCGGTCGCCGACGGCAGCTGGAAGAAGGCCTGGGACGACACCGCCGGCAAGTTCGGCGCGGAACTTGGCGCGGCGCCCACCATCAACCGTTACTGACCCTTCGATCTGGAGGGTGGGGAGGAACACCGACCCGTGAACGTGCTCATCGACAAGTTCGACGTCTTTGCGGGTGGTTTCTGGCTCACCCTCCAGATCTGCATACTTGCCGCGATCGGCGCCCTGATCCTGGGCGGCCTCGTGGCGGTGCTCCGCATCTCGCCGGTGCCGCCGCTGCGCGCGCTCGGCACCGCTTACGTGAACGTCTTCCGCAACATGCCGCTGACCGTGGTGATGTTCTTCGCCGCGTTCGGTCTGCCGGCACTCGGCTCCAACGCGGACTTCCTCCGCGTCCCGGTGATCGACTCGTTGTTCACCCGACTCGGCACGGACCTGCCGTACTTCCGGTTCGCGCTGATCGCCCTGGTGCTCTACACCGCCGCGTTCGTCTGCGAGGCGCTGCGATCCGGAGTGAACGCGGTGTCCCCCGGCCAGGCCGAGGCCGCGCGGTCGCTGGGTCTGACCTTCGGACAGAACCTGCGCTACGTGGTGCTGCCGCAGTCGTGGAAGGCCTCGATCGTGCCGCTCGGCTCGGTGATCATCGCAATGATCAAGAACTCGGCGCTGGTCGGCTTCTTCGGAGTGGTCGGTGACCTGTCACAGACCGCCGACCAGCTCACCTCAGCCGAGGGCTACGCCTTCGCCCCGGTCGCCATCGGCATTTCGATCGGCTACCTGATCATGACGGTGCCGCTCGGTGCCCTGCTGGACCGGATCGAGAAGCGACAGGCGGTGGCCCGATGAGTCAGCAAACCAGCGTCCTCTACGACGTACCCGGGCCGCGTCAGCGGCGGATCACGCTGATCAGCAGCGTCGTCGCCGGTCTCGTCGTGCTCGTCGGGGCGTACTTCCTGATCTACCGGCCCTTGGACGAGAATGGCCAGTTCTCGATGGAGCTGTGGGGGCCGTTGATCGACCCCTCCAACGAGAACTTCTCCCAGGTGTGGGACCGCATCGGCCTGGGCTTCAAGAACACCCTGATCGCGGCAGCCCTGGCCGTCGTCTCCTCGCTGGTGATCGGCACGCTGCTCGCCGTGCTGCGGATCCAGCTCAAGAGCCTGATCCGACGGCGGTTCACCGGTGCGGCGACGCCGGTGGCGTACCTGCTGCGCGGGCTGAGCGCGCTGCTGTCGGCGGTCACCCGAGTGTGCGTCGAGGTGTTCCGCGGCCTGCCCGTCGTGATCACCATCTTCTTCGTGGCCCGCGGCTTCCCCGAGTTCGGCCTCTACCTCGACAACCTCTGGTATCTGGTCATCGGCCTCACCATCTACAACTCGGTGGTGATCGGCGAGATCCTCCGCTCCGGCATGGAGGGGCTGCCGGGCGGCCAGGCGGAGGCCGCCTCCGCCATCGGGCTCTCCCCGGGACAGACCACCCGGATGATCCTGCTGCCGCAGGCCTTCCGGATCATGCTGCCGGCACTGATCAGCCAGTTGGTCGTGGTGCTCAAGGACACCTCGCTGGGTTTCATCATCAGCTACGAGGAGACCCTGAACATCGGCAAGCAGATCATCGGCGCGCTGAGCAACCCGATCCAGGTCTACGTCGTGATCGCCGTGCTCTTCATCGTGGTGAACTACTCGCTGTCGAAGCTCGCCCAGTACGTGCAGCGGCGGCTCGCCAGAGGCCGCAAGACCGCGGGCACCCCGGCACAGAATCCGCCGCCCGCAGCACTGATGTCCCAGGCCGAGGGCGGGGGCGGCGGCGGCCTCTGAGCCACGTCGCACCGACCAGAGAGGGCCGCCCCGAACGATTCGGGGCGGCCCTCTCCACGTTCACCGCACACAGGGGCACAATCTCACCGATGACCTGGTGCCCGCGTACGTCAACCCGATCGTGTTCCTTTGTCTGGCCCTCGGAGTGACTTGCACGGCACTGGCCGTGCGATCCGCCCGCCGCCAAGCCAGGCAGGTGAGTCGGCTCAGCGGGCGATCTCGGTGACCCGGGACTCGCGGACCACGGTGACTCGAATCTGACCCGGGTAGGTCAGCTCCTCCTCGATCTGCTTGGCCACATCTCGGGCCAGCACGGCCGCCCCGATGTCGTCCACGTCGTCCGGCTTGACCATCACTCGAATTTCCCGGCCGGCCTGCATGGCGAAGACCTTGTCCACGCCGAGCTTGCTGGCCGCGATCTCCTCGATCCGCTCCAGGCGCTTGACGTACGCCTCCAGGCTTTCCCGACGCGCGCCCGGCCGACCGCCGGAGCAGGCGTCGGAGGCCTGCGTGAGCACAGCCTCGATGGTCTGCGGCGGCACCTCGTTGTGGTGTGCCTCGATGGCGTGCACCACGTCCTCGTGCTCGCCGTACTTGCGGGCCAGGTCCGCGCCGATGATGGCGTGGCTGCCCTCCACCTCGTGGGTGAGTGCCTTGCCGATGTCGTGCAGGAACGCCGACCGCTTGATGATGGGCACGTCCAGCCGCAGTTCGGCGGCCATGATGCCGGCGATGTGCGCGGTCTCGACCAGGTGCTTGAGCACGTTCTGCCCGTACGAGGTGCGGTAGCGCAGGCGGCCGAGCAGAGCCACCAACTCCGGGTGGATCTCGGTGATGCCGACCTCGACCAGGGCGTCCTCGGCGGCCCGGAGGCAGAGCTCCTCCACCTCCTGCCGGGCCAGGTCGTAGACCTCCTCGATCCGGTGCGGGTGGATCCGCCCGTCCAGGACCAGCTTCTCCAGGGTCAACCGACCCACCTCGCGGCGGACCGGGTCGAAACAGGAGAGCAGCACCGCCTCGGGGGTGTCGTCGATGATCAGGTTGACACCGGTCACCGACTCGAAGGCGCGGATGTTGCGCCCCTCCCGGCCGATGATCCGCCCCTTCATCTCGTCACCGGGCAGGTGCAGGACGCTGACCACGCTCTCCGCGGTCTGCTCGCTGGCGACCCGCTGGATCGCGTCCACCACGATGTGTCGGGCCCGCTGCTCGGCGGTGTTGCGCGCGTCGGACTCGATGTCGCGTACCAGCAGCGCCGCCTCACGCTTGGCGGACGTCTCGATCGCCTCGACCAGCTCCAGCCTCGCCGCGTCGGCGGTGAGCCCGGCGACCCGCTCCAACTCCCGGCGACGCAGCTCCTCCGACTCGGTGAGCTCGGCCTCCCGCTGGGCGAGCGCGGACTCCCGGGCCGCGAGAGCCGCACGTGCCTCGGTGAGCTGCCGCTCCCGCTCGGCGAACCGCTCCACCTCCTCGGTGTGCATCCGCTCCCGCTCGTCCATCCGGGCCGCCCGCCGCTCCACCTCCGCGGCCTGCTCCCGGGTGGTGGCGGCGAGCACCGCGACCTCCCGCTCGCCGCTGCGCCGGGCCGTCGTCCGCAACTGCTCGGCGTCCGCCTCGGCCTGGTTGTGGGCGCGCTCCAGCACGGTGTCCGCCTCGGCGCGGGCGTCGTCGAGCACCCGACGCGCCTCGGCACGGGCGGCCTTCGCCTCGGCCTTCGCCGCCGCTGCCTCGGTACGGGCCGCCGCAGCCGCGGACTTCGCCACGTCGATCGTGCTGTTCGCCTCGTCGGCCGCGCTGCGCAGGGCGGCCAGCGACTGCTCCTGGCGGTCCTTCTCGGCGATGAAGGCGGGATCCTCCGGAGCCGGCGCGACGCCCACCCGGCGCAGTGTCCGGATGCCGACCAGCACGGCCCCGATCACCACCACGGCGAGGACGAGGACTGCCGCGAGGAGCACGACGTCGAAGGCGTTCATGCCGGGACCCCGTCGGGTCTACCGGTGAACCTGTGCCGCCGCCCCGCCATGGCCGCCTCCCCTAACGTCGAGACCGCAGCGACCGTGCCGGGGGCACACTCCTGCGGCTGTGGACGCCCGACCGGAGCGGCTGGCCATGGGTAGCTCTCTCCACCGGCGGTGCCCGCAGGCAACGTCGGCGACCGGGTGCAGTTGTCGCGGCGTTCCGGACCGGCCTGTCCGGATCTGCCGCCATAGGCCGGGAGTCGGCCAAAGTGATGCTGTTCTGTTACGCGATCTATGTTGTGCGCTTAGCCTGCGCTGGTCGGGCAATGTGAGCCTGTATGGCGAGGCTAGGTCGCCGGGGGTGCTCAGGTCAAGGACTCATGATCAAACCCCCCGAACGGAGCGAAGTTGTACCGTCACCGAAAGCTGATGAGGTGCCGGACACCGGCGGACAAACACGGCGAGCCGCCAGCCCGGATCGGGATGTCGTACCTGTTCAGCGACGGCGACACCATGCGCGGAGCCGACTTTGTGACGACTACGACCCCAACGCCCGCGAACGGCCCCCCACCCGAACCGCACCGCACCGTGCCGCACCGCCCCGCCAGCGCCGATCTTGCAGTTTCGGTCGGCGTTATGCGCGCAATGCCCGCTTATGTCGCGACAGTAAATGCAAGATCGCGGAGGAAGGGCCGCCCGTCCTCGACGGGAGCGCGTGGTGATTGCGCGTGGTGATTGCGCACGCCGCTGCTCACCCCGACGAGCGGTTGTCGCGGTCCAATTCACCCTCGGCGTCGGCGAGCGCGTCGGCGTCTATCTGCTCGGCGAACTCGGCTGCCTCGGCGCTCTGCGCGGCCAGCGCGTCCTTTACTGCCCGGATCGCCACGCCTGGCGGGTAGCCCTTGCGGGCCAACATGCCCACCAGCCGGCGGAAGATCGCATCCGGCTCACCTCGGGCAGTGCGGAGCTTGCGCTCCACGAGACCACGAGCGGTGTCTGCCTCGGTCTCCTCGTCCAGCTCACCCAGCGCCTCGGTGGCCACCTCGCCGTCGACGCCCTTTCGGCGCAGCTCGTTGGCGAGCGCCCGGCGAGCCAGGCCACGCCCCGCGTGCCGGCTGGACACCCAGGCCCGGGCGAACGCCGCGTCGTCGATGATGCCGACCTCGTCGTACCGGTCGAGCACCTCAGCCGAAACCTCCTCGGAGATGCCCCGTTTGGCCAACGCCCCGGCCAGCTCGGCGCGGGTGCGTGGCCGGACGGCAAGCTGGCGCAGGCAGATCTCGCGGGCCACCTCCGACTCGTCGCGAGGCGGTGCCGGGGACTCGGCGGCACCGGCCTCCTCGGACCGGCCCCGACCGCCCCGGCGTGGGCGGGGCGGTTCGCTGGCGTCGCCCGTACGAGGCGGACTGGCATCCCAGCCCCGCCCCGTACGAGCGCGTCGTCCTGCCATGGGTCAGCGACCGGTCAGAAGTCGACCGGCGGCAGCTCCGGGCCACCGGCGGCGTCACTCGCGCCGACCCCGACGCCGAGCTTCTCCAGGATCTTCTTTTCGATCTCGGCGGCCACGTCCGGGTTTTCCTTCAGGAACTCCCGGGCCTTCTCCTTGCCCTGGCCGAGCTGGTCACCGTCGTACGTGTACCACGCACCGGACTTGCGGATGATCGCCTGCTCCACGCCGACGTCGATCAGCGAGCCCTCACGCGAGATGCCCTTGCCGTACATGATGTCGAACTCGGCCTGCTTGAACGGTGCGGCGACCTTGTTCTTCACAACCTTGACCCGGGTGCGGTTACCGACCACGTCGGTGCCGTCCTTGAGGCTCTCGATGCGTCGCACGTCGAGCCGGACCGAGGCGTAGAACTTCAGCGCCCGACCACCGGTCGTGGTCTCCGGGCTGCCGAACATGACACCGATCTTTTCCCGCAGCTGGTTGATGAAGATCGCCGTGGTGCCGGTGTTGCTGAGCACACCGGTGATCTTCCGCAGTGCCTGGCTCATCAGCCGGGCCTGGAGGCCCACGTGGCTGTCGCCCATCTCGCCCTCGATCTCGGCGCGCGGCACCAGGGCCGCCACCGAGTCGATCACGATGATGTCCAGAGCGCCGGAGCGGATCAGCATGTCCGCGATTTCCAGCGCCTGCTCGCCGGTGTCCGGCTGAGAGACCAGCATCGCGTCGGTGTCGACGCCGAGAGCCTTCGCGTACTCCGGGTCGAGCGCGTGCTCGGCGTCGATGAAGGCAGCGATGCCGCCGTTGCGCTGGGCGTTGGCCACCGCGTGCAGTGCCACCGTGGTCTTACCGCTGGACTCGGGACCGTAGATCTCGACCACCCGGCCGCGCGGCAGGCCGCCAATGCCCAGCGCCACGTCAAGGGCGATGGAGCCGGTCGGAATGATCGCGGTCTGGATGACCGGCCGGTCACCCAGTCGCATCACCGAGCCCTTGCCGAATTGCTTGTCAATCTGAGCGAGAGCAAGGTCGAGTGCCTTCTCCCGGTCAGGCCCTGCTGCCATGGTTGCCACCCCTGCCTTCGCCGGCGTCTTTGCTGAGCTTCGCGTCACGCGGACACGCTAGGCGCTGGGTCCGACAGAAAACCAGCCGACGGGCCGCGAGCTGTGGACGAGCACCCCGCTGTGGACAATAGCCGAACAGGTGTACGACTCGACAAACGACACGCGGAAGCGACGAAAAGGCTGCTCAGCGTAGTCGAGCAGGCACTCGATCGGGGTACGCGGCACAGACCGCCCTCCACACGACGTGCGTCTGCTCCCCCGACGCCAGTGCTTGCTCGATGGTCCGTCCGCCGAGCTGCGACAGCACCTGATCGCGGGCGATGCTGGCCGCGTAGCCGGGCCCGAACGCCTCGTCCAGGCGCGTCCAGAAGTCGGTCAGCCGCACAGTGATCAGCCCTCCTCGTCCGGTGCCCTGGTCGGCACCGGGCGCAACGCTAGCGCCACCAGGGGCACCACGGCGACCGCCGCGAGCAGGTTGAGCACGGGATAACTCGCGAACTGCATGACAAACCCACTGATCACAGCGGCGCCGGCCCCGGCCAAACCCATGATCAGATCGGACAGCCCCTGGACGCCCGGCCGCACGTCGGCCGACACCGACTCGGACAGCAGCGTCGAGCCGGCCACCATCGTCCCCGACCAGCCCAGCCCGAGCAGGACCAGACCCACCGAGAGCCGGGGTGTGTGGTGCCCGGCGGTGCCGGCGACCGCGCAGGCGGCCAGCAGCAACCCGACCCCACCGAGGATCACCGCCCGCCGGCCGAGCCGGTCGGTGAGCCAGCCGACCACCGGGGAGAACGCGTACATGCCGGCGATGTGCAGACTCAGCACGATGCCGACCAGCCGCAACACGTCGGCGTCGGCGTGCGACTCACCGAGCCGGACCGGGGTCATCGCCATCACCGCCACCATCACCAGGTGACCCACCGCCACGGCGGCGATGCCGAGCCGGGCTGCGGGTCGCCCGCGTACCACCGACCAGGCCGCACGCATCCCGGCGCCGCGCGGCGCGCGCACCTTGACCGGCGCGGCGGCGGGTGCCGCACCACCGCGGGCCGGGCCACCCTCCGCCGGGGCCTCGGCCGCCACGGCGGTCTCCGGCGCGGCGGCGACCAGCGGCCGGTCCGCAGCCGGGGCACTGGCCGCCGCGAGCCGCCGCGCGGTGAGCAACGGGTCGGGCCGGAGCAACCAGAGGAGTACGACGGCAGCCAGCACGAACGCGACTGAGCTGAACGCGAACGGGCCCGCCAGCGCGGGCAGCCCCCAGCCGGTGGTGACCCGGTCGGCCAGCGCGGCGAAGTTCGGGGCGGCCACCGCACCGATGGTGGTCGCCCAGACGATCAGGGAGAGCTGCCGCCCCCGTCGGCCCGGCTCGGCGAGATCCACCGCCGTGTAGCGGGCCTGCAGGTTAGCGGCGGTGCCCCCACCGAAGAGCAGCATGCCGAGGAAGAGCAGCGGCACCCAGCGGGTGGCCGCGGCCAGCACCACAAGCACGCCGCCGACGGCACCGACCGCGTACGCCAGCACCAGACCCGGTCGCCGCCCGTGCCGCGCTATGATCCGGGTGACCGGTACGGCGAGCAGCGCCGCACCGACCACTCCGGCGCTCTGTGCCACGCCGGCCACCGCCGTGCCGGCGATCCGCGCGGCGAGCAGCGCACCCACGGAGATGCCGATGGTCACGCCGATACCACCGATGATCTGGGTGGTGAAGAGCAGCCGCAGGGTGCGGCGCTGGATCGACGCGACGTCGGGCCGGGCGGCGGTACGCGGCGCGGTCAGGTCGGTGGCCATCTGCGCTCCTCAGGGATGGGGATGACCCATCCTCGCGCACCCGCGACGGCAAGCGGCAGTGAGTTTCGCTGACAGCCAACCCGCCGCCCGCCGCCGCCGCCGCCGCCGCCGCCGCAAGATCCTCGCAACTTCGGTGAAACTGCTGTCTCAGCGCGCCGGGAAGCAGCACTTTCCCCGAAGTTGCGCGGGCCGGGGTCGGTCAGCCGGCCATGACCCGCTGGTGCAGTGCGGAGACCGCCGAACGGGCTGCTACGAACGCACCGTGCTGCCAGGCCACCTCGTGGCTCAGCCAGTCACCGGCGAAGTAGACCCGCCCCGCCGGCTGCAACAGCAGGTTGTATCCGGGTGTGCCGTACCGGGGCGAGGTCCAAGCGCCCTCGATGTAGCGGGTCCGGTCCCAGGCCTGGGAGTACGAGGTGACCAACTCACTGCGGTACTTGTCGCCGTGGATCTTCACACCCTGGCTGATCGCGCGCTCTCTGCGCTGCTCCGGCACCAGCCCGCTGTACGCCCTGGCGTTCGCCCCGGTGTTGTAGTAGCCGACGACCAGGCCGCGCTTGCCGTGGAAGCCGTAGGACGGGTACCAGATGTGCGACAGGTCCAGGTCGGTCTCGGTGATGCCGCCGTAGATCCGCTGGTCGGTCTCCCACCAGCGGCTGCGATATTCCAGGCCGATCTTTCCGGAGGCGGTGACCGGGAAGTCGGCCAGTGCGGCGGTCACCGCCGTGCCGAGATTGTGCGGTACGCGGGCCATCAGGTGCGGCGGCAGCGCCGCCACGCAGTAATCGGCGGTGATCTGCGACTGCCGGCCACCCTGCCGGTAGGTCACCTCGACCCGGCTGCCCCGGTCGGTCACCGCGGTCACCTCGGCGTTGAGTCGGATCCGATGCGGGCCCACCGCCTTGGCCAGGGCTCGGGGGATCTGGTCCATCCCGCCGACCGGCTGGAACATCAGCATGGCCTGGTCGTAGCCGAACTCGAACGAGAAGTACCGGCCGACGTTGCTTGCGAAGACGTCGGAGAGCGGCGGCGGCGCGCCGAGCAGGGTCCCCACGTCGTTGCCCGCACCGGGAAACCCGGAGAAGCCGCGACGGTTGGTGCCGGTGTAGGCCCAGTCGCTGGCCCGCCCACCGATCGCGCCGAAGCTCTGCAGGAACGACAGCAGCCGGTCACGGTCCTCGGCGGTGAGCCGAGCGTCAAGCGCACCCTGGTCGGTGGCCTTCGCGAGCAGTTCCGAGACGTAGCCGTACACGTCGGCCTTGGCGGTGCGGTACCGGACCGGCTCGGTCATCCCGGCGGACTCGTTGTAGATCCAGGCGTCGGCGTTCTGGTTGGTGAAGACCTCGATGGGTACGCCGAGTTCCCGGCAGTAGTCCATGGTGACCATCCACTGTGCGATGCGACCCGGCCCGGCATTGAAGTAGACCCCATCGGAGAAGCTGGCCCGCTGGGTGCGTCCATCGAGGTCGGTCTCGACATCGCCGCCCCGGATGGTCAGGTTCCGCCCACCGACGCGGTGCCGCGCCTCCAGGATCGTGCAGTCATAGCCCGCCTTACCCAACTCGTACGCGGTGGTGAGCCCCGCGATGCCGCCGCCGAGAACGACCACCTTGGAGCCCGACCGCCCGGACAGGGTGAAGTCGGAGCGCTCGGGCGCCCGGAATGCCGGGGTCACGGACGCGGCGGCGCTGGGAGCGAGGCCCATGGCACCCATCGTGGCGAGCATCGCGCCGGCACCACCGCTGACTCCGACCGCACGCAGGAACCCACGCCGGCTGACCATCGACTGCGTCTGATTGCTCACAACGGCCTCCCCTACAAGATCGACCCGTGTGAGTCTGCAGAGGACCTGTTACGCGGATCACGCATTGCCGTTTCCGGCAGGTATCGCCTAGCCGCCCGATCGCAGCGGCAATTTCCGACCGGGTTCGGCACCCAGGGAGTGCCCACGACGGGCGGCCGAGGCCGGCACCTACCTACCCGGCGAGGGCGCGGGTGACGACGGCGAGGTCGGTGACCAGCCCTTCGTACGCCTTGTCCTGGTCGTCGGCGCGCAGCACCGCGGACGGATGAATGGTGGCCAGCAGCCGGGCCGTCGGCGCGTCGGCCCGCTGCCCGGCGTTGTCCACCGGCACCCGCTGGAAGTCCTCCGGGTGCTGGGCCGACTCCGGCCAGAGCAGCAGCTCGCCCCGCTGCCGGGTGACCCGGAAGGACGGGCCGAGCAGCGCCTTGGCGGCGGTCGCGCCGAGGACCACCACGATCTCCGGACGCAGCCGGGCGAACTCGGCGACCAACCAGGGCCGGCAGGCGGTGATGTGCACCTGGTCCGGGGTCTGGTGGATGCGTCGCTTGCCGCGCGCCTCGAACCGGAAGTGCTTGACGGTGTTCGTGAGATAGAGGGCGCCCGGGTCCAGCCCGGCGTCGTCCACCGCGCGGCGCAGCAGCCGTCCGGCGGGGCCGACGAAGGGCAACCCTTTTTGGTCTTCCATGTCGCCGGGCTGCTCGCCGACCAGCACCACCCGGGCACTCTCGTCGCCCCGGCCGAAGACCGTCTGCGAGGCGTCCCGGTACAGCTCGCAGCCCCGACAGCCGCCGGCTGCGGTGCGCAGGTCGTCGATGGTGTCGGCATCGGGCGGAATGAACCGCTGGGCGCCTACGGCGCTCCCGGTCTGCTCGGCCATACCGACTGTTATATACCTGTTCGATGCTCACTGCCGGGTACGCCCCGGCGCGGTGGCAGACGCCTACTCGCGTCAGTACCCGTTACCGCCACCATCCCCGCCAGAAGCAATCGCGATCAGCACAATGATGATGATGATGATCGCCACCGCCACCGCGATCCAGACACCCTTACGCGATCCACCTGAAGCCATGATCCCCACCTCCGGCGCCCGCATACCCATCCCGTCCGCCCCGAACCTCGCGATCTTGCACTTTCTGTCCCGACATCTAAGCCATAGCGGGCATATCAGCGACACAAAGTGCAAGATCGCGGGGGTGGGGCGGGGCGGGGTGGGGTGGGGCGGGGTGGGGCGGGGCGGGGTGGGGGCGGGGCAGGGGTGGGGTGGGGTGGGGTGGGGTGGGGTGGGGCGGGGTGGGGGCGGGGCAGGGGTGGGGTGGGGTGGGTGGGGCTGTTAGGTGGGGAAGCCTTGGGGTGGGGTGGGGTTTTCGGCTTGGGCTAGCGCGGCCGCCAGGGGGGCCAGGTCCTCTGTGTTCAGCGAGCTGACGGTGATGCGGAGGGCGGGCGGCGCGGCGATCCGGTAGAGGGCGCCGGGGGCCACTGCCCAGCCGGCATCGCGCAGCGCGGTGACCGTGCTGGTCTCGTCCTCCACGGGCAGCCAGATGTTGATGCCGCTGCGGCCGTGCGCGGTCAGGCCATGCTCGGTCAGCGCGGCCAGCAGCCCGTCGCGCCGCTGCTCGTAGCTCTGCGCCGCCCGCTGCACCAGCTCGGCGACCTCCGGATCCTGCCAGAGCGCCAGGACGAGCCGCTGCAGCACGGTGGAGATCCAGCCGGCGCCGACCCGCGTACGGCCGGTCACCCGGGCCACCGTGGTCTCGTCGCCCACCAGCACCGCCAGCCGCAGGTCCGGGCCGAAGGGCTTGCTCACCGAGCGGACGAAGGCCCAGCTCTCGGTCGCCCCAGCCAGCGGATGCAGGGGTACGCGGGCCAGCTCGGCAGCGTGGTCGTCCTCGATCAACAGCAGGTCCCGCCGACCGGCGAGCAACGCGCGCAGCTCCTCGGCACGGGCGGCCGAGACGGCGGCGCCGGTCGGGTTCTGCGCCCGGCTGGTGACCACCAGCGCTCGCGCTCCGGCGGCGAGCGCGGCGGCGACCCCGGCCACCAGCGGCCCCTCGTCGTCCAGCGGTACGCCGATCGGGCGCAGCCCCAGCGCGGCGACCAGGTCGAGCAGGTTGGCCCAGCCTGGGTCCTCCACGGCCACCGCGTCGCCGGGGCGCAGGTGTGCGCCGAGCAGCCGCTCGATGCCGTCCAGCGCGCCGCCGGTCAGGGTCAGCTCCCCCGCCGGTACGCCGTCGGCACTCAGCCGGGCGCGGGCCGCCTCGGCCAGCTCGGGCAGCACCCCGGCGTCGGAGTAGCCGATCGACGGGCCGGTGTCGGCGGCGAGCGTCGCCAGGTGCCGGCCGAGCGGGGGAAGCAGCCGGGGGTCGGGCTCGCCCCGGGACAGGTCTCGGGCGCCCGGCAACGGCGGGGGACGCAACGCGGAGCGGCGGGCAGCCACCGGGGGGCGGGGGCGTACCCGGGTGCCGTGCCGGCCGGCCGTGGCGAGCAGGCCGCGCTGGCGCAGCTCCTGGTAGGCGCGGGCGACGGTGGCGGGGCTGACGCCCAGCTCGGCGGCGAGTGCCCGCACGGGCGGCAGGGCGGCCCCCGGTTGCAGGGCGCCGGAACGGATAGACGACTCGATGCTGGCCGAAATCTCGACGGCCGTCGTACCGGTGAGCTGATAGTGTGCTGACACAAACAAGAGATTGTACTAGAACAAAGGGGCGAGCATGTACCCACCCACCGCCCGGACCACACCCAGCCGTTCTCGCGACAAGATGAGTTACGACCGGGCCGCTGCCCACGCGGTGCTCGACGAGGCGTACGACTGTGCGCTCGGCTTCACCGTCGACGGCCAGCCACGGGTGCTGCCCACCCTGCACGTCCGCATCGGCGACACGCTCTACCTGCACGGCTCCACCGGCAGCCGGCCGCTGCTCGCCGCCCGGGGTGACGGGCTGCCGGTCTGCGTCGCGGTGACCCTGCTCGACGGGCTGGTCTACGCCCGCTCCCAGTTCCACCACAGCGCCAACTACCGCTCCGTCGTCGCCCTCGGCACCGCCCGACTGGTCACCGACGAGCAGGAGAAGCTCGCCATGCTCACCGCGCTGGTCGAGAAGGTCGGCGCGGGACGCAGCACGGACACCCGCCCACCCAGCCGACGCGAACTAGCCGAGACGGCCGTGCTGGCGCTGCCACTGCGCGAAGTGTCCGTCCGGGCCCGCACCGGTGGGGTCCGCGAGGACGAGGCCGACCTGCACCTGCCGCACTGGGCCGGTGTGCTGCCGCTGCGGCTGACCGCCGGGCAACCCGAGCCGGACGCCGGGGTCACCGCGCCGCTGCCGGCGTACCTGCGAACGGCCCGCACGCCCTGGCACGAACCGGTGTCGCTGCACGGCGAGCACGTCCGGCTGGAGCCGCTGGAGTTGGCGCACGCCGACGAGTTGCACGCCGCCACGGCGGACGCGGAGGTGTGGCGGCACCTCAGCGTCCCGCCGCCCACCGCGCCCGCCGGCACCGCCGAGGTCGTCCGCACCGCCCTGGCCGCCCAACACCGTGGCGAGCGGGTGGCCTGGGTGCAGCGGTGCGTGGCGACCGGGGCGGTGGTCGGCAGCACCTCCTACTACGAGATCGACCCGCAGCGGCGGTCGGTGGGGATCGGGCACACCTTCCTCGGGCGGCCCTGGTGGCGTACCGGAATCAACACCGAGGCGAAGCTGCTGCTGCTCAGCCGGGCCTTCGACGAGCTGGGCGCGGTGCGGGTGGTGTGGCACACCGACATCCGGAACGCTCGCTCGCAGGCCGCCATCGAACGGCTCGGCGCGACCCGGGAAGGGGTGCTCCGGATGCACCGGCAACGCCCGGACGGCTCCTGGCGCGACACCGTGCAGTACGCGATGACCGTCGACGAGTGGCCGAACGCACAGGTCAGGCTGCGAGAAAGGCTTCGCCAGACGGCACCGGTGGCGTGATGATGGCGGGCGTGCTGGGGATCACCGACATCTGGACGTACGTGCTGGGCACCGTGGCCATCATCCTGCTGCCTGGACCAAACTCGCTCTTCGTGCTCTCGACTGCCGCCAAACGGGGCGTCCGGGTCGGCTATCGGGCCGCGGGTGGGGTGTTCGTCGGCGACGGTGTGCTGATGTTCCTCTCCGCCGCCGGAGTGGCGTCACTGCTCAAGGCGTACCCGCCGCTGTTCCTGGTGATCAAGTACGCCGGTGCCGCGTACCTCGGCTATGTCGGGGTGACCATGCTGCTCGGCGCCGCGCGGCGCTGGCGCGACCGCAACGACCCGAGCACGCCGCGGCTCATCGACGCAGCGGAACCGGCGGCGATGCGCAGCCCGTTCCGCAAGGCGCTGGTGATCAGCTTGCTGAATCCGAAGGCGATCCTGTTCTTCATCTCGTTCTTCATTCAGTTCGTCGATCCCGACTACGCCTGGCCGGCGCTGTCGTTCCTACTGCTCGGGCTGATCGCCCAGGTGACCAGCGCGCTCTACCTGACCGCGTTGATCTTCGCAGGCACCTTCCTGGCCGCCCAGTTCCGCCAACGTCGCCGCCTGGCTGCCGGTGGCACCACCGCCGTTGCCGCCCTCTTCCTCGCCTTCAGCCTCAAGCTAGCCACAGCCACCGCCGGCTAACCCCCTCCCCGCACCCCACACCCCGCGCCGCCCCGCGCCGCCCCGCGCCGCCCCGCGCCGCCCCGCGCCGCCCCGCGCCCCGCGCCGCCCCGCGCCGCCCCGTACCCCGCGATCTTGCACTTTCGGTCGTCGGAATGCCCGCTTTGAAGTAATTTGTCGCGACAGAAAGTGCAAGATCGCGAGGGCGGGGCGGGCAGGGCGGAGCGAGGGCGGGGCGGGCAGGGCGGGGCGAGGGCATGGCGGGGCGAGGGCGGGGGCGGGCAGGTTAGGTGCCGTCTCCGCCGGAGCCGCCGCCTCCTACCCCGGCGCTGCCTGCGGTGCCGCCGAGGCCATAGCCGGGCTGGATCGGCTCGTCGGGGTGGCGGCTGACGTGGGCGGACCCCGCGATCTGCGCGGACCAGTCGGCGTGCGCGGCAGCGGCCGCGTGTCGGTTGATCGCCTGGCGTATCCAGCCGTCCACGGTGGCGACCCAGTCCCGCCGGTCAGCGTCCGCGTGCCAGATCCGGAACCGGCTGATGCTCTGGTGGGTGATCCCGGCGAGCGCCAGCCGACGATCCATCCAGAGGATCGCCTCCAGGCCCGCCGAGTTGGTCACGAAGATCACCTCCAGCTCGGTGATCGGGCCGGCGTAGAGCGGCCCCACCCAGTAGCCCCAGCGCTGGTGCAGTGGCAGGGCGTGCTCCACCCCGGGCAGCCCGCCCTCCTGTAGCCCGGACTGACGGATCATGAAACCCAGCGTGGCCAGCGCCGCCAGCACGTGCTGCTGGGTGGGGATCGGGTGCACGAACACCGGCACCATGGCCCCCTGGTCAAGGTCGGGGTCGACGGACACCTCGGTACGCAGACCCATCCGCAGGCTCAGCAGCGGCACCCCGCCAAAGATGGTCACCGGTGTCTCCCACGGCAGCGGCAACGCGAAGTCGACCGCCCGCCGCCGACCGGCCGGCACGACGAACCGGCCGGCGATCGGCAGTTGGTGGAACTGCACGAGTCGCCGGGCGGCAGCCGGGTCGTCCGGCTCGACCGTGGTGACGAGGCCGAGCCGGATGTGCCGCACCAGCACGTCCTCCGGCCCGGCTGCGAGCGTCACCCGCCCGGGCAGGCGCAGGCCCGGCCGAGTGCTCGGGTTGGGGAGCGTGGTCTGCACGGAGAGCCCAGTCAAGCCGGACTCCCGGGACACCCCCGTCAGCCGCATCGCGCGCCCCTCTCCGGGGCGAGGCCCCGGCGGCCCCGCACCAGCCGCGCCTACCCCGTCGAGGTGACCTCAAGCCCACGGCCCTGACCCGGCCGCACCGAGCAGCGCTACGACGCTGCCCCGGCCGCCACACCCAGCAGCGCCGCCACACTGACCCGGCCGCACCGAGCAGCGCGGCCGGGTCGGCAGCTCAGCGCAACCGCCGCCCGCGCGGCACCGTGTCGGTCTCGTCGTCGAACTCGCCGATGACCTCCTCCAGGAGGTCCTCCAGTGCCACGAAGCCGATCGGCCGCGACGGGCCACCGCCGTTGCGCACCAACGCGAGCTGCGACTGCCGGGCCCGCATCGCGGCCACCGCCTCGGTGACCGTGGACGTCGCGGGCAGGGTGAACGCGGGCGTCATCAGTGCCCCGGCCGTGGCGACACGGCCGGCGGTGACGACCCGCACCGCCTCCCGGACGTGCACCAGGCCGCAGACCTCACCCGCCTCGTCCAGCACCGCCAGCCGGGACCGGCCGCTGTCCCGGCTGATCTCTTCGATCCGCTCGGCCGGGTCGCCCCGACGGACGGTGACCATGGTGGCGAACGGTTCCATCACCTGCGCCACGGACGTGCCCTGCAACTCCAGCATGCTGGTCAGCAACTGGTGCTGCTCGGCGCCGAGCAGCCCGTGCTCACGAGACTGCTCCAGCAGGATCCGCAGCTCGTCCGGGCCGTGCACCTGGGCGAGCTGATCCTGCTGGTTCACCCCGCACAGCCGCAGGATCGCGTTGGCCAGTGCGTTGAGCGCGGAGAGCACCGGCCGGGACACCCGGGCGAAGGCGCGGAACGGCAGCGCGAGCAACGTCGCCGAACGCTCCGCGTCGGTGATCGCCCACGACTTCGGCGCCATCTCCCCCACCACCAGGTGCAGGAACGTGACCACCCCGAGGGCGAAGACCAGTGCGATCAGGTGGCTGGCCGCGTCCGGCAAACCCACCGCGTGCAGCAGCGGGCTGAGCAGGTGCTCGATCGCCGGTTCGGCCAGCGCGCCGAGACCCAGGGTGCACAGTGTGATGCCGAGCTGCGCGCCGGCCAACATCAGCCCCAGCTCGCGGACGCCGTCCAGCGCGGCCCGGGCCGCCCGACCGCCTCCGGCTGCCGCCTGCTCGAGGCGGTACCTCTTGCTGGCCACCAGAGCGAACTCGGCGGCCACGAAGAACCCGTTCAGCGCCAGCAGGATCACCGAACTGAACAGTGCGATCCCGGGGCTCACGCGCTCACCCCCGGTTTGGTCAACTGCAGCCGTACCGAGTCGGCCACATGCCGGTCCACGGCCAGCACCTCGACCAACGCCCTCGGTTCGGACTCGTTGTCCTCACCGTCCGCGCCCTCGGGGAGCAGGCTGATCACCAGCCGGTCACCGACCTCCGGCACCCGGCCCAGCTCCCGCATCACCAACCCGGACAGGGTGTCGTACTCCGGGGCCTCGGGCAGCGCGATGCCGGTGCTGTCGGCGACCTCGTCGATCCGCCAGCGGGCCGGCACCACCCAGGAGCCGTCGTCCTGCCGGGCCGGCGCCCGGTCCGGCGGGTCGTCCTCGTCCCGGATCGGGCCCACCAACTCCTCGGCGATGTCCTCCAGCGTGATCACGCCGGCGAAGCCGCCGTACTCGTCGACCACGCACGCCATCTGCCGGTGCCCGGACCGCAGGCGGTCGAGCACCGTGGGCAGGGGCAACGTCTCCGGTACGAGCAGCGGCGGCCCGGCCACCGCGCTCACCGGCGTGGTCGCCCGCTCCTTCGGGGGTACGCCGAGCACGTCGGCGATGCCGACGACGCCGAGCAGGTCGTCGACGCCCTCCGCCCCGCGCACCGGGAAGCGGGAGTGGCCGGTGTCCAGCAGCTCGACGACCCGGCTGACCGGCTCGTGGGCCCGTACGGTGTGCACGTCGACCCGGGGCACCATGGCCTCTCCGGCGGTCAGCTCGCGGAAGTCCAGACCTCGGTCGAGCAGCGTGGACATCTCGACGTCGAGGCTGCCCTCCTCGCGGGACTCGGCGATGATCTGTTCCAGGTCCGCTGGAGTGGCGCCGCTGGGTAGTTCCTCGATCGGCTCGATGCCGATCCGGCGTAGCAGACGCACCGATGCCCGGTCGAAGAGCCGGATCAGTGGCCCGGCGACGGCCAGGTAGATCAGGGTGGATCGGCTCAGCGCCCGGGCGAGTTGCTCGGCCCGCGCGATGGCCAGATTCTTCGGGGCGAGCTCGCCGAGGACCATCTGCACGACGGTGGCGATGACCAGGGCCAACGCCACCGACAGCGGCAGGCTGACGGCCTCGCTGACGCCGGCCACGCCGAACAGGTCGGCGAGCCCACCACCGAGGTACGGCTCGGCGACGTAACCGACGAGCAGGGCGGTGACGGTGATGCCGAGTTGGGCGCCGGAGAGCATGAAGGAGAGCCGGCTGGTGACGGTCAGTGCCCGGGCGGCGGCCTGATCGCCGTCATCGGCAAGCTGGCGCAGCTTGCCCCGGTCGACAGCGACATAGCCGAACTCCTGCGCCACGAAGTAACCGGTGGCGGCAGTGAGAACGATGATCAGAAGGAGACCAACGACGATCAACACGGGTCGCTCAGGGCTCCCGGGGTCGTCGGTACGGGGATATGCCGGGCACGACCCGGCTGGCTACTGCTGCCCTCCTGGGCAGAAGAGTCGATCATGCCGCTATTTTATCGGCGCTGGCTGGGACTCCGCTGGGGGTGGGCCGAAGGAGCGGATCGTCCGATTCGCCCGCCGTCGCCCAGGTCGTCACGCCGGTCCGGCCGATCCACCACCCGACCCGCGTTCAGCCAGCTCATCGGCGTCGAGCAGGCTCCGGTCGAGCCGCCCCGAGCGGTACGCGGCCCGCCCGATCATCTGGGCCGCGACCGGCGCCGTCGCCAACTGGAAGACCGCCACCAGCAGGATCATGCCCAGATCCGCCGGGGACCGCAGCCGCAACGCGATGCCCAGCAGCAGCAGGAGCACCCCGAGCACCTGCGGCTTGGTGGCCGCGTGCATCCGGGAGAGCGCGTCCGGGAAGCGCAGCACGCCGACCCCGGCGGCCAGGCCGAGCAGCGCGCCGGCGACCAGGCAACCGGCGCCAAGCCAGTCCGCGATGGTGGCGATCACTGCTGCTCCCGGACAGCGAAACGGACCAGCGACACCGAGCCCACGAAGCCGAGCAGGGAGAGCACCACCAGCACGGGAAGCGTGGTGGCATGGCGGTTGACCGCCGCCTCGGCGCCCACCGCGCCGATCATGGTGGCGAGCAGCATGTCCGCGGCGATCACCCGGTCCACCAGAGACGGGCCACGGTAGAGGCGGGCCAGCGCGAGGAGCGCGGTCACCGACAGCAGAACGGTGAGGACGACGGCCAGGAACGTCACGGGCGGGTTCCCCTCTCGGATTGGTCGGTCTCAAGGCGGCGCAGTTCAGCCGTGGAGCCCACCGCACGAACGATTCGCCGCTCGACGCTGAGGGTGCGTTCCCGGGCCACGTCCAGGTCCGTCGGCCGGTGGGTGTCCAGCACGTGCAGGTAGAGGGTTCCGGAGTCCCGGTCCACCTCAAGGATCAGCGTGCCCGGCACCAAAGAGACGGCCTCGGCGGTGAGCGCCAGGTTCAGGTCGGTGGACACTCGCAACTGGACCGCGATGATCGCCCCGCGTGGCCGGTAGCCGGGCTGCACGGCGATCCGGGCGATGTGCAGGCTCGCGCTGACCAACTCCACCCCGAAGCGCGCCGCGAACACCAGCAACGCCCCGGGCCGGAGCCGGCCACCGAAGCTGACCGCCGGCAGCGGAAAGAAGAGCAACACCGCGCCGCCCACCAGCAGGCCACCGGCCAGGTTGGCCCAGTTGATGTCGCCCCAGAGCAGGATCCAGACCACCACCAGCCACCCGAGCGCCACCGTCTGGTCCCGCCGCCGCCCGAGCCGGCCGCGACCCGACCGCACCGGCACAGGAGCGTCCCGGGCCGTCCCGGGCGGGCCCGTCACGGCACGCCGCCCGGCAGCACGGCACGGACATACGGGGTACGCAGCCGCAGATCGGCGGCTGCGTCGGCGGTGACGTCGAAGAGCGGGCCGGCCAGCACGGTCAGCGCCAACCCGAAGGCGACCAGGGCCACCGTGGCCCCGACCATCAGCTTCGGCAGGCGGACGGCCGGCGCATTCGTCGCCAGCCGGGGTGCTCGCCAGAAGGCGAGGTTCCACACCCGAGACGCCACGTAGAGGGTGAGCAGGCTGGTCAGCGTGCCAGCCGCGACCAGCACCCAGGGCAGCGGCCCGCCGGCCGCCACCCCGGCCTGGAGCAGGCCGAGCTTGCCGAGGAAACCGGAGAACGGCGGCACCCCGGCGAGGTTCATGGCCGGGACGAAGAACAGGACACCGAGCAGCGGCGCCACCCGGGCCAGCCCGCCGATGCGGCGCAGGTCGGTGCTGCCGGCGCGCTCCTCGACCAGGCCGGCGACGAGGAACAGCGTGGTCTGGATGGTGATGTGGTGCACCACGTAGAAGATCGCGCCGGAGAGCCCGGCGGCGGTGCTCAACGCCACGCCGAAAATCATGTAGCCGATGTGGCTGACCAGGGTGAACGAGAAGAGCCGCTTCAGATCGGACTGGGCCACCGCGCCGAGGATGCCGATCACCATGGTCAGCCCGGCGACGACCATCAGCAGCACGTCGGCTTGTCCACCAGGGAACAGCAACGTCTCGGTGCGGATGATCGCGTAGACGCCGACCTTGGTGAGCAGACCCGCGAAGACGGCGGTGACCGGGGCCGGCGCGGTGGGATAGCTGTCCGGTAGCCACGCCGACAGTGGAAAGACCGCCGCCTTGATCGCAAAGGCCAGGAGCAACATCAGCTCCAGGGCCAGTCGGACACCGTTCGGCAACTCGTCGAGACGGTGGGCCAACTGTGCCAGGTTGAGCGTGCCGGTGGCCGCGTACACCAGGCCCACCGCTGCCAGGAAGACCATCGAGGAGAGGATGCTGACCACCACGTACGTCGACCCGGTCCGGATCCGGGTCTCCGTGCCGCCCAGGGTGATCAGCACGAAGCTGGCGGCCAACAGGATCTCGAAGCCGACGAAGAGGTTGAACAGGTCACCAGCCAGGAACGCGTTTGTGACGCCCGCGGTGAGCACCAGGTACGTCGGGTGGAAGATGACCACCGGCGTGGTCTCGCTCGTCTCGCTGCGGCCCTGCCCGATCGAGTACAGCAGCACGCACAGGGTGACCGCCGACGAGACCACCACCATCAGCGCGGCGAGTTGATCGGCGACCAGCACGATGCCGACCGGTGCCGGCCACGCCCCGACGGCCACGACCACCGGCCCGTGCCGGTACGCCTGCACCAGCAGCAGCACCGCCACGGTGAGGGTGCCGCTCAGGCAGAGCACGCTGATGGTCCGTTGGAGCCGGGGCCGCCTGGCCAGCAGCAGGGTCAGCGCCGCACCGAGCAGCGGCACCACCACCGGCAGCGGCACCAACGTGCTCAGCACGCCTCGTCCCCCCGTCGCAGCCGACGGCGGGCGGGCTCCGGATCGACCTGCTCCGGATCACCGTTCGGGCCCTCCCCACCGAGGTCCACGGTGCCCACCTCGTTACGCACGGCCCGGCGGATGATCTGCCGGTCCTCCAGGTCGTCGGGCACCTCGTCGTCGCCGGTCAGATACCAACTCCGGTACGCCACCGCGAGCAGGAACGCGGTCAACCCGAAGGTGATCACGATGGCGGTCAACACCATCGCCTGCGGGAGCGGGTCACTCATCCGCTCGACCGGGCCGGTGCCGACGATCGGTGCCCCACCGGGCCGCCCACCCAGCAGGATCAACAGGTTGACCCCGTTGCCAAGCAGGATCACCCCGAGCAGGATCCGGGTCAGGCTGCGCTCCAACAGCAGGATCACCCCGCAACCGACCAGCACCGCGACGGCCAGCACCAGCACCATCGTCGGTCCGGCGCCGCTCGCCGTCACGGCGCCACTCCTGTTCGCGACTGCGGGGCTCGCAACACCGGCTCACTCCTCGCGCTCACGGCGCCACTTCTGTTCGCGACTGCGGGGCTCGCAACACCGACTCACTCCTCGCGCTCATGCCCGCTCTCCTTTGTCGACGGCCAGGCCACCCGTGGCCGTCCCGGATGCCTCGATGTGCCGGTCCACCTCGGCCCCGAGGCTGCGCAGGATGTCCAGCACCAGCCCGATCACGACCAGGTACACGCCAATGTCGAAGAAGAGCGACGTGACCAGGTGGGTGTCGCCGACCAGCGGCAGGGACCTGTCGACCTTGGCGCTCTCCAGCACCGATCCACCGACCAGCAGCGCCACCACGCCGCTGCCCACCGACACGGCCAGCCCGGCGCCGAGGATCGCCCCGGCGCCGATCGGGGCCGCCTCGGTCAACTCGTATCGACCGCCGGCCAGGTAGCGGACCACCAGGGCGAGACCCGCGACCAGGCCGCCGGCGAAACCGCCGCCCGGCGCGTTGTGCCCGGAGAAGAGCAGGAACAGGGAGAACAGCACCACGGTGTGGAAGATCAGTCGGATGACCACCTCCAACACGATCGAGCGGCGCTCCTCGTAGAGGGTCGGCCCGCCACGCAGCCACACCGGCCGCCGGGTGCGGTCCACCCGTGCGTCCGACTCGGGTCGACGCGGTCGCGGCCCCGTGCGGGACCGCTCGAAGATCAGACTGGCTACCCCGGTCGCCGCCACCACCAGCACCGCCAACTCGCCCATGGTGTCCCAGGCCCGAAGGTCGACAAGGGTCACGTTGACCACGTTGCGGCCGTACCCCTGGGCCACCGCCAGATCCGGGAAGGCGGCGGAGATGTCCGGTGCCCGGCGGGCACCGGCGGCGGTGAGGGCCAGCCCTGCGGCGACCACACCCACCGCCACCCCGAGCGCCCGGCGGGCCCACCGGCTGCGGCGCAGCGGGCGGGCCGAGAACCGCTCCGGCAGGCGACGCAGCACCAGCACGAAGACGGCGATCGTCGCGGTCTCCACCAGGAACTGGGTGAGCGCCAGGTCCGGCGCTCCATGCAGGACGAACAGCATCGCGGTGCCGTAGCCGGTCATCCCCACCAGCAGCATCGCGGTCAGGCGACGGCGGGCACCGACCGCCAGCACCGCGGCCACCGCGATGACCAACACGACCACGGGTTGCAGCAGGCTGTCCCAGAGCGGGATCCGGGCCCGCCACGGACTCGCGGACAGCATCGCCCCGCCGGGCACCAACACCAGCGTGACCAGGATGACGCCGAGATACTGCGGCAGGGAGCCGCGTTGAGTCGCTCCGGTGACCTCGACGGCCAGCCGGTCGAACCGGCCCACGACCCACTCGTACCCCTGGTTGCCGCCCACCGGCGAACGGAGCCGGGCCAGCACCGGGGCGAGCGGCCCGCGCACGGCGAAGAGCAGGCCGCCTCCGGCAAGCGCCAGCACGGACAGGCCAAGCGCCGGGGTTGGTCCGGACCAGAGGGCCAGATGCGCGTCGACCCCGCCGAGCAGATCGGCGTACGGGCGCAGCAGGCGGTCCAACACACTCGCAGCCGGGCCGGCGAGCAGACCGATCCCGGCGAGCACCGCCGGCGGGATCAGCAGCGACGCGGCGATCGGGCCCGGCTGGGCCGGTGCCACGCCCGGCCGGTCGGCGAACGCGCCCCAGAGGAAGCGGGCGCTGTACGCGACGGTGAGCACCGTCCCCGCGACCAGCCCGGTCAGGAGCACCGGCTGGTCGGTGAACGCCCCGAACACCGCTTCCTTGGACACGAAGCCGACAAACGGCGGCACCCCTGCCATCGACGCCGCCGCGACCACCGCGACCACGAACAGAGGCCGGGACCAGTGCCGCAGCCCGGACAACTCATGCAGGTCACGGGTGCCTGCCCCGTGATCGATGATGCCGACGACCAGGAACAACGCCGCCTTGAACAGGGCGTGCGCCAGCAGCATCGCGGTGCCGGCCAGGGCGGCGTCCGGGGTGCCCGACCCGGTCACCGCGAACAGCAGGCCGAGCTGACTGACCGTCCCGTACGCCAGCAGCAGCTTCAGATCGGTCTGCCGCAGCGCGGCCCAGCCGCCGAGCAGCATGGTCGCCACGCCGGCGATCTGCACCACCGGCCGCCACGGGCCGACCGTGGCGAGCACCGGCGCGAGCAGCCCGACCAGGTAGACGCCGGCCTTGACCATGGCGGCGGCGTGCAGGTACGCGCTGACCGGCGTGGGTGCCGCCATCGCGACCGGCAGCCAGGAACTGAACGGCAGCACCGCCGACTTGGACAGCGCGCCGGCCAGGATCAGCAGAACGGCGACCACCAGGTATCCGCCGCCGGGCAGCGGCTGGGCGGCGATCTCCGACCAGCGGTAGGTGCCGGCGTGCTCGCCCAGCAGGATGAACCCGACAAGCATGGCGAGCCCGCCGAGCGTGGTGACGGTCAACGCCTGCGCCGCCGCCCACCGACTGGAGCGCCGCTCGGTGCTGTGCCCGATCAGCAGGTACGAGAAGATCGTGGTCAGCTCCCAACCGACGTAGAGCAGCAGCAGGTCGTCCGCGAAGGCCAGGACGAGCATCGCGCCGGCGAAGGCGACCAGGACCGCGGCGAACTGTCCGAGCCCATTCGATCCGGCGTCGAAGTAGCGGGCGCTGTAGACCAGCACCAGCGCGCCGATGCCGCCGATCAGCAGGGTCATCAGCCAGGACAGGGTGGTGAGCCGTAACGCGACGTCCAGGCCCAACTGCCGGATCCACGGGTACGTCTCGACCACCGCACCGCCGCCGTCGACCGCCGAAGTGTGGGCCAGCGCCCAGCAGAACGCGGCAGCCGGTGCCAGCGCCAGCGGGTAGCACGCGCGTGGACCCCACCATCGGACGAGCAGGGGCGCAGCGAGGGCCGCCACGAGGTGGAGGACGAGCAGTACCAGCACCTGCGCTCCCGATCGAGGTGGCCGACGCCCGTGCAGCGGTGACGCCTAGCAGCGATCAGACGCCAGTTCGTTGCCCGCCGGGCGGTTTTGCCGGAATTCACCCCACCCCCACCCCACCCCACCCCACCCCCCACCCGCACCCCCACCCCCCACCCCCGACCGTTGATCAAGAGGTTTGCGTCATCCGCGCCCGCCTTTCTGACGCAAACCTCTTGATCAACGCGGGAAACCGGGGGGGTGGGGGGGGTTAGTGCAGCAGGGCGTTGCTGATGGGCTGCGCGTCGTCTCGGGCTGGACGGTCGCGTGTCAGCTCGGCCAGCAGGTCGACGCGGCCCAATTGGCGCGCGACCCGGTCGACCACCCGCTCCGCGGCGGCCAGCGACCGCACCGAGAGCAACCGGCCACGGCTCTCGCGGCGCAGCACGAAGTAATGGACGGCGACGCGGACCTGGCCGCGATCGGCTGCGCTGGCCTGGGCGGTGCACAGGACCAGCTCCCGCAGGCAGTGGGCGAGGCGTTCGGCAAGCTCGAGCTCGGGGCCGTGCAGGCCGCCGCGGAGCGCGGCAAGGTGGCTGTCAACCTTGCGAATCAGCACGTCGGTGCCCGTTTCGAGGTTGCGCTGCTCGCCGGCCATCAAATCCCCTCACCCCGGTTCGCGTTGGCAGTGAAGTTACTTTATGTTGCTCCTTAGAAGCAAGCAGTTAAGTGAGACTTAACGTATTAAGCGCACTTCCGGCGCTTTTTGCTTTTGTCCGGCACATTCCGTCGTGAGGTCGGTCGTGGTTGTCGTACCGGCGGGGCACGATGGACCGGTGACCGGGGCAGACGCAGACACCGGCGCGGTGCTCGCCGGTTTCAGCCCGGCCACCCGCGCCTGGTTCGAGGCGGCCTTCGCCGCGCCCACCGCCGCACAGACCGGCGCCTGGCGCTCGGTCGCCGCCGGGCGCAGCGCCCTCGTGGTGGCGCCCACCGGCTCCGGCAAGACGCTCGCGGCCTTCCTCTGGTCACTCGACCGGCTGGCCCGCGAGCCCGCACCGGCCGAGGCCCGTCAGCGGTGCCGCGTGCTCTACGTCAGCCCACTCAAGGCCCTCGCCGTCGACGTGGAGCGCAACCTGCGTGCCCCGCTGGCCGGGATCCGGCAGGCAGCGACCCGGCTCGGCGTCGCACCGCCGGACATCACCGTCGGCATGCGCACCGGCGACACGCCAGCCGACGAGCGACGAGCCTTCGCCCGCACCCCGCCGGACATCCTCATCACCACGCCCGAGTCGCTGTTCCTGCTGCTCACGTCCGCAGCTCGCGATTCGCTGCGCGGCATCCAGACGGTGATCGTCGACGAGGTGCACGCGGTGGCCGGCAGCAAACGCGGCGCCCACCTCGCCCTCTCCCTCGAACGCCTCGACGAGTTGCTGCCCGCCCCGGCGCAGCGCATCGGCCTATCCGCCACCGTCCGACCCATCGACGCCTGCGCGCAGTTCCTCGGCGGCGCCCGCCCGGTCGACGTCGTACAGCCGGCCAGCACGAAGACCATCGAGGTCAGCGTGCAGGTCCCGGTGGAGGACATGACCCGCCTGGACGAGCAGGAGCAGCCACCGGAGGACGACCTCGGCGGCCCCGGGCCACGCCGCGCCTCGATCTGGCCGGCCGTGGAGGAGCGGGTCTTCAACCTCATCGGGCAGCACCGCTCGACAATCGTCTTCACCAACTCGCGACGCAGTGCCGAGCGCCTCTGCGCCCGGCTCAACGAGTTGGCCGCCGAAGAGGTGGCCTCCGCGTCGGGCGAGGGCGCCTTCGTCGTACCGGAGGGGTTGTCGGCAGGCGACGACCCGGCGGGCGACGGCGGCCCCGGGTCCGGCGCGCAGCGGTGGGGTGACCCCGCCGGTCCGGTGCGCAACCGGCCACCGGCCGAGGTGATGGCCCAGTCCGGCGCGGCCACCGGCGCGACGCCAGTGATAGCCCGCGCCCACCACGGCAGCGTCTCCCGGGAGGGGCGCAAGCACATCGAGGAGGCGCTCAAGTCCGGTCAGCTCCCGGCGGTGGTGGCCACCTCCAGCCTGGAGCTGGGCATCGACATGGGCGCGGTCGACCTGGTGGTGCAGATCGAGGCGCCGCCGAGCGTGGCCGCCGGGCTGCAACGGGTCGGCCGGGCCGGGCACCAGGTGGGTGCCGTCTCCCGTGGGGTGGTCTTCCCCAAGCACCGCGGCGACCTGCTCTCCTGCGCGGTGGTCGCCGAGCGGATGACCGACGGCGCGATCGAGGAGCTGCACTACGCGCGCAACCCCCTGGATGTGCTGGCCCAGCAGATCGTTGCGATGGTGGCGCTGGAGCCGTGGCCGCTCGGCGACCTGGCCGTGCTGGTCCGCCGGGCCGCGCCCTTCGCCGAGCTGCCCGACTCGGCGCTGCACGCCGTGTTGGACATGCTCTCCGGCCGCTACCCGTCGACCGCCTTCGCCGAGCTGCGCCCCCGACTGGTGTGGGACCGGGCCACCGACCTGCTCACCGGCCGTCCCGGCGCACAGCGACTCGCCGTGACCAGCGGCGGCACCATCCCCGACCGAGGGCTGTTCGGGGTCTTCCTGGCCGGTGCCGAACGGGCGGCCCGGGTCGGTGAGCTGGACGAGGAGATGGTCTACGAGTCCCGGGTCGGCGACGTCTTCCTGCTCGGCTCCTCGTCCTGGCGCATCGAGGAGATCACTCCCGACCGGGTGTTGGTCTCGCCCGCCCCGGGCCAGGCCGCGCGCATGCCGTTCTGGAAGGGCGACCAGCTGGGCCGGCCGGTGGAGCTGGGCCGGGCCATCGGCGCCCGGGTGCGCACCCTGCTGCGGCAGAGCGACGACGCGGCGCTGGCCGCGCTTCGTGACGGTGGGCTGGACGACTGGGCCGCCGGCAACCTGATGGCATACCTGCGCGAGCAGCGGGAGGCCACCCGCTCCCTGCCCGACGACCGCACGATCGTGGTCGAGCGGTTCCGCGACGAGTTGGGCGACTGGCGACTCGCGGTGCACAGCGTCCTCGGTGCCCGGGTCAACGGGCCGTGGGCTCTCGCGGTGGGCCGCCGGCTGGCCGAACGGTACGGGGTGGACGCCCAGGTGATGCCCTCCGACGACGGCATCGTGGTGCGACTTCCGGACACCGCCGACGAGCCACCCGGTGCCGACGTGGTGGTCTTCGAGCCGGACGAGATCACTCAGCTCGTGGAGGAGTCGGTCGGCACTTCTGCCCTCTTCGCCGCCCGCTTCCGGGAGTGCGCCGCCCGATCATTGCTGCTGCCCCGCCGCGACCCCCGCCGCCGCCAGCCACTCTGGCAGCAGCGGCAACGGGCCGCGCAGCTGCTCGACGTCGCCCGGGAGTACGCGGACTTCCCGGTCACCCTGGAGGCCGCCCGGGAGTGTCTCCAGGACGTCTTCGACCAGCCGGCGCTGGCCGGGCTGATGCGCGACCTGGCCAGTCGGAAGGTACGGCTGGTCGAGGTGGAGACCAGCGCGCCGTCCCCGTTCGCCCGGTCGTTGCTCTTCGGCTATGTCGGCGCGTTCCTCTACGAAGGCGACGCCCCGCTCGCCGAGCGGCGCGCCGCCGCGCTCGCCCTGGATTCCACGCTCCTCGGCGAGTTGCTCGGCCGGGTCGACCTGCGCGAGTTGCTCGACCCGGCCGTGCTAGCCGAGACCGATCGCCAGCTGCGGTGGTTGACCGAGCAGCGCCGGCCCCGCGACGCCGAAGACGTCGTCGAGCTGCTGCGGGTGCTCGGTGACCTGAGCGACGCCGAGTTGACCGAGCGGGGTGTGCCGGAGCCTTGGCTGACCGAGCTGGAGGCCGCCCGCCGGGTGCTGCGGGTCCGGATCGCCGGCGAGCAACGCTGGGTGGGCGTCGAGGACGCCGCCCGGCTGCGCGATGCCCTCGGTGTCGCGCTGCCGGTCGGGGTGGCCGAGGCGTACCTCGCCCCGGTGGCCGATCCGCTCGGTGACCTGGTGGCCCGTTACGCCCGCACCCATGGGCCGTTCGCCGCTGCCAGCTGCGCGGCCCGCTTCGGGCTCGGCGTGTTCGTCGTCGAGCAGACGTTGCGCCGGCTCGGCGGCACCGGGCGGGTGGTTTCCGGGGAGTTCACCCCGGATTCGGCCGGTGCCCAGTGGTGCGACGCCGAGGTGCTGCGGATGCTGCGCCGTCGCTCCCTCGCGGCGCTGCGCCGCGAGATCGAGCCGGTGCCGCCTCGCGCGCTGGCCACGTTCCTGCCCCGCTGGCAGCAGGTCGGCTCGTCCGCCCGAGGTGTGGAGGCGCTCGCGGCGACGGTGGAGCAGTTGCAGGGCGTCGCGGTGCCGGCCTCGGCTCTGGAGCGGTTGGTGCTGCCCGGTCGGGTCGCTGACTACTCCCCCGCCCAGCTCGACGAGCTGTGCGCAAGCGGAGAGGTGCTCTGGGCGGGGTCGGGGGCGATCTCCGGGGGCGACGGCTGGGTCACCCTGGCGTACGCGGACTCCGCACCGCTGCTGCTCCCGCCGCCCGACGAGGCGTTGACCCGCACCCCGCTGCACGAGGCGGTGCTCGACGCCCTCGACGACGGGCAGGCGCTGTTCTTTCGGCCGCTGGCCGACCGGGTCGGCTCGACCGACGACGCCGCGCTGACCGGGGTGATCTGGGACCTGGTCTGGGCTGGGCATCTCACCAACGACACGCTCGCCCCGCTGCGTGCGGTGCTGGGCGCCGGTGGTGCACACCGCTCGCGGCCATCCGCGCCGCGCACCCGTTACCGGCGTCCCGGTCGGGTGGCGCTGCCCACTCGGGGTGGCCCGCCAACCGTCGCGGGTCGCTGGTCGCGCCTGCCGGAGCGCGACGTCGACCCGACCCGGCGTGCCGCCGCCCTCGCCGACGTGCTGCTGGAGCGGCACGGGGTGGTCACTCGCGGTGCGGTGATGGCCGAGCAGGTGGTCGGCGGGTTCTCGGCGGTCTACCCGGTGCTGTCGGCACTGGAGGAGCGCGGCGCAGCCCGTCGGGGTTACTTCGTCGAAGGGCTGGGCGCGGCGCAGTTCGCGGTGCCCGGTGCGGTGGACCGGTTGCGCGCACTGGCCGAGCCGACCGAGGGTGCCCGGGGCCGGGGTGCGCCAGCCACCGTGCTCGCCGCCACCGACCCGGCCAACCCGTACGGCGCGGCGCTGCCCTGGCCGGAGCGCGTCGTCGACTCCGGCGACGGGGCCGCCCCGGCGACCGGGCACCGGGCCGGCCGCAAGGCGGGTGCGCTGGTGGTGCAGGTCGGCGGCGACCTGGTCCTCTACGTGGAACGCGGCGGCCGGACGCTGCTGTCCTTCAGCGACGACACCGACACGCTCGCCGCAGCCGGCAAGGCGCTCGCCGACGCCGTCCACTCCGGGGCATTGGGTGCGTTGTCCGTCGAGCGGGCCGACGGCGAGGCCGTGCACTCCTCGCCGCTGCGCGACGCGCTGACCGCCGCCGGCTTCCGGGCCACCCCGCGCGGCCTACGCCTGCGCGGCTGACCCCCAGGCCGGGGCTGCGAGCGACGGGCCGGCTGGCAGCGCGCCGGGCTGGCAGCGCGCCGGGCTGGCAGCGCGCCGGGCTGGCAGCGCGCCGGGCTGGCAGCGCGCCGGGCTGGCAGCGCGCC
>NZ_JBNCKP010000005.1:0-38965 GCF_049841575.1 Micromonospora sp. DT201 | reverse complement strand
GCCGGCTGACGTCCCTTTCGCAGGTGGCCGGAGCGGTGCCCGTGCTGCCAGAAATCGGTCGACGCCAGAGCGCAAGCTGGACGAACCACCACCCGGCCGGTCGCACCCGAATGAGCGGTATGCCTGTGAGTCATATTTATGACACAGAGGTATACCGCTCACCAGACATCGCTACCCCAGAGCACCGAGGGCACGAGCCGGTGCTCAGTGAAGGGCGTTGAGCACCTTCTCGTAACGAGGGCGCTCGGCGGCCGGGGTCTTCGCCTCGAGGTAGTTGAGCACCACCGCACCGCGCCGGTACGACTGATTGCGCCAGGTCTCCGCGATGTCACCGGCGCTGATCTCGTCCGGAAACACGTACACGGTGACGGCGTCGGTGGCGATCACCTCGGAGCAGCCCAGGCCGAGCCCGTCGGGTCCGCAGTCGACCGAACGGTCCTTCGGGTGCGGCACCTTGAGGCCGGCCGCCTTGAACGCGTCGACGACCTGCTTCGCCCCGGGTGCCCCGGCCGGGCGTTGGGGCAGCACCACCGGCGGTGGGCTGGCCGGCCGTCGCTGCGTCGGACCCTGCGCCTCGGCGGAGGGCGGGGCCGACGCGGAGGGCGACTCCGTCGGGGAGGCCACGGTGGGCGAAAGCGCCGAGGGCATCGGCACGCTCGGAAGGCCGGTGGCCGGCGGAGCCGACACGGGCGAGTCGGATGGGGCCGCGCTCGGTTGGCCGGTGTCGGCACTGCCGCAGCCGGCAGCGAGCGCGACGGCGACCAGCAGGACTCCGACGGCGGGCAGGCTCCGAACTGTCACCATGGCAGTCTGCCCAACGGCATCCGGCGGCGGGAAGGGCTGGTCGGTCACCGCGCTGTCCCATATCCGCCTCTCGCCGGTCGACCGCATGACACGACTACGCTCTCCGGCTGGCAGACACGCTCTCCGACTGGCAGAGCAGAAGCGGCACCGAGCAGAAGCGGTACCGAGCGGAGGCCGGGACGTGGGTGGGTTCGAGGTGCGGGGGGCCCGCCCCGCCGAGCGGACGGCCGTCGACGCGCTACACGAACGCGAGTGGGGCGGCCCCTTCGTGATCGCTCACGACACCCGTTACGACCTGCGTACCCTGCCGACCCTGGTGGCGGTCGACGGCGAAGCGGTGGTCGGCGCGCTGGCCTACCGTGTCGACGAGGGCGGCCTGGAGGTGGTGAGCCTGGTCGCGGCCCAGCCCGGTGGTGGAGTCGGCACGGCACTGTTGGCGGCAGCGACATCGATCGCTGTCGAAGCTGGCCTGGGCCGGGTGTGGCTGATCACCTCGAACGACAACCTACGGGCACTGCGGTTCTATCAGCGGCGCGGCATGCGACTTGTCGACGTGGACCGGGGCGCGGTTGACCGAGCCCGCCTGCTCAAGCCGGAGATCCCGCTGGTGGGCGAGGACGGGATCCCGCTGCACGACGAACTCGTCCTGGAGCGAAGCACCGATGCCGAGGGCTAGCCTGCGGCATATCCGTCACGCCCTGGATCTCGCTGACCACCGATTACAGTCTCACCGACGGTTTCGTGGCGGTCGCGGCCAACGGCGGGCGGGCGGTTCGACGTCCTCCGGGTGGCTCCAGGGGACCTCCTGCGGGTATCCGGCTGATATTCGACTGTGGAATGCTGCCCCGGTGGGTGAACAAGTGGTTCCCGTGGGTTGTCCCTGCTGTGCATCCCGGACCGGCGGAGGGACCTGCCCGGTCTGTTTCTGGACCGATGACGGCCAGACCGACGCGGACGCGGACGCGGTCCGGGGTGGCCCCAACGGCGATCTGAGCCTCTCGCACGCCCGACTCAACTACGCCGTCTACGGTGCCAGCCACCCGCGCTACCAGGACATGGTGCGCCCGGCTCGCCCCGACGAGCGCCCCTGACGGGCGCCCGACGGGAGAGCGCGGCTCAGCAGGCGGGCACTCCGCCGCCGTACACACTTGAGATGTACGCGTGGCTGACGTACTGCCCGGTGGTCAGGCGGTTCCAGCGGGTGGTGGTGCGGTAGGGGCCGGCGACCGACTGACCGGTGACGTAGCACTGGATCGGCACGTGGGCCAGACGAGCGGCGAGGCCACGAATCGCGTACGACGTGCTGGCCCCGGCGCGGATGTTGAGCGGCCCGTCACCGACCACGCCGCGCGGACCGCCCCCGGTCCACAGGTAGGCGACGTCCACCCAGGCGTTCGTGGTCAACTGCAGGCCGTCCCAGAAGGTGCCGTCGGCCAGGTCGATGCCCGCCGGGTTGAGCACGGTACGCCCGAACTGGTCGCGCCCGCCGTTGTAGCCCGACTGGTACGCGGCCTGCGCCTCGGGCCGACCCTGCGGCAGGTTCTTCCAGTTTTCTCGGACCGATGAGGGGTTCCAGTAGTCGTCGCGGGTGTTCCACGGCCCGACATCCCAGACCGGGGCGTACTCGCAGCGGGAACCGTTGGTCGTGCAGACCCGCACGGTGTAGTCGCCGCTGTTGATTGGCGAGAGGCCGCGCCGCGAGGGTAGCGCCACGAAATGGTCCCGGGGTTGGACGATCCGGCCGTTGGCGGTCAGCTCACCGACCAACCCGATGCGTGTGGCGTACACCCGGTAGGTGCGGCCGGGCGTGGCGGCGGACACCGCGGCGGCCGCGTCGGCGGTGAGCTGCACGCTTCGTACCGTCGGGGTGGCGCCGCCACCGGGAGCGGTGAGCACCACCCGGGTCTGCACCCGAGTGACCGGCCGGTCGAAGACCGCGCCGGCGGTGGCGGCCCGCCACTCCGTCCAACCGGCGGTCCGCCACCCACGGACCTGCGCCTCCACAGTGGCACCCGCGGGGAACGAGGCGTTGATCTCGGCTCGGACGCGGGTGGCCGGCCGGGCGAGGGTGCGGGGTGTGGTCAGGAGCATCCCCTCGGCGACCGCGCTGTGTGGGCTGCGAGCGCTGCGCTCGGCGGGCCGAGCCGCACGTAGGCGTAGCCCGGCGGCGGTGCGCTGGACGTTGACGTCGTCACGGTCGACGACGGACAGGTCGGCGTTCCACCGTTCGCCGCCCGGGGCGGCGGCGGTGAGGGTGATCGGGCCGCCGGTGGCGGGTGTGGCCGGAAGCGCGCTGCCGAGGGGCAGAAGAGCCGCGGTGAGCACGAGGGAGAGGATGGCGACGAGGGCGACGGACGGGATACGACAACTAGGTCGCGTCATGGATATTCTCCTCAGAACCCCCTGACCCTCGCAGATCAGGAGATCAGTAGGAACCTATGTACATATAGCGACACATGCGAATCCTGCTCGAAAGAGGGAGGATGGCGGGATGCCCGAAGGTGACACCGTCTGGAACACCGCGCGTGTGCTGCACCGCGCGCTGGCCGGCGCACGGATCACCAGCAGTGACTTCCGGGTGCCGCAGTTGGCGACCACCGACCTCAGCGGCTGGACCGTCCGCGAGTCGGCCAGCCGAGGCAAGCACCTGCTGCTGCGCCTGCACGCCCCGAACGACGCACGCTGGACCCTGCACTCACACCTGCGGATGGACGGCGCCTGGCGGGCGTACGCCCCCGGGGAACGTTGGACCGGTCGGCCCGCGCACCTGATCCGGGTGGTGCTGCGCAGCCCCGGTGCGGTCGCGGTCGGCTACCACCTGCACGAGATGACCCTGGTGCCGACCGCGGAGGAGGACCAACTGGTCGGGCACCTCGGCCCCGATCTGCTCGGGCCGGACTGGGACGCAGCCGAGGCGGTCCGCCGGCTCGCCGACCACCCCGAGCAGACCATCGGCGAGGCGCTGCTCGACCAGCGCAACCTGGCCGGGGTGGGCAATCTCTACAAGTGCGAGGTGCTGTTCCTGCGCGGTGTGTCGCCGTGGACGCCGGTCGGCGCGGTGCCCGACCTGCCCGGCATGGTGGCCCTCGCACAGCGGCTGCTCGCCGCCAACCGAGGCCGGTGGACGCAGAGCAGCACCGGCTCGCTGTACCGGGGGCAGACCAGCTACGTGTACGGCCGCCGCGCCCAGCCCTGCCGCCGCTGCGGCACCGCGATCCGCAAGGAGGAGTTGGGGGAGAGGGTCACCTACTGGTGCCCGGTCTGCCAGCCCGAGCACTCGGACACGCCGGTATCCGGCTGACCAGGGCGCCCACCGGCCGAGGCCATCCCAGATACGGACGATTGGGTAATTCCTATCTGGCCGCCGGAGTCGCATGCTGCGGTTGAGTGCTCACCGATCGTCAGCAGAGCGCCGAGGTCCGCCACGCCGGGGTGGCGGGATCTCGCGCCCGACCGGGGGAGAGTCATGGCGATGTTCCGCAGACTCCGCTCCACCTTCTTCGAGCGGACCAGCCGCGACACCAACGGCCGGACGGCGTCCGTGCCGGCCGCGCGTACCGCCGAGGAGACCGCCGAGGAGACCACCCCGGCGCCGAGCCTGGACCCGGCCGTGGTCCCCCGCTACTTCGGCCCCGTGCCGAACTTCGCACACAGTCCTCGTCCGACACGCGACGCCAGCGGGCTGGTGGTGCCCGGGACCGGGCTGCGCAAGTTCGTCGACCCGCTGCCCACCCCGGGCCAGCAGGGCCACACCGACCTCGGCGGCCACCTGCCGGTGGCAGCGCCGGACACGATCAGCTATCCGGGCTGCGACTACTACGAGATCGGCGTGCAGGAGTACGCACAGCGGCTGCACCGGGACCTGCCAGCCACCCGGCTGCGCGGCTACCGGCAGCTCAACCTGGGCACCGACAAGGCGGGGCACAACACGGTGGCGCCCCCGGAGCGGCCCTGGCACCTCGGCCCGATGATCCTCGCCCGCCGGGGCCGGCCGGTCCGGGTGAAGTTCATCAACCAGCTCCCCACCGGTCGGGCCGGCGAGCTGTTCCTACCGGTCGACGACACGATCGAGGGGGCCGGCCTCGGCCCACTGGACGGGCCGGCGCCGTTCCCGCAGAACCGTGCGGTGCTGCACCTGGCCGGAGCGCAGACCGGCTGGACCAGCGCCGGCAACCCAGGGCAGTGGATCACCCCGGCCGGGGAGATCACCCCGTACCCGACCGGGGTGGGTCTGACCCACGTACCGGACATGCCGGCGCCCGGTGCCGGGGCCACCACGCTGTACTACCCGAATGAGCAGAGCGGCCGGCTGTTGTGGTTCCACGACAACACCCTCGGCCTGGCCCGGCTCACCGTCTACGGTGGGCAACTCGCGCTCTACCTGCTCACCGACCCGGCCGAGGACCAGCTCGTCGCCGACACGGTGCTGCCGGCCGACCAGCTGCCGCTGGTGATCGAAGACAAGACGTTCGTGCCGGACGACGCCCAGCTCGCCGCCGAGGATCCGACCTGGGACCGGGACCGCTGGGGAGCCCGGGGAAGCCTCTGGCACCCACACGTCTACCAGCCTCGGCAAAACCCGTACCGGTCCGGCGGGCGCAACCCCACCGGCCGATGGGACTTCGGCCCCTGGTCGCGCAACACGACCCTGGACGATGCCCGCACCGACGGCTGGGTCCCGAACCCGCACCACGACCCGGTCGGCGCGCCCGACGAGCCGCCGTTGAGCCCTGGCGTGCCGCACCCGTCCGCGGTCCCCGAGGCATACGGCGACACCCCGCTCGTCAACGGCATCGCCTACCCGTACCTGGAGGTGCGGCCGCGCGCGTACCGGTTCCGGATCCTCAACGCCTGCCTGGACCGCAGCCTCAACCTCCAGCTCTACCGCGCCTGCTCCGATGCCGCCATGTGGTCGCCCGACGGGGCACTCGCCGACGCCGACGCCGGTGAGGTGCCGATGGTGCCCGCCGTACGGGCGGCGGACCGGCCGACGGGGTGGCCGGCCGACGGACGCGACGGCGGTGTGCCGGACCCACGCGCCGCCGGGCCGGAGTTCATCCAGATCGGCAACGAGGCCGGGCTGCTGCCCGCCCCGGTGGTGCTGCCGAACCGACCGATCGGCTACCGCTACGACCGGCTCGACCCGACGGTGCTGAACGTCGACGGGCACACCCTGTTACTCGCCCCGGGTGAACGGGCCGATGTGCTTGTCGACTTCTCCGCCGTGCCGCCGGGCAGCACGCTGATCCTCTACAACGACGCACCGGCTCCGCTGCCCGGCTTCGACCCGCGCAACGACCAGCACACCGACGCACCGGACCGGACGGGTGAGGGCGGCCCACCCTGCACCGAACCGGGGTACGGCCCGAACACCCGCACCCTGCTCCAGTTCCGAGTCACCGGGGTGCCGGCGCCGCCGTACGACCTGGACCGGCTGCGCGAGAGGCTGCCCCTGGCGTACGCGGCCAGCCAACGTCCGCCGATCGTGCCGCAGCCGTCGTACGATCCGGCGTTCGGCACCCGGACCGCGTCGCAGACGACGGTGCCGGTGCACGCCACCTCGGTGACGTTCACGCCGGCGGCCGGCACCGGCCCGGTGACCCTGCCGATCGCGGTCAAGGCCGCGCAACAGGTCTTCGAGCCCGACCACGGTCGGCTGGCCGGCCGGCTCGGCGTCGGACACCCGCAAGCCGGGCCGCTCAACCCGACGACCCTGCCGCTCGGTCCGACCGACCCGGTCACCGAGGTGCTCTTCGCCACCGACCTCGCCGTGCCCGTTGGCACTTCGACCGACGGCACCCAGCTCTGGCGGATCAGCGGCAACGTCCGGCAGACCGAGCCACTGCATTTCGGCGGCTGCGACGTGCAGTTGATCAACCGGGCCGGCTGGGACGGCACGCTGCGGCTCCCACACGGCACCGAGTTGGGTTGGAAGCAGATCGTCCGGGTCAACCCCCGGGAGGACGTGGTGGTGGCGCTGCGCCCGGTCGCCCCGCTGCTGCCGTTCAAGCTCGGCGAGAGCGTCCGGCTGCTCGACCCGGGCCGCCCGGCCGGGGCCCGGACCGGGTCGACCCCGGTCAGCCCGGTGGACGGGCGACCCGCAAACGTGGTCAACCAACTGGTCAACCTGGGCTGGGAGTATCGCTGGCACAGCCAGCTCGCCGGCCACCGCGACGGCGGGATGAGCCGGCCGCTGGTGCTGCGGGTGGCACCGAAGGCACCAACCGGGCTGACCGCCACGCCGGTGCCCGGCTCGGCCACCGCGCTACCCGCGATCGCACTGACGTGGACCAGCAACGGCGGCCGACCACCCGCCACCAGTCACCTGCTGCAACGGGCCGCCGACGCGACCTTCAGCGGCGAGGTCACCACGATCACCGTCGCGGCTGCCGCCACCCGGTACACGGACGCGTCGGTCACCCCCGGGGTGACGTACCACTACCGGATCCGGGCGGAGAACGCCGTCAGCTACTCGTCCTGGTCGAACGGCGTGCCCGCCTCGGTGCACCTGGCCGCGCCGAGCGGCCTGGTCGCGGCACTCCCGCCTGCGGCGCCACTGCGAGTGGCGCTGCGCTGGGCGAACCGCTCGTTCGCCACCGGAATCGACGTGCAGCGGGCCACCAACCCGACGTTCACCAGCGGCCCGGGCACCACTGCGATCGGCGCTGGCGACAACCACCTGGACGTCACGATCGCACCGGACACCACGTACTACTACCGCGTACGGACCACCTATCTGGGCGCCGCCTCGGCCTGGTCGACGGTCGCCACGGTGACCTCTCCACCCGCACCGGGCACACCGAGCGGATTGAACGCCACCGCCAGCGCGCCGGGGCCGGACACCGCGACGGTGATCCTCGCCTGGGCGGCGAGCACACCCGCCGGCCCGGGGGCCGGATTCATCGTGCAGCGGGCGCTGGACCCGGCATTCGACCAGGAGGTGGCCACCTTCACGGTGACCGGTCGCGGCTTCACCAACACCGGGCTGGCCCGAGGGGTGACCTACCACTACCGGATCCGCTCGTTCAACGTCGTGGGCACCTCGGCGTACACCGGCCCGATCCTGGTCACGACGCCGCCGTGACCGGCTGGGTCATCCGGCGGGGTGCGTTGTCAGTTGGTGGGTGCCCGCAGCGGGGTGCCGACGGCGCGCAGCTCGGCCAAGGCCCCGGCAACCCCGTGCAGCAGGTCGGTTGCCTCGGTGAGCCGGTCAGCGGCCGGGTGTGCGGTCTCCGGTCGGGCGTCCTCGGCCAGATAGCCGGCGGCGGCGACCACCAGTCGTTCGTAGGCCGCGACCCCGCCCTCCAGCTGGGCGGTCAGCGCGGCATGCGCCTCGGCCAGCGGCGGCCGGGCGTCGACCGGGGACAGCCGCAGCGCACGTTCGACGCTGGCCACCCGTGCGGCCAGGTCGCGCAGCGAACGGTCTGCTGCGGCGGCCTCCAGCACCGCCGGCTCGGCCAGCCCGGTGAGCCGGGGGGCCATCCCGGCCAGGGTGAGTGCCGCCCGGTCCAGTCGGGCCCACTGCTCACCGGCGCTGGTGCCGCGAAGCGCGATCCGGGAGCGGACCCGGCGGACTTCGGCCAGCACACCCGGGCCGACCGGCAGTCGCTCGACGGCGGCGATCAACCGGGCCCGCGACCGGGCCGCGGCCTCGGCCGGGTCGAGCGCAGGGGGTGCCGGTTGGGCGGCCAGGGCGCGCACGTCAATCCAGCGCCAGGCGGCCAGTGCCACCGCGCTGCCCGCAGCGCCAGCCCAGGCCGCGTCGGGCAGACCCAGGCCGGCGTACGGGGTCAGCACCGCCGCCGCGCCGCCAAGCCCACCGGCCAGCACGCTCCACCGTCGGGCGGACCGGCGAAGCCGACCCAGCCTCCGGAAATACCGTGTCCGCTCGTCTGCCACCCTGACCTCCTCGGTCCGGTCGTTCAGCCGGCGGCGGTCGGGTCGCCGGTGCCCCGTTCGCGAGCCATGCTGGCGCGCAGCTCGTCCAACCGGGCAGCGGCAGTCGGGTCGTTGGCGGGGCCAGCCTTCTCGGCCTGCGGCACGGCCGGCCGCTGCGCCGCGCCACCGAGCTGCTCGCCAGCCATGCTGGACCGGATCTGCTCCAGCCGCGCCGAGCCGGCCGAGTCGATGGTGGCCTTCTGGATTTCCAACATACGGCCCTCGACGGAGTTGCCGGCCAGTTCGGCGCGGCCCATCGCGTTGGCGTACCGCCGCTCGATGCGGTCGCGCACCTCGTCCAGCGCCGGGGTGGTGCCCGGCGCGGTCAGCGACGACATCGACTCCAGCGAGCGGGCCACCGTCTCCTGCATCTTGGCCTGCTCCAGCTGGCTGAGCAGCTTGGCGCGCTCGGCGAGCTTCTGCTGGAGGATCATCGAGTTGTTCTCGACCGCGCGGCGGGCCTGGGCGGCGGCCCCCAGCGCCTGGTCATGCAGGGTCTTCAGGTCCTCGGTGGCCTGCTCGGCGGAGACGAGCTGGCTGGCCAGGGTCTGCGCCGACTGTTCGAACCGCGCCGCCTCGGCCTCGTCGCCCTTGGCCCGGGCCTGGTCGGACAGCACCAGGGCCTGCCGGGCGTTGCCCTGCAACCGCTCGACGTCGGACATCTGCCGGGACAGCTTCATCTCCAGCTGGCGCTGGTTGCCGATCACGGCGGCAGCCTGCTGAACCAGCGCCTGGTGCTGCCGCTGGGCATCCTCGATGGCCTGCTGGATCTGCACCTTGGGATCGGCGTGCTCGTCGATCTTCGCACCGAAGAGCGCCATCAGGTACTTCCAACCCTTGACGAACGGGTTCGCCATCTCCGCCTTATCCCCTCAATAGCGTCGCTCCACGACGGCCGGGCCGGATGGACCGACCGACCACCACTGGCCGGTCTCCATCGTCCCAGTCGAACGCCAACAAGGCATCCGTACCGGGTGGTCGACAGCACCGGCAGCTCCTGCGGGCCACCCTACGCGGCCGGGGCCAGCCCACCCATCGTCAAAAAGAGGACGGGCTCAGGCGGCGCAGACCACGTCCCGGTCGCGCTCGGTCGGGCGGACGCGGGAGCTGCGCAGCGTGGCCTTGAGCGGCGAGTCCTGGCGGACCGAGACGGCGACCTTGCCATCGGAGGTGACCTGACGGACGCCCCGGTTGGTGCTCTTGGGCACAGGTGTGGCATCGGCCGGCTCGTCCTGCATCGAAACGAGCACATCGGGCATCTGCTCGGCAAGCGCCACGGTGTCGCTCACCTCCCGCAGAAGCTCGGACAGGCGGGCGCCGAGGGCGTCACAAATCGCGGCGAGCAGCTCGCTGGACGGCTCCTTGTGCCCCCGCTCGATCTCCGAGAGGTAACCGAGGCTGACGTTGGCTGCGGTGGACACCTCACGCAGCGTGCGCTGCTGTCCCTGCCGGCGCGCCCGCAGTGCGTCACCGATCACCCGGCGTAGCAGGATCATCGCACCTCCCCCTGAGGGATACCTCGCGCCCGGCGCTGGGCAGCCGGTCGCGGTAGACCGCGCCGACTCCGAAACGTCGGAGCCTTCCCGCAACCGTACCCGTTGCGGGCCCGGCCGACATCCCGCCCCGCCTGTCGGTTCGGTTGGACGGGCTCATCGGCGGACTGCGCCGGCCGTTCCCGCCCCGCCCCGGGTGGCTCCAGCGGCGGTCCCTGGGTCGGCTTCTACGTCGCCGTCCTCTACGGCGTCGGCGGCGTGGATCCGTTCTGCGAGCAGCCGCAGCGACTCGACCACCGCAGCCGCCCGGACGTGCTCCCGCCCGCCGCTCAGGGCGAGTTGGCGGACCTCACCACCGTTGGGGCCGGCGACCGCGACGTAGACCAGACCGACGGGTTTGCTGTCCTGCGGTTCAGGGCCGGCGACGCCGGTGGTGGCCACCCCCCAGTCCGCGCCGCAGCGCTGGCGGCCACCCTCGGCGAGCGCCGCCGCCACATCCGGGTCCACCGGTCCCCGTTCGGACAGCAGATCCGCTGGTACGCCAGCCAGGGTGCCCTTCAGCTCGGTGGCGTAGACCACGAGGCCGCCCCGGTAGATCCCGCTGACCCCGGCGATGTCCACGATCGATGTGGCAAGCAGCCCGCCGGTGAGCGATTCGACAGTGGCCAGGGTCTCGTGCCGCCGCGCCAGCCTGTGCACCACACCCGCCGCCGCGCTGCCTGCCGCGCCATCGTCCGCCGAGCCGTCCGCTGGCCGCCCGAAACCCGCCTTCTGCATCAACCCGTCCTTCCCCACCCAACGACCCCCAACCTTCCCGGCCCGATCGCGTCGATCATGAAGTTAGCGGCACGACACGCCGCCCGACCGGCAATAACCTCATGATCACCGGGGGCGGGGGCTGTTAGCGGGGGCGGCGGAGGCGGACGGCTTGGGCTATGTAGTCGAAGCCGGTGGCGACCGTGACCAGGACGGCGGCGGCCATGATCCACGGGCCGACTGCGGCGAGGGCGGTCGGCATCGGCCAGAGGTACCAGGCGATGGCGAGGATCTGGAGCGCAGTCTTGACCTTGCCACCTCGGCTCGCGGCGATCACGCCATGCCGGATCACCCAGAACCGCAGCCCCGTGATGCCCAGCTCCCGGACGAGGATCAGCGCGGTCACCCACCAGGGCAGCTGGTCGTACCAGGAGAGCAGCACCAGGGCCGCGCCGGTGAGCGCCTTGTCGGCGATCGGGTCGGCCACCTTGCCGACCGAGGTGACCAGCCCGAACCTGCGGGCGATCCAGCCATCCACCAGGTCGGTCGCCGAGGCCACCGCGAAGATCAGGCAAGCCGCCATCCGCCAGCCGGAGTGGGTCATCCCGGACATGATCACCGAGGCTCCGAAGACCGGCACCAACACCAGCCGCAGCGCGGTCAACGCGTTGGCCGCGTTGACGACGGGCACCACGGCAACCACCCGGGCCGGAGTCGACTCCGTCGCCCCGGTCACCGCCGCACTCCGCTCGGGCAGCCGTGGCGTTCCGGGCACCACACCACTGGGCTCCCCCGCTCCGCTCGGCCCCACCGTCACCGTGCCGCGCCGGGCGCCGCCGAGATCATCTCATCCGGCACAGCGAGCAGGTCCACCCCTTCGGTGCCGGTCACCGTTGCACGTACCAGATCACCCGGGCGCAGCGCGGCGAGGTCGACCCCACCCTCGACCGGGGCGACCAGGGTGGTGGAGCCGTCCACCTCCGGCGCCTGATGCGCCGCCCGGCCCTCCACCACGCCGTCCGCGATCGAGTCGACGAGCACCTCGACGGTCGAGCCGAGCCGGTCCTCAGCCCGCTGCGAGCAAAGCTCGTCGGCGAGCGCGCTCAACCGGTCGTAGCGCCGCTTGATCGTCGCAGCGGAGACCTTGCCGGGCAGGCCGGCGGCTTCGGTGCCGTCCTCGTCGCTGTAGTCGAACATGCCGATCGCGTCGAGCCGGGCCTCAGTCAGGAACCGGACCAGCTCGTCGACGTCGGCGCGGGTCTCGCCGGGGAAACCGACGATGAAGTTGCTCCGGGCGCCCGCGTCCGGGGCCAGCGCACGGGCGCTGGCCAGCAGCTCCAGGAACCGATCGGTGGAGCCGAAACGTCGCATCCTGCGCAGCACAGGCTCGCTGGAGTGCTGGAACGACAGGTCGAAGTACGGGGCCACGCCCGGGGTGGTGGCGATCGCCTCGACCAGGCCGGGCCGGGTCTCGGCCGGCTGGAGGTAGCTCGCCCGCACGCGGACGATGCCGGTCACCGCGGCGAGCTGCGGCAGCAGCTTCTCCAACGCGCGGGGGTCACCCAGGTCCTTGCCGTACGAGGTGGAGTTCTCACTGACCAGCACCAGCTCACGTACGCCGGTCTTGGCCAGCCACTCCGCCTCGGCGAGCAGCTCGTCCGGGGTACGCGAGACGAACGCCCCACGGAAGGCGGGGATGGCACAGAACGCGCAGCGGCGGTCGCAGCCGCTGGCCAGCTTCAGCGAGGCGACCGGGCCGTTGTCCAGCCGGCGGCGCAGCACCTGGCGCAGGTGTGCCGGGGTGTGCTCGTCGGTCTCGACGGCGGTGCGGGTCACGGTGCCGTGCCCGGGCAACGACACCCCGGTGTCACGGCGCTTCACCGGGGTCAGCGGCAGCAGCTCACGCCGGTCCCGGGGGGTGTGCGCGGTGACCTGCTCGCCGGCGACGACCGCGTTCAGCCGGGCGGCGATGTCCGGGTAGTCGTCGAAGCTCAGCACCGCCTGCGCCTCGGGCAGGCTGTCGGCCAACTCCCGGCCGTACCGCTCGGCCATGCAGCCGGCGGCGACCACCTTGGCGCCCGTACCCGCGGCGGCGAGCAGAGTCTGGATGGAGTCCTGCTTGGCCTTCTCCACGAAGCCGCAGGTGTTGACGACCACAACGTCGGCGCCCTCGCCGTCGGTGGTCACCTGCCAGCCGTCGGCGTGCAGCCGGGCGGCGAGCTCCTCCGAGTCGACCTCGTTACGGGCACAGCCCAGGGTGAGCAGGGCGACGCGGCGGCCCTCGGCGTGGTCAGAAGGAGAAGGAGAGGTGGCAGACACCATCCGAGGGTACCGGGCCGACCGGAGAAGCCCACGCACGCGGGCTGCCAGCACCACTGGTGTATGCCTCGTCACCGACCCTACGCGTCAGCAGGCTCCGGCGCGGCCCGCTGGACCCTCACCCCGACCACCCGCCGGGTCCACGGTCGGACCTGTGCGGTCACCACGTCACCTAGCCGGCATTCCCCGGCGATCTGCACCGGGATGACCCAGGCGCGGAGCCTCTCGCTGTGCCCGTCGTCGATGACGAGGTGGTAGTTGATGATTCTGCCCGGCCCGTCGTCCGAGGCCTGCCGCTGCCAGACCTGGTGCCAGAGCACCTCCCCGCTGACCGTGGTCGGGGCGGACAGGTCGAGCAGCACCCGGACGAGGAGGTACACGGCGAGGGCGAGCAGCGCGAACCCGAGCAGGACGATGCCGAACGTGACCGGGCCGAGGTCGGTCAGTCGCGTCCACCCGGCCGACGACGGCCCGACCGAGGCGAGGAACGAGCCGCCCACCACCCCGGCGAACGTCCAGCCCAGAAGACCGGAGAGCACCGCCCAGGAGATCACCCATCCCAGCGCCTTCCCGTAACGGGGGAACCCGCCCGGATAGCTGACGTCGACCTGCCGCCAACTGCCTCCGTACGACGACCAGAGCCGCCGCTGGTCGGCCATGCCGAAGTTGATCACCGGTGCCGCCGTCCGGGTCAGGCCGAGCGCGGAGCCGTACGACAGGTGGCGGTCCCAGACCGCGACGGCGGCGGGCGGCAGGTCACCGATGGCCTCATGCCCGGCGAGCCAGGCGCGCAGCCCCAGCCAACGGGCGGCGGCGGCACGGCCGGCGGGGGTGTCCCGCTCGCCCAGGTCCCGGCCCGCGAGGCCGGCGAGCACCATGGCGGTGACGAGGAAGGCGGCGACCGCACCGAGCTTGTCCCCGCCGGTCCGGGTCACGTAGTGCCAGGAACCGGCCGCGACCCCGGCGGCGGCGACCGCGCCGAGCACGCTCTGCGCGATGACAAGCGGGCGGGACAACCGGCGGCGGGACAACCCGAGCCGTTGGGCGTCGGCCACGACCGCTCGGCGCAGCCGCTTGGACCAGGCGGCGGATCGGTCGGCGTCAGAGAAGCCCAGCGCGGTCAGCGGGACCACCCCGTCGACCGCGCGCTCGGCCACCCGGTCGTAGACCTGCCGTTCGTACCCGTTGAGGTCGTCGGGGGCGCGGCCGGTCAGCTGCACCGTGGTGTTGCCGGGCTCCGGGCCGGCCTGGCGCAGCGTCAGATAACGGCGCGCGGCGAGGTCGAGCAGGGTGGGCTCGGCGAAGTTCGCCGTCTGCCGCCACCGGTTGGCCAGCAGACTGACCACGGCCGGGGGCTCCTGGCCGGGGAATCCCACGGCGGCGGGAGCCGGGGTCACGGCGGCGGGGCGGCTCGCCAGCCGGATGCTCCCGTAGACCACCGCCCAGAAGGCCAAGCTCGCTACCGGCAGACCGATCTCGATGACCGGGTCAGAAAGGTTGATCGCGGCGAGGGTCATGGCGCCTCATGTTCGGGTTGCTCCGCCGGCCCCGTCGCGGCGGTCACCCACATCATGATCGCTTCGCGGTGCCGCCAGTGCCGCCCGGTCGCCCATGTGGCGGTCCACTGTTCGGTCAGTCCCGTCGGCGACGGTTCCGCGTTCCGATCAACGCACTGCGGCGCCCATGCGGGTCAGCGCGTCGAGCAGGAAGACCTCGGTGCCGGCCAGGCCGGTGGAGCAGAAGACGGAGATCTGGTCCGCGGTGGTCCGGCCGGGGACCGCGCCGGCCAGGATGCCGCCCAGGTCGCGCAACCGTCCGGCGTACGGGGGTGTGGCCGCGAGCATCGGCGGCTGGTAGTCCGCCGCCTGAGCCGTCGAGTCGGTGACCAGCAGGTCCGCAGAGTCCAGCAGGTCGGTGCCGAATTCGCTGCGGTCGCGCTGCTTGAAGCCGACCGCGTTGACGTGCGTGCCGGGGCTGAGGTCGGCGGCGCAGAGCACCGGGGTGGGGCTGGTGGTCGCGAGCACCACGATGTCCCGCCCGGCCACGGCCGAGTCCGGGTCGGGCACCGCGCGGGCCGATACGCCCAACTCGGCGCGGACCCGAGCGGCGAAGACGTCCCGTCGGGCGGCGGAGCGGCTGTGCACCACCACCTCGCGCAACGGGCGGACCGCGGCGGCGGCCCAGACCTGGGTCCAGGCCTGCCGGCCGGAGCCGACCACCCCCAGGGTGGCCGCGTCCGGACGGGCCAGCGCGTCGACCGCCACACCACCCAACCCTCCGGTACGACGGGAACCCAGCTCCTCGCCGACCGCGACCGCTCGGATCGCCCCGGTCCGCGCGTCGTGCAGCACCACCAGCTGCTCACTCTGCGGGTGGCCGAAGGTGTCGTACGAGCGGAAGCCGTACCACTCGCCGACGAGGTGCCCGGCGGTGAGCACCATCCGCCCACCGCTGAGCGGGGCGGCGGCCCGGGGCGGGGCGACCAGGCGTCCCTCGTACGCGGCCAGCAGGGCGGCGCGCATGGCGTCGACCGTGGTGGCTGCGTCCAGCGCGGCGGCGACCTCGGGGTCGGCGTACAGCAGGGTCATGATGGCCATACTGCAAGTTGAAGTTAGCTAGAAGTCAACCGCGGTGGTGTGAGTCACCACATCGCCGTCGGGGCCGGTGCTAGCGTCGGATTCGGTGGCCCCGGAAGCTGGCGGCCGCCCCGGACGAGTGGTGGGCGTACCCGGTCAGGCCAAGACGCCCCGCGACGTGCAGACACGACTCGTCCCGACCCCGGCGGTCCGGGCACTCCCGCGTGAGGTGAACGATGGCCTGGCTCGTACTGGTGATCTCTGGACTGATGGAGACGGCCTGGGCGATCGCCCTGGACCGCAGCGCCGGCTTCAGCCGACTGATCCCGTCAGTGGTGTTCCTGGTGACCCTGACCCTGAGCATGGCTGGGCTGGCGTACGCGCTGCGCGAGATCCCCGTCGGCACCGGCTACGCGGTCTGGGTCGGCATCGGCGCGGTAGGCACCGCAGCGGTCGGAATGGTGGCGCTCGGCGAGTCGGCGAGCCTGCCCCGGATCCTGTGCCTGCTGCTGGTGGTGGCGGGCGTGATCGGCCTGAAGATCTTCCACTGAAGAGCCGCATCACCATGCGTGACCAACGACCACAGTGGGTAGTCATCGATCCACTGACCACGCCGGACAGCCTCGGGCCCGCCGAAGCCGGCGGGCCCGTGCTGCATCCCGGGGTCGGGCGTCGGTCAGTCCGCGTCGCCGCGCAGCCCGACCAGGACCTCCTCCAGCTCGTCCGGCTTGACCAGCACGTCGCGCGCCTTCGACCCCTCGGACGGCCCGACCACCCCACGGGTCTCCATCAGGTCCATCAGTCGGCCCGCCTTCGCGAACCCGACCCGCAGCTTGCGCTGGAGCATCGAGGTCGAGCCGAACTGCGAGGTGACCACCAGCTCCACCGCCTGCATCAACAGGTCGAGGTCGTCGCCGATGTCCTCGTCGACCTTCTTCTTCGTCTCCTGCGCGGGGGCCAGCACGTCCTTGCGGAACTCCGGCTCACGCTGGTCCTTGCAGAACTTCACCACGTCGGCGATTTCCCGCTCGGTGACCCAGGCGCCCTGGATGCGTACCGGCTTCGAGGCCCCCATCGGCAGGAAGAGCCCGTCGCCTCGACCGAGCAGCTTCTCCGCGCCCGGCTGGTCGAGGATGACCCGGGAGTCCGCGAGCGAGGAGGTGGCGAACGCAAGCCGGGACGGCACGTTCGCCTTGATCAGACCGGTCACCACGTCGACCGAGGGGCGCTGGGTGGCCAACACCAGGTGGATGCCGGCGGCCCGGGCCAACTGCGTGATCCGGACGACCGAGTCCTCCACGTCACGGGGCGCGACCATCATCAGGTCGGCCAGCTCGTCCACGATCACCAACAGGTACGGGTACGGGCGCATCTCCCGTTCGCTGCCCGGCGGGGCCTTGATCTCGCCGTTGCGGACCTTGCGGTTGAAGTCGTCGATGTGTCGGACCCCGTTGGCGGCGAGGTCGTCGTAGCGCATGTCCATCTCGCGGACCACCCAGTCCAGCGAGTCGGCCGCCTTCTTGGCGTTCGTCACGATCGGGGTGACCAGGTGTGGGATGCCCTCGTAGCCGGTCATCTCGACCCGCTTCGGGTCGATCAGCAGCAGCCGCACCTCGTCCGGGGTGGCCCGGGTGAGGACGGACACCAACAGGGTGTTGAGGCAGCTGGAGTTGTGGGTGGGGATGCACGCGCGGCTGGCCAGGTACAGATGACTCGGACTGTCGACCTCGATGCAACGGACGGGCACCGAGGGGATATGTCGTACATCCACTATGTACCGCCGGGAGGTCGTGGCACGCCCGCCGGCCACCTGACGACTTGCCTTGCGGGTGAGCCGGAAGACCTTGTCGGCAGGCGTGAAGTGGATTCGGTAAAAGTTGGACGACGCCTCACTCCGGCCTTTTACCCGCTTGGTCGTCATTGTCGCCTGGTAGCCGAGCCCGATGATCAGCTCTAGAGCATCCTTTGCCAGGCGTTCGTTCGTGAGCCCAAGCTCGACTCCACCCTTACGGGAAACTGTTCCGTCCGTATCCAACAGACCAGCCAGCAGAGCCCGCCGTTGCTGCTCCGAGGAGCGCAGATAGCTGGCGGGAATATGTTTAGTGCCGATCTCGCGGAACAGATGCCGCAGCGTCCGGTACTGCTCACGGGGAACAGGGTCTGGCTCGCGACGGCCCGGCCGCACAACCCTGGCCCTGCCTCGAGCCGCCAGGCACACAGCGGAGAGGCCGACCCCGACCTGCCGAGCCGCCCGAACGAGGCTTACACCCTCAGCGAACAGATCCACGGCCTCGGCGATTCGCTCGTCCCGTTCTGGCCTATTAGAAAGCGTGTATTGCATTCGGCTGGAGGAGTGCTTCGTCACGACATACCCGTCCAGCCGAATATTGTCCAGCAGCTCCTCCTCGTCGCAGGTGAAGCCGGCCGAGCCAGTCGTGCCATCACCCAGCCAACAACCCATGGTGTACGGAGCGATTGGTAGATCCTGCTCCGCATAGTCGAGGGGTCCACACACCGCCACAGCGTGATTGGCCCAGGATCCGCCACCCCCGCCTACCCGCAGCGAAGCTGCGATTTCCTCGGTCGTCACTGGTCGGTCGTCGAAGCTACGCCTCCGACCCGACCGGCCCGGATCGGCGACGAGATTGCTCAACGCCTGATAGAGACTGTGACGGGAATAGGCCGGGACGCGGCGGGTTACCTCGCGACCACCCCGCACATAACTGCTGAGGGCAATCCCGGGCTCCTTCGGCAACCCGCATGCGACCTTGTACAGCGCGTTCCGAAACTGCTGGCCGACATCGGAGATGACCTCGTCGGTCGATACCGAGCGATCTGGCTCTGCCAGCACCTCGTCGGTCTTTGCCGCCAGCCGCCGCACATCATCCGCCGACCAGTAGGACCCGTCCCTCCACTTATGGGTTCGCTGCGTCCGGCCAGCCCTCGTCGTCGTCTGCCATTGGTGCTGGGCGTCAGCGACGATCACCGTACCGTCGGAGAACTCCACTTCGTAACAGGGGCGGTCAGACATCACTGGGGTGGCAGCGACGATGGTGCAGCTACGACCGTGCTCGTCGAAGACCTTCCCGCCAACCTGGAGGTCGCCCATGGTGGACCAGCCATCAGGTGTCGGGATTGGTGTGTCCAGGGCCAGCGCCTTCCCAGCTCCAGTGGCCCCGGCGATGAGGATGTGCGGCATCTTGGCAAGGTTGGCCACCACGTAGCCGCCCTCGATGTCCTTGCCGAGCGCCACCACCATCGGATGGTGGTCGCTTGTCGCCGCCCGCGAGCGCAACACGTCGCCGAGTGCGACGTTCTCCGGATCGGTGTTCGGGATCTCCACCCCGACGGCGCTCTTGCCCGGGATCGGGCTGAGGATCCGCACGTCCGGTGACTTCACCGCGTACGCGATGTTGCGGGAAAGCTGGGTGATCCGTTCGACCTTGACGCCGTGCCCCAACTCCACCTCGTACCGGGTGACCGTCGGGCCGCGCGTGAAGCCAGTGACCGCGGCATCCACATCGAACTGGTCGAACACCCCCGTCAGAGCGGCGATCACCTCGTCGTTGGCCTTGCTGCGGGTCTTCGCGGCGGCCCCGGCGCTGAGCATGTTTGCCGGCGGCAGGGTGTAGTCCCCGGCCAACCCGGTCAACGCGAGCTGCTCGGCCCGGGTCGGCGGGGGTGAGTGCTCCGGCGGCTCGGCCGGCGGCCGGCGGCTCGCCGGCACCTTCGCCGGTGACTTGCGCGGCAGCACCATGGTCTCCTGGAGGTCCGCGCCGTCCAGGTCCTCGAAGTCGTCCGGGTTCAGCGGCGGCGGCATCCGCTTCGCCGGCCTCTTGCGGGCCGGCCGCGGGGCCGTCTCGTTCGACTCCTCGTCGGCAGCGGCGTCCGGCGCGGCGACGAGCCCGCCGGCGAGCAGGCCCAGCCGCTCGGGGATCTTGTTGATCGGGGTCGCGGTCACCACGAGCAGACCGAAGAGCAGCAGCAGGATCAGCAGCGGCACCGCCACCCAGGCGGTGACCGCGCGTTCCAGCAACCCGCCGATGCCCGCGCCGACCAGGCCACCGGCGAAGTCCCGCTCCAGCGGGTTGGCCGGAGCCTGACCGATCTGGAGCAGCGCGGCGGTCGACACGAGCAGTGACGTCCAGCCGATCAACCCGCGGCCGCGGTGCTCCGGATCGGCCGGCTGACGCATCAACCGCCACGCCCCGATCATCAGCAGCACCGGGACGACAACGGAGATCGCGCCCAGGAACAGCCGGACCGAGTCGGCCAGTCGCGCGCCCACCGGGCCTGCCCCGGAGAACCAGAGCGCCACCGCGGTGAGCAGGGCAAGGCCGAACAGCAGCAGGCCGGCACCGTCTCGGCGGTGCTCCGGGTCGAGGTCACGAGCGGAGGCGGCCTGCCGACCGGCGGCCCGCACCGCCCAACCCATCCCGTGTGCCACGCCCATCCACAAAGCACCCACCGCGCGGCCCACGTAGACAGCCGGGCCGGGCCGGGCCGGCGTGGTACGACGCCGGGCCGGCGCCCGGGTCTTCTTCGCCGGTTGGCGGGCACGACTGTTAGTGCCACCGCGCGGCGACGCGCCGCGCCGCCGGCTCGCCTGAGAGGTACGGCCCGCCATAGAGTCACGGTAACGGTGGGACCGGGCAGATCCCCGCTTTTCCCGGTCGTGTCCGCGCGTCGCAACACCGGCCCCGCCGCCGGTCGTGATATCCGCCTCAGAAGGGATGCCCCATGGCGTCGCCGGAATTCGAGGGCGATCCGGACGATCCGCTGGCCGGGCACCCTGGTGCACTGCGCCCGCTGACCGGTGAACTGGTCGCCGCGGTGCTCGCCGCCCGCGGGCGGTCCGTCGGCCTGACCGCGAACGGCGAACTGGTGGGCCATTTCGACGACAACCTGATCTGGTTCCTACGCCTCGGCGGGGACGGCGAGCTGCTTCAGGTTCGCACGATGGTCACTCCCACTTTCGGAATCGAGCAGGTGCCCGCCCTGTACGCGTTCTGCAACTCGTGGAACCACGACCGGCTCTGGCCGAAGGCGTTCGTGCACGTCGACGACGACGGTCGGGCCCGGGTCTACGGCGAGGTGGTCACCGACCTGGAACGCGGGGTGACCCCGCACCAGCTCGACCAGCTGCTCGACTGCGGCATCTCCACCGGCTGTCAACTCGCCGTGGCGGTCCAGCAGCTGCCCGGCGCGGTGCCGTCGTGACCGGCCGGGAAGAGTTCACCGGCAGCCGCACCGACCGGGCGGCCCACTCCGACACGCCGCACGTCGCGCCCGTCGGCTGGGTCGGCGCGGAGCGCCTGCCCGCGCTGGAGACCGCGCTCGCCGACGCCCGGGACCTGCCCGATGGGCCAGCCCGGCAGGTGGCCCTGGAACGGCTCGCCGAGCGCGCCGACGCGGCCGGCGACGTCCGGTCCGGGATGGACGCACGGTTCGCGCTGATCGAGGCGTACCTGCTGCACGGGCAGCGGTGGCGCCTGGTCGAGCCGGTCCGGCGCTGCCGGGCCGCCGCCGACCACCGACCCGAGCTGCTGACCGACGCCGAGGCCGGGCTGCTGCTGCGCTACCAGCGGTACGCGGTGGAGGCGCTGATCGGCACCCCGCGGGTCGGTCTGGACCAGACCCGGTCCCTGCTGCACGACCTGGCCCATCGGGTCGGCGTGGGCAGTCCGGACACGCCGACCGTCGCGGAGCTGCACTGCCGGATCGCCGACCACCTGGGTGACGAGCCCACCGCCCGACACTGGTACGAGCGGTGGTCCGGTAAGCGGCCCGGCCCGGCCGGTGGCTGCCCGGGCTGCGCCCCGGCCCGGCGCGCGGAACTGCTCGCCGGCTGGGGCGAGTGGCGAGCCGCGCTCGACGAGCTTCGGGAGTCCGACGGCGACCGGGATGCCTGCACCGACCAGCCCGAACGAGACCTGGTCGCCGGTCTGCTGCCCGCTCTCCGGGCCGGCGAGCCGGAGCGGGCCGCAGCGGCACACGTCCGGGCGTACCGCCGGCACCGGCGCGAGCGCACCGCGTTCGCGCATCTCGCCCCGCACCTGCGGTTCTGCGCGCTCGGCGGGCACCTGGAACGCGGGCTGACCATCCTGGCCGAGCAGCTGCCCCGACTGGACCGGCCGGCCGACGACCTCGCCGCCATGGAGTTCGCCGCGGCCGGGGCGCTGGTCTGCGGGCTGGCCGTGGAGGCCGGGCTGGGCGGGCGGACGATGCCACGCCCGGCGTACGGCGAGCGGCCCGCCACCGAGCTGGACGTGGCGGCACTCGGTGCGCTGCTGCTGGGGTTGGCCAACGAGCTGGCCGGCAGCTTCGACGCCCGCAACGGCACCGGCCACCACTCCGGACGGATGGCTGCCTGGCTCGCCGAGCGCCCGCTCGCGGCACCGGTTGAGCTGCCCGCCGACGACGAAACCGACGGGCCCGACGAGTACGACGGGCCCGACGAGTACGACACCGACCGGTCCGGCGATGAGGTCGGGTTGAGCGAGCGGGAGCTCGTGTCGCTGAGCCTCGACATGATCACCGCGGTACTCGACGGGCGCGGCGAGGGGTACCTGGTGGACGAGGGCGACACGGTGGTCGGTCGATGGGGTGGCGCGGTGATCCAGTTCCGGCGGGCCGGTGAGCGCGGGGAGGTGCTGCACGCCCGCGTCATGGCCACCCGCCGGCTGCCGGCAGCCCGCCGCGCCGAGGCGTACGCCTTCTGCAACGCGTGGAACCACGACCGGCTGCTGCCCAAGGCGTACGCGCACGAACTCGGCGACGAACTGGTGCTGGCCGGCGACGTGGCCACGGACCTGGCGCACGGGGTGGCACCGGCGCAACTCATGGTCCTGGTGGACGCCGCCATCACCACCGGCGTGGCGTACGCCGAGGCGGTCGCCGCGCTGCCGTGACCCGGGTCACCTCAACCCCATGTCACGAACGGAAGGGCCGGAGCGCACCCGTTCATGATCCGGGCCGGCCACCGACATCCACGAGGGATGTCGGCGACCGGCCCGGTCACGCGTGTCAGACCTCGACGACGGTGGGCACGATCATCGGGCGACGACGGTACTTGTCGTTGACCCACCGGCCCACGGTCCGCCGAACGATCTGCTGGAGCTGGTGCGGGTCGGTGATGCCGTCCGCAGCGGCTCGGTTGAGCGCCTCGGTGACCAGCGGGACCACCGGGTTGAACGCCTCCGGGTCCTCGGAGAAGCCCTTCGCGGACAGGGTCGGGCCGGCGACCACCTTGCCGGTGACCGAGTCGACGACCACGGTGGTGGCGATGAAGCCGCCGTCACCGAGGATCCGCCGCTCGGTGAGCAGCGACTCGCTGACGTCACCGACGGCGAGACCGTCCACGTAGACGTACCGGCTCTTCACGTGCCCGACCAGGCTGGCGCGGCCCTCGACCAGGTCGACCACGTCGCCGTCCTCGCAGAGCACCACCCGGTCGGCGGCGACCCCTGACTCGATCCCGAGCCGGGCGTGGGCGCGCAGGTGACGCCACTCGCCGTGCACGGGCATCAGGTTGCTGGGCCGGACCACGTTGAGCAGGTAGAGCAACTCCCCGGCGGGGGCGTGCCCGGAGACGTGCACCTTCGCCACGTCCTTGTGCACGACCACCGCGCCGGCTCGGGCGAGCCGGTTGATCACCCGGTAGACCGAGGTCTCGTTGCCGGGGACCAGCGACGAGGCCAGCACCACGGTGTCGCCGGGGGCGATGGTGATGTGCCGGTGGTCGCCGCTGGCCATCCGGCCCAGCGCGCTCATCGGCTCACCCTGGGACCCGGTGGACATCAGCACGATCTGCTCCGGCGGCAGCGTGGTCGCCTCGTCGATGCTGATGACCAGGCCGGCCGGGATGTTGAGCAGGCCGAGGTCCCGGGCGATGCCCATGTTGCGGACCATCGACCGTCCGATCAGCGCGACCTTGCGGCCGTGCTCCGCGGCGGAGTCGAAGACCTGCTGCACGCGGTGCACGTGCGAGGCGAACGAGGCCACGATGATCCGGCCCTTGGCCTTCGCGAAGATCGAGTCGAGCACCGGCCCGATTTCCCGCTCCGGGGTGACGAAGCCAGGGATCTCCGCGTTGGTGGAGTCGGACAGCAGCAGGTCGACGCCTTCGGCGCCGAGCCGGGCGAAGCCGGCCAGGTCGGTGATCCGGCCGTCCAGCGGGAGCTGGTCCATCTTGAAGTCGCCGGTGTGCAGCACCAGGCCGGCGGGGGTGCGGATGGCCACCGCGAGGGCGTCCGGGATCGAGTGGTTGACCGCGAAGAACTCGCACTCGAACGGGCCGAGCCGCTCACGGCCGCCCTCCCGCACGGTCAGCGTGTACGGCTGGATGCGCCGCTCGGCCAGCTTCGCCTCGACCAGGGCGAGGGTGAACTGTGAGCCGACCAGAGGGATGTCGGGCTTGTGGGCGAGCAGGTAGGGCACCGCGCCGATGTGGTCCTCGTGGCCGTGGGTCAGCACGATCGCCTGGACGTCTGCCAGCCGGTCCAGGATCGGGCCGAAGTCGGGCAGGATCAGGTCCACTCCCGGCTGCTCGACGTCGGGGAAGAGCACCCCGCAGTCGACGATCAGCAACTTGCCGTCGTACTCGAAGACGGTCATGTTGCGACCGATGGCGCCGAGCCCGCCGAGCGGGATGATCCGCAGCCCACCCTCGGGCAGCGGCGGGGGAAGCTCCGCGTCGATGTGCGCCTCGGTCACGCGTCCACCTCATTCTGCGACGCCGTAACTCGGCGCCCATCGTGTCGTTCGATCATTCGGGCAGCTCCATGCCCGCTGCGGCGAAGTCTGCGCGCAGCTGGGCGATCTCGTCGTCGGTGGCGTCCACCAGCGGGGGTCGCACCGGGCCGGCCGGCAGGCCCAGGGATGCCAGGCCCGCCTTCACCAGGATGGTGCCCTGGGTGCGGAAGATGCCGGTGAACAGCGGCAGCAGCCGCCGGTGCAGGGCAAGCGCTGCGGGCATGTTTCCCGCGTCGTACGCCTCGATCATCTGTGCGGTCAGCGCCCCGGTGAAGTGCGTCGAGGTGCCGACCACGCCCACACTGCCAACGGCAAGCGCCGGCAGGGTGAGTGCGTCCTCGCCGCAGTAGAAGGCGAGGGCGGTCCGGCTGGTCACCCAGCTGGTGGCGGTCAGGTCGCCCTTGGCGTCCTTGACCGCGACGATCCGGCCGTGCTCGGCGAGCCGGACCAGCGTCTCGGTGTCGATCGGCACGCCCGAGCGGTGCGGGATGTCGTACAGCATCACCGGCAGGCCGGTGGCGTCGGCCACCGCGGTGAAGTGCCGCAGCAAGCCGCTCTGCGGTGGCTTGTTGTAGTAGGGGGTTACCACCAGCAGACCGTGTGCGCCCGCCTTCTCGGCGGCGGTGGCCAGCTCGATGGTGTGCCGGGTGTCGTTGGTGCCGACCCCGGCGACCACCTTGGCGCGGTCACCGACGGCCTCCACCACGGCCCGGATCAGGTGGTCCTTCTCCGCGTCGGTGGTGGTCGGCGACTCGCCGGTGGTGCCGTTGACCACCAGCGCGTCGTTGCCCTGCTCGTCGACAAGATGGCTCGCCAGCCGGGCGGCACCGTCGAGGTCGAGGGAGCCGTCGGGGGTGAACGGGCTCACCATGGCTGTGAGCAGCCGGCCGAAGGGGCGGGACACCGGTCGTGCGGCGACGTCGAGGTGGTCGTGCTTCATACCCTCCAACCTAGCGGACGACCAGCCGGGGCCCGCCAGGGAAGGGCTCAGGACGCCTCGTGCGGGCTGGCCGCCACCTGGGTGCCATCCGACAGCGTGGAGATCACGAAGTCGGCGAACACGTTGGGTGCGACCCCCTGCAGTTGGCGCAGGCACTCCACCGCCAGCTCACGGATCTCCACATCGGCGTGCTCGGTGGCCCGCATCGCGATGAAGTGCCGCCAGGCCCGGTAGTTGCCGCTGACCACGATCCGGGTCTCGGTGGCGTTGGGCAGCACCGCCCGGGCCGCCTGCCGGGCCTGCTTGCGGCGCAGCGTCGGGTTCGGCTCGTCGGAGAAGCGCTGCTCGAGGCCCTCCAACAACTCGGTGTACGCCCGAACGCTCGCCTCGGCGGCCTCCACGAACTTCTTGTGCAGCTCCGGGTCGTCGGCGATGACCGCCGGCTCGACCATGGCCGCGTCCCGCTCGGGGACGTAGCGCTGGGACAGCTGGGAGTACGAGAAGTGCCGGTGCCGAATCAACTCGTGGGTGAAGGAGCGGGACACCCCGGTGAAGTAGAAGGTCACCGACCCGTGCTCCAGCACCGAGAGGTGCCCGACGTCGAGGATGTGCGCCAGGTAGCTGGCGTTGGTGGCGGTGGCCGGGTTCGGCTTCTTCCACGACTGGTAGCAGGCCCGGCCGGCGAACTCGGCGAGCGCCTGGCCCCCCTCGGCGTCGGTCGACCACGGCACGTCGTCCGGGGCCGCGAACTGGGTCCACGCGATCAACTTGACCTGGGGCTGCACCATCTCCGGCATTCCTGCGACTGTAGTGGTCAGCGGTCCCACGCCCAACTCGGGCTCGCGGTGCCGAAACCGCCCAGCTGCCGCCAAAATCACCGACGTCTCCCGCCTCAGCGGGGGCCAAAAGTGTCCAAGATCTCGACGCCCTCGCCGCCCTCGCCGACGCACCGCCGACCCCTGACCCCTCCCCGGTTGCCTGTAGAGCTGCCCCAGATCTGGGGCAGGCGCTGCGTGGTCCGGCCGAGTCCCCGCCGACAAGCCCGGCCGAGTCCCCGCCGACAAGCCCGGCCGAGTCCCCGCCGACAAGCCCGGCCGAGTCCCCGCCGACAAGCCGGCCCGCCTCGCGCTCCACGTCTCCGCACTGCCCCGCGCTCCACATCCGAGCACCATCCCCGCGGAGTTCTGGCCGCCCGGCGCCGCGGCGTTCTGGCGGACCGGCGCCGCGCGCTCCGCGCCGGTTCGTCGCGGGTGGCAGGTCGACCAAGCCCTCTGCCCCAGATCCGGGGCAGCTCTACAGGAACACCGCGAGGCCCTGCCCCGCCCTGGGCGAACCACGCTGGCTCTGCACCGCCCGATTCCGGCCGTCGAGAGCGCGCGATGCGAGCAGGTCAGACGTAGAGCGAGGTGAACGGCGCCCAGGGCAGGTTGCGCAGCACCGAGAAGGCGAGCCACGCGGCCAGGAAGCCGGTGATGACCTTCGAGCTGATCCGCAGCTCGGGCAGCCGCCAGCCGAACGCCTGGTTGCCCGCCCAGACCACGAAGAGGTACGCGAGGAACGGCAGCGCGAAGACGAACAGGAAGTGGTGCCGGGCAGCGGCCGGCAGGTCGCCGTGCAGCACGTACCAAAGTGCGCGGGTGCCGCCACAGCCTGGGCAGTCCAGCCCGGTGGTCAGCTTGAGCAGACAGGTGGGCTCGGCGTCCGGGTCGGCGTCGGCCGGATCGCTGAGCAGCGCGTAGCCCATGCCGGCGGCGACGCAGCCGACCGCGGCCAGCGGCACCGCCCAGCGCGGCGAACGCTCATAGAGCCGCAGCACGAACCGGGTGAGCCGGTCCGGCTCGGGGGCCGGGTAGCCACCCGGCGGGGTCGTCGGCCAACCAGCCGGGCCCACGCCGCCCGAATCAGCCGGCACCGTGTGGACCGCCCCGGGGGCGGGCTGCGGCTGGTCGACCGGACCGGGGGCGCTCGTCACGCGCTCACGGTACACCGGACACGCTGGCCAACGCGGCGGTGAGCGGACCGGCCAGGTCGCCGGCCAGCGGCGGTGCCACCGCGTCCAGGCCGAGCCAACCGGCGAGCCGGTACAGCTCGCTGGCGAGCGCCACCGCGGTCTCCCCCGGGTCGGCACCGGGCTCGATCCAGGCGGCCGGCACCAGCAGCACCCCGGCCTTGCGGTCGGCCTTCAGGTCGACCCGGGCGGTGAACCGGTCGCCCTGCAGGAAGGGCAACACGTAGTAGCCGTAGATCCGTTGTGGCGCGGGAACGTAGATCTCGATCCGGTAATTGAAGTCGAACAGCCGCTCGGTGCGAGCACGTTCCCAGATCAGCGGGTCGAAAGGACTGACCAGGGTGTTGTGCCGAATCCACCGGGGCAGCCGGGCGGACGCGTGCAGCCACGCCGGCTGGCGCCAGCCTGCCACGGTGACCGGCACCAGCTCACCGGCCTCGGCCAGCTCCGCGACGGCCTGCCGGGCGCCGGCCAGCGGCAGTCGGAAGTAGTCGCGCAGCTCCGGCTCGGCGGCCACTCCGAGCGACCGCGCGGCAAGGGCCACCAGCGTGCGGTACGCCTCGGCGTCGGTCGGGGTGGGCGCGGCCAGCACCGCCGCGGGCAGCACCCGCTCGGGCAGGTCGTAGCGGCGGGCGAAGGAGCTGCTGCGCTCTGCGGCGGCCACCTCCCCGGCCCAGAAGAGGAACTCCAACGCCCGCTTGACCGCCGACCAGTTCCACCCCCAGTTGCCGGTCTCCCGGGGCGCGTCGTGCTCGATCTCGGCAGCGGTCAGCGGCCCTCGGGCGGCCACCTCGTCGCGAACCCAGGCGACCAGGTCCGGCTGCTCCTGGGCGATCCGCCGCATGCCGCCCCAGGATTCGCTGTGCGCCCGGGCCATCCGCCAGCGCAGCATCGGGTGCAACTCGACCGGGATCAGCGACGCCTCGTGACCCCAGTATTCGAACAGCTCACGCGGGCGCCGGTAGGCGGCCCGGTCGAGCAGCGTGGTCGGGTAGGGCCCGAGCCGGCTGAACAGCGGCAGGTAGTGCGCCCGTTGCAGCACGTTGACCGAGTCCATCTGGATCAACCCGACCCGGTCGAGCACCCGCCGCAGGTGCCGGCGCGTGGGCACGCCGGCCGGCGCCGGGTCGGCGAAGCCCTGGGCGGCGAGTGCCACCCGCCGGGCCTGGGCGAGCGAGAGCGATTCCGGTGCGGTCATCGTCGGCGACATTAATTCATCGGTACGACGTCGGTGCGGGAAGCTGGACGCGACGACCAACGGGGCATAGAACGGTGCAATGCTGACCATCCGTCGTGAGGAGCCGGACGACGCCGAGGCTGTCGCCCGGGTGCACGTGCACGGCTGGCAGGCGGGCTACGCCGGTTTCATGCCGGACGAGGTGCTCGGCCGACTGAACGTGCTGGCCTGGGCGCAACGCCGCCGCGATGTCGGCACCGCCGATCCGGAGCATCCGTTCACCACCCTGCTCGGCGAGGTGGACGGGCTGGTCGTCGGCTTCACCACCTTTGGGCCGTACCGCCGCAACCAGGACCGGGACGACCTGGACCCGACGATCGGCGAGGTGGTGGCGCTCTACGTGGAGCCTTCGTGCTGGGGTGACGGGACCGCCGCCGCGCTCCTGGCCGCCGCCCGGGCCGGCCTCAGCGAGCACGGCTGGACCGGCTACCGGGCGTGGGTGCTGGCGGACAACCGGCGGGCTCGCCGGTTCTGCGAGCGGGCCGGGCTGTCACCGGACGGTGAGCAGTCGACCTATCAGGTGCCGCTCGCCGGCGGGCGTGGGCCGGTCGGGCTGGTCGAGCTGCGGTACGCCGGACGCCTCGACCACTGACCCGTGCGCGGTCAGCCAGCGGCGGATCGGCAGGAAGGCAAGCAGCGCCAGGCTGATCCACACGTAGGCGTTGCTGCCCAGGAAGCCGTCGACGCCGGTGAAGTCCTTCTCCCAGAACCAGACGGTCCGGCTGATCAGCAGCACGTACCCGATGGTCGCGGCGATCAGCAGGACCCGCCGTCGGCGGCCGGCCGGCGCGGCCATCGCGTTGTCGACCAGCAGGATCAGCGCGGGCAGCAACCAGACCAGGTGATGCACCCAGGTGACCGGGCTGACCAGGCACATCACCGCGCCGCTCAGTGCCAGCCCGGTCGCCTCGTCGCCCGCCGCGACGGCGGCCCGGGATCGCCAGGCCCACAGCGCCAGGGTGCCGAGCACCAGCAGCAGCCAGAGCAGGGTGCTCGGGTGCTGCGGGTCGAGCCGGGCGACCACCCCGCGCAGCGACTGGTTGGAGACGAAGGCGAGCTCACCCACCCGGTCGGTGTTCCACAAGGCCTCGGTCCAGAATTCCCGGGACGCGTCCGGGAAGAGCGCGCCAGCCAGCAACGACACTCCGGCGGCCGTGCCGCTGGCGGTGAGAGCGGCCCGCCATCGCCCGGTCACCAACAGGTAGACGATGAAGACGCCCGGGGTCAGTTTGATCGCGGTAGCGAGCCCGATGCCCACCCCGGCCCACCGGTTGCCGGACGGCAGCAGCCGCAGCAGATCCACTGCCACCAGGAAGAGCAGCAACGTGTTGACCTGGCCGAAGTTGACCGTCTCGCGCATCGGCTCGAATGCGGCGGCCAGGCAGAGCGCCACGGCGAGGGCGAACCACCTGGTCCAGCCGGCGCGACGGGCGATCGGGTCGACCAGCCACCAGATCAGCACCGTCGTGGTGGCCACGCTGGCGAGCACGCTCACCACGATCGCGGCGGACCACGGCAGGTACGCCATCGGCAGCATGACCAGCGCGGCGAACGGCGGATAGGTGAAGCCGTACTGGGTGCCCGGCTTGAGGTAGTCGTAGATCTCCCCGCCGTCGTGGACCCACCAGGTCAACGCGCCGTAGTAGACCTTGAGGTCGAAGAAGCCGTGCCGTACGGCGGCGACGGCGAGGAACCCGGCGACCGCCGCGGCGAGCACCACCACCCCGACGACCTGCACGGTCGTCCTGTTGGCACCCTGCGCCACCGTCGCCTCCCTCGCCCTGCGTAGGCTTCCGTCCCATGGCTCTCGGGTACGTCCGCCCGGCGCGTCCCGAGGACGCCGGCGAGATCGCACGCATCCAGCTCGCAACCTGGCGGGTTGCGTACCGCCGGATCCTGCCTCGGCACGTGCTTGACAACCTGGACGAGGCGTTCCTCGCCCGGCGGTGGAGCGCCGCGGTGCTGGAGCCGCCCTCGGGCGCGCACCGGGTGCTGGTCGCCGTCGAACAGGCCGAGCAATCGTATCTGGTGGGGTTCGCCGCCTCCGGGCCGGCCGACAGCGAGGCGCTGGCCCCGGGTGAGCCGGCCGACGCGCTCGGCCCGGATGTGGCCGCGGTGACCGACCTGCTGGTGGAGCCGCGCTGGGGTCGGCGTGGGCACGGCAGTCGACTGCTCGCCGCCACCGTCGACCTGTGGCGGGAAGACGGCCTGAGTCGCGCGGTGGCCTGGGCGTTCGACGGTGACGAGGCAACTCGCAAGTTCCTCACCAGCACCGGCTGGGAGCCCGACGGCGCGGCTCGCGCCCTGGACGTCGAAGACATGCTGGTGCCGCAGGTGCGCCTGCACGTGGGCGTGCCGACGGAGAAGGTGGCCGAGGACGCTCCAGCCAGCTGATCGGTGCGTGGCGGCCCCGGCTCGGGGCCGCCACACACCGGGCGGGTCAGCCCTTGTCGGAGCCGTCGTTGGCGTCGCGGACGAAGTACCGCTGGAACACCACGAAGATGATCGCCACGGGGATGGTGGCCAACAGCGCGGCGCCGAGCTTGAGCGGGTACTGGGTGCCGCTGCCGAGTGAACCACTGACCAGGTCGGCCAGCCCGCGCGGCAGGGTGAACAGGTCCGGGTTCTGCACCGACACCAGGCTGTGCGGGAACTCGTTCCAGGACCCCTGGAACGACAGGATGGTCAGAGTGATCAGCGCCGGTTTCGCCATCGGCAGCACCACCGACCAGAAGGTGCGGAAGATGCTCGCCCCGTCGATGCGGGCTGCCTCCTCCACACTCACCGGGATCGACTCGAAGAACTGCTTCATGATGAACACGCCCGCCGCGTCGGCCAGCAACGGCACCACCAGGCCGGCGTAGCTGTTGTAGATGCCGAGCTGGTTGAGCACCAGGAACTTCGGAATCAGCAGCACCACCCCCGGCACCGCCAGCACCGCGATGACCGCGGCGAACAGCCCGTCGCGCCCCCGGAACCGCAGCCGGGCCAGCGCGTAACCGGCGAGCGAGTCGAAGAACACCCGACCGATGGTCACCAGCACCGTGACCAGCAGCGAGTTGCCCAACCAGAGCGGGAAGTTGGTGCCGGCGAAGATCCGCTCGAAGCTGGCCAGCGTGAACGGGTCCGGGAACGGCGTCAGCGGGTTCGCCGCCGCGTCGGCCTCGGTCTTGAGCGAGTTGCCGATCTGGATGACGAACGGGTAGAGGAACACCAACCCGAAGAAGACAAGCGTGGCGTACCCCAGAAAGCGGGTGGCCAGGGTGCGGGCCGCGCGCTCGTCGCGCCGGGCGGGCGCCGCCGCCGGGCGGTCGGTCAGCACGGCCATCTCAGGACCTCCCCGGTACGCGCCGACGCCACCAGCCGCGGCGCGGCCGATCGGTGTCTCGCTCGGCCAGCACCCGGCGCTGGATCAGCGTGAGCACGATGATGATCAGGAACAGGACGAACGAGATCGCCGCGCCGGAGCCGTAGTCGAACTCCCGGAAAGCGGTCCGGTACGACAGGTAGGCCGGGGTGAGCGTGGTCTTGGCCGGGTCGCCCTGGCTCATCACGTACACCTGGTCGAAGACCTGCCAGGAGCCGATCGTGCCGAGGGTGAGCACCAGGAACATGGTCGGCCTGAGCAGTGGCAGGGTGACGTGCCGCAACCGCTGCCACCGGGACGCGCCGTCGAGGGTGCTCGCCTCGTCCAGGGTGACCGGCACGTTCTGCAGGCCGGCCAGGAACATCAGCATGAAGGTGCCGGAGGTGGTCCAGACGACCAGCGTGATGATCGAAATCATCGCCACGCTCGGGCCGGCCAGCCATTCCCACCAGCTCAGGCCGAGCGGGCCGCCGTCGGCCAACGCCGCCGGGGGCGAGTCGACGCCGAACACGCCGAACAGCAGGTGCAACACGCCACGGGAATCGGCGAACCACTCCGGGCCGTCGATCCCGAGGACGCCGAGCAGCGCGTTCACCGCGCCGGAGTTGGCGAAGAGGAACAGGAACACCACGCTGATGGCGACCGAGCTGGTGACGGAGGGAAAGTAGAAGGCGCTGCGGAAGAAGCTCTTGCCCTTGAGCATCCGGTTGTTGACGACCAGTGCCAGGCCGAGCGCGAGCAGGGTCTGCGCCGGCACCACGATCGCCACGTAGTAGATGTTGTTGCGGATGCTGGTCATGAAGTCGCGGCGGGCCAGCCCGTCCTCGGTGAACAACTGGGTGTAGTTGTGTGCGCCGACGAACGGGACGTCGCCGGTGAAGGGGCTGCCCTGCCCGTTCCAGTCGGTCAGGCTGACCCAGAGCGCCATCAGGATCGGCAGCAGCAGGAACAGCCCCAGAATGACGATCACCGGCGCGACGAAGAGCCACCCGGCGAGATTTTCGTTACTCCGGATGCGGCCCCGGCGTCGGCGCGGGCCCGACCCGGGCGCGGTCACCGCGGCGGTCAGTGTCTCGGTTGCCAATTCCCCTCCCTCCCTCTTTCGGACCGACGGGTGAGGCAGGGACCCCGTGCATGCCGGGGCCCCTGCCTCACATCAGCTGCCGCCGAGCGCCGCCTTGGCGTTCTTGTCGAAGTTCTGCAGCACGGTCTTCGGGTCGCCGTTGGTCAGGCCCTGCAGGCCGGTGTCGAAGTCCTTGAGGACGCTGTCCATCTTCGGGGCGTTCACCGGGCCCTGGGCGTACGCGACACCGTCGACGAACACCTTGTCCGCCGGGAATGCGGCGGTGTACTGCTCACGCACCGACTGGCGGGACGGCATGACACCGAACCCCTTGGCGAAGGTCATCTGCTGCTCGCCGCTGGTCATCGCCTCGACGAATTTGATCGCCTGGTCCTTGTACCTGCTCTTCGCGGCGATGCCCCAGCACTGGGTGAAGGAGAGCGTGCCCTGTCCCTTGGGGCCGGCCGGCAGCGCCACGACCTTGTACTTCACGTTCGGGAAGTCGTTCTGCAGGGCGCCCTTGATCCAGTTGCCCTCGATGGTCATCACGACCTTGCCCTTGCCGAACGCCTCACCGGACCAGCCGGCGTCGAGCTGCTTCGGGTACTTCGCCAGGCCGGTGGTGAGCATGGTCTTGACGTACTGGAGGGCGGCCAGGTTCTCCGCGGTGTCTGCGGTCGGCTGCTTTCCGTCCTTGCTCAACAGCCAGCCGCCGTTCTGCACCATGAAGGCGCCGATGCGGTCCCGGGTGTCGCCGAGGGCCAGCGGGACCTGCCCCTTGGCCTTGATCTTCTGGGCGGTCGCGGTGAGCTGGTCCCAGGTGGTCGGCACGTCGGCGTCGGTCAGCCCGGCCTTGGCCCACAGGTCGGTGTTGATCTGCAGGGCCAGGGTGGAGAAGTCCTTGGGCGCGCAGTAGAGCTTGCCGTCGTACGTGAAGGCGCTGCGCAGGCTCTCGTAGAAATCGCCCGAGTTGCTGACCTTGTCGCCGTACGGCTCCAGGGCGCCGACGCTGGCGTAGTCGGCGAACTGGGCCGCGTCCACGTAGAAGACGTCCGGCGGGGTGCCACCGGCGAGGGCCTGACCAAGCTGCTGAGTGAGGTCCTGTGCCGGGGTGACCGTGGCGGTGTTGCCGGAGCCGCTCGCCCACTTCGCGGCGGCGTCCTGCACGGCCTTGGTCTCGGCCTCGCCGGAGGAGCCGATCAGGATCTGCAGGCTGGCCGGGCCGCTGGACTGGGCGGCGTCGCCGGACGAGTCGTCGAAGCCGCTGCCGCAGGCCGCGGTACCGAGGAGGGCGACGGCGGCGAGGCCGGCCACCGCTGCCCGGGTGATTGTTCGAGGTGCCATGTTCTCTCCTGGTGGGGGTGGGACTACGCGGTGTGCCGCAGTGCCAGCGAGGGCTGGAGCAGCACGCGGGTGGGGGTCTGGTGGTTGCCGTCGAGGACCCCGGTGAGCAGGTCGACGCAGCGGGCGGCGGCTTCGCCGAGCGGTTGGCTGACGCTGTCCAGCCCGACCGCAGCGGCCACCGGCGTGTCGTCGAAGCCGATCACCGACACGGGCGGGTCGGTATCGCGGATCGCCTGGAGGGCGCCGAGGGCGAGCGAGTCGCTGGCGCAGACCACGGCGGTCGGCGCCACGGCGACGAGCAGGTCGCGCATCAACTGTTCACCCTGGGCGATGCCGTCCTCGGTCTCCCGGTGCAGCCCGGTCGGGTCGACACCGGCCCCGTGCAGCGCGTCGCGCCAGCCGGCGCGCCGGTCGTCCCCGACGCCCGAACCAGCTGGCCAGCCGATGAACGCGATCCGTCGGTGCCCAGCGGCCAGCAGGTGCCGGGTGGCCCCGGCGGTGCCGGCGGCACCATCCACGTCCACCCAGGGGTGCGCGTCGAGCGCGTCCCAGGGACGCCCGAAGGTCACGAACGGCACGTCCCGCTCGGCAAGCCAGGCGGTACGCGGGTCGCCGTACTTAGTGCCGACGAGTACGAACGCATCCAGCTCGTACGTGCCGAGCAGGTCGTCGTACGTGGAGATTTCGCGCTCGTCGTCGGTGGCGGTGTAGAGCAGCACCCGGTAACCGGCGGCGTCGGCGGTCTCGGTGAGGCCGTGCAGGAAACGGTCGAGTACGGAGCCGTTGATTCCGTCGCGCGTTGGTTCGATCCGGGCGGCGATGAGTCGGGACCGGCCGGTGCGCATCTGCCGGGCAGCCTGGTTGGCCCGGTAGCCGAGTGCGTTGATCGCGTCCTCGACCCGCAGTCGGGTCTCCTCCCGCACAATGTGCGGCGCGTTCAGCACGTTGGACACCGTCTGCCGGCTGACTCGGGCGTGCCGGGCCACCGTCGCGATGGTCACCTTTTCGGCCACTTAATACCTCTCGCCATCTTGAACGATCCAATTCGGATAGTGCACGATTAGATCGTTCAAGTTTCTGGAATGTTTCGCACTTTGCACCGCCGAGGGCACGTTGTCAAGACGTCCGCCCCGCACCCCGATGATCTGGAGCCACAACCGTGATCGAACGCCAGCTGCAACCCCTCCTGCACGAGTTGGTGGGGGTGGTCTTCGCCCCGACCAGCGCGCTAGGGGACGCGACCGGGCAGATCCGTCCGACCGGCGTCCAGGGCGTCTTCCACGCCGACGCCCGCGTGCTCTCCCGGGCCGAGCTGCGGGTCGACGACCGGGAGTTGGAAAATCTGACCCGCGGTGACGACGGCCCGCACGGCGCCCACTTCGTGAGCCTGGCGCGCTGGCTCGGCGACCCCGCGCCCGACCCCACCGTCCGCGTCGACCGGCTCCGCCGGGCCACCCGCAACGGCCTCACCGAAGAACTGCGGATCGTCTCCACCGCCACGGTCGGCGTACGGGCCACCGTCACCGTCGACCTCGGCTGCGACCTGGCACCCATCGAGGTCGTCAAGTCCGGTGGCGCCGCCGCCGCGCTGGAGGCCAAGACCGGCCAACCGGGTGTGCTCACCTGGTCGGCAGAGGGGATCACCGTCACCGTCACCGCATCGGGTGCCGACGTGCTCGCCACCGATGACCGGATCACCGCACCCCGGCTGGCCTGGCCAGTCGAGCTGCCCCCCGGCGGCGAGACGGTGCTGCGCTGGCAGCTGACCGTCGAGGACCCACGCGCCGTCGTCGTCGGCCCAACCGGCGACCCGGAGTGGTCACGACCCCAGGTGACCGCAGACGACCGGCGCCTGGTCCGACTGCTCAACCGCAGCCTCGACGACCTGCGCGGCCTGCGGCTGGCCGAGACCGGCGCACCGGAGGACGTGTTCCTCGGCGCCGGAGTGCCCTGGTTCCTCACCCTGTTCGGTCGGGACAGCCTCTGGGCCGCCCGGATGATGCTGCCGCTCGGCACCGACCTGGCCGCCGGCACCCTGCGGGTGCTCGCCCGACGCCAAGGCACCCGAATCGACCCCACCACCGGCGAAGCCCCCGGCAAGATCCTGCACGAGCTGCGCCGCCACGAGCTCGCGCTGCCCGACCACGGGCTACGGCTACCGCCGACCTACTACGGCACCGTCGACGCCACCATGCTCTGGGTCAACCTGCTGCACGACGCGTGGCGCTGGGGCCTGCCCGCCGAGCAGATCGAACCGCTACTGCCGTACCTGGAGGCGGCGCTGCGCTGGCTCGGCGAGCACGCCGACCCGGATGGCGACGGCCTGGTCGAGTACATCGACACCGCCGGCCACGGCTTGTCCAACCAAGGCTGGAAGGACTCCGGCGACGCCGTCCGATTCCACGACGGCACCCTGGCCACCGCGCCGATCGTGCTGGCCGAGGTGCAGGGGTACGCGCACGAGGCAGCGGTGAGCGGCGCCGCCCTGCTCGACGCCTTCGGCCGACCAGGTGCCGACCGCTGGCGCGAGCACGCCGCCGCGCTGGCCCGCCGGTTCCGGGAAACCTTCTGGGTCGACGGCCGGTACGGTCCGCAGCCCGCACTTGCCCTCGACCGGGACAAACGGCCCGTCGACTCGCTGACCAGCAACATCGGCCACCTGCTCGGCACCGGCCTACTCAGCCGCGACGAGGAGGCCCAGGTCGCCAAGCTGCTCACCACCGACACCCTCGCCGGCGGATTCGGGCTGCGGACCATGTCCACCGACGACGCTGGCTTCAGCCCGCTGTCGTACCACTGCGGTTCAATCTGGACGCACGACACCGCGATCGTGCTCGCCGGGCTGGCCCGCGCCGGGCACCGGGATGCGGCGCTCGGCCTCGCCGAAGGGCTGCTCACCGCAGCCGAGGCCTTCGACTACCGGCTGCCCGAACTCTACGGCGGCGACGACCGGACACTTGTGAACCGCCCGGTGCCGTACCCGGCTGCGTGCCGGCCCCAGGCGTGGGCTGCGGCGGGCGCGGTGCTCCTGCTCCAGGCCGCCACCGGGCTCTACCCGGACGTGCCGGGCGGGACGGTCCGGCTGGCCCCGCTTGCCGGAGCCGAACTAGGCGCAGTCAGCGCCCACGGTCTCCGCGTAGCCAACACCCCGGTCCACGTCGCAGTCGACCGCACCGGCCAAGCCACCGCAACCGGCCTCCCCAGCCCCCTGACCCCAACCCTCCCCACCCAACGCCGCCAGCCAACCCCCCAACCCCACTAGCCCCCACCCCACCCAAGAACCCAACCCCGATCCCAGCCCCCGTCCCCGTCCCCGTTTCCATCCCCAGCCCCAGCCCCAGCCCCAGCCCCGATCGATCATGGAGTTGTGGTGGTCATTACCTCCACACGCGCCCTTTTTGCGGGGCACCGCAACTCCATGATCGACCCGGCGCGGGGCGAACCCGACCCGGGGCGAACCCGACGCAAGGCGAAGCGACCCAGCGCGGGGCGAAGCAACCCGGCGAACCCGACCCGGGGCGAACCCGACGCAAGGCGAAGCGACCCAGCGCGGGGCGAAGCGACCCAGCGCGGGGGCTCGCCCCGCACGCGCCCCGCACTGATCAGCTGGTCGTGATCGACTCCATGTCGGCGACATGGCGGTATCCCAGCGGCCGGACAGCGCAATATCGGCGATATGGAGTGGATCATGCGCCGGCTGCGGCTGGCCGGGCTGGCCGGGCTGGCGATCTTGCAGTTTCGGTTGTCGCAATGCGTTAAATGTCCTCTTATGTCTCGACAGCAAGTGCAAGATCGCGCAGAAGAGGGTGGGCTGGGCGCCCGGGGGGTGTCCCTATGGGTTTCGTCAAGGGGTTCACCACTGTGCGTCTAGCTCGGCGAGGCGTCGGCGGAGTTGGCGGGCGTCGTGCCGAGGCAGGGCATGGGTGACGACGTGCAGGATGCGGCGGAGTTCTAGCGGGTCAGGACAGCACGCGAGGACGCCGCAGCCGTATGCGGGGTCGAAGAGTCGGTGGGCTGGGTCGTGGAGGAACCGGTCCCAGGCGGTCAAGGCCTCGTGTGCGGCTCCTGGCCAAAGTCGCGTGCGTTCGAGCTGGGCGATGCTGGCTCTGCCGCGTGCTGTTAGGCCGGGCAAGGTAGAGACGGCGGCATGATCGAGTCGGGGGTGTGCTGCGGCGCGCACTCTCGCTGGTGACCTACGCGCCATGACCCTTTCTGATGATCGTCATGGCTGACATGGTGACACACCAGCGCGTCGGTCGTGTGTTGCGTGGTTTCGTCATGCTGCGGCTGGTCGTGGTTGGTAGGGGATCTTGTCGCGGAGCATGGCGTATAGGACGTCGCAGCGGCGGCGGGCGAGGCAGATGAG